>CAVWAD010000005.1:0-78343 GCA_963752955.1 uncultured archaeon
AGATATTATTCGAGTTGGTCCTGAGCGCGATATTCCTTTCGTTGTCATATCTCATAAGCAGCATGTACCTTAGGGGAGTCGGGGTCGGATTGGTAATTGCCTGGGTGACAAGCGCAGTGGCCTATCTATACAAGAAGAAAAACGTAAAACCCTGAGCGACGAAGAGCGCATGACTCGCTTCCCGGCCTAAAGGCAGGGGTCTCTCCGCCACCGACACGATAACGACATCTTGAGCAGAAACCCTGAGATCCGCCCGGTCGCCTCATTTCATGAGGCTTACGAATCTCTTCCTCGCCCTGGCGACCTTCCTTTCCTTCTCGGAGTCAGAGCAGGCCGTCCCTCTTCATCGTGTCGATTACGGTCCTGCTGACGTGCCCGTATTCCTCCAGCGTGTGCTGCACGAAGGGCTGGAGGGCATTCCATGTGACCCGCACGCCCCCTATGCATTCCCTCAGTGCTTCCTTCGAGAAGACGGTCTTCGACTCCTCCAGCTTTTTCATGACCAATCCCCTCTCCAGGGGCGTCCCCTTCCCGAGCAGGTAGTACATGTCGTAGAGGTCCCTCTCCTTGTGCCTCCTGCCCGCGCTCATGATCGCCCTGACCTTCTCGGCGAGCATCTCCCGCCTGTCCATCACGAGGGCGACGTAGTTCCTCGCGTCGGCGTACACCGGGGCCCTCGGCATCGGTATCGCCTTCTCCACGAGGGAGGCGGACGTGTTTATCTCGAAGATTATCCTCTGCAGGGTGCTCCGCTTCCCGTTGTACCTCGGGCCCTCTATGTCGATAGCGGCCTCAATCGTGCCGAACCTGTTGGCGGACGGCTCCTCCACGTAACTCGCCGCGTACTGGAGGGACTTCATGGCGGCGTCCATCAGCCCCCTGGCCCCCGCGGCGTCAATGCGCCTCGACGTGAAGTCCAGGTCCTCGGAGAACCTGTCCGAGTTGTAGAACTTCGATATCGCGGTGCCGCCCTTGAAGACGAACTCGTCGGTCGTGTTCGAGTATATGGAGGCGAGCAGGAGGTCCTGCAGGTAGTCCTTCTCCATCTGGTACTTGTCCCTGTACGTGCCGTACCCCTCCAGCTCCTCCTTAGTCATCATGCGATCGCCATTCCGCCTAGCGCACGCGCCACGCGCCTCCTGATGGTGTCCACGCCCGCCCTCGCGAGATACCTCGATAGGGTGCCGAGATCGATCTTCCCCTCCTCCAGCATCTCGTCGGCATACTCGTGGAATATGTTGAAGTAGATCATGTCTATTATGGCCTTCTCCGGATCGGCGACGAAGGCCCCGTCCACCTTCCTGTAGCCGAACATCATCCTTTTGCTTACGCTCCTGAATTCGACCCTGTAGCCGTTCAGGTCCTCTATGGGCGCGTGCCTCTTCGTAATCACGACGTAGATGGTGTTGGGCATCTGCTCCGTCAGGTTGTGGAACCTGAGCGAGGATACGAGGCTCACATAAGACGGATAGACGATGTTCGACGCCACCTCGTACTCGGTCGCGTCCCTAGTGTAATAGAGCCCCCTCTCTGCGAGCTTCAGCGCCTTGTCCCTGAACAGGAAGAGCGACGCATACGCCTTCGACTTCCCGATTATCTTCGCCGCGTCGGCTATCGTGACAACGTGGATCCCGTTCCGGGAGAGGTACTCGTTGAATTCCTGTGTCTTCATCGTATGTATGGTGCGCCTTCAGATATTTAAGTCTTGTGTCTATTTCATTATCAAATATGATAATGAAAGATACATAATAATGGGATTCTCACTTCATAAGGCTCGCGAATTTCTTCTTCACTTTCGCGACCTTCGGGCCCGATCTCCAGGAGGCAGTACGGCTGGAACGGGTTCCTCTGGTAGTAGTCCTTGTGGTACTCCTCCGCCGGGTAGAACCCGTCGAGCCTCTTCACCTCGGTAACTATGGGCTTCTCGTAGTCCTTCTGCGCCCTCTCCAGGAAGGAGGATGCCTCCTTCTTCTGCCCCTCGGAGCCGTAGAGTATTATGGACCTGTACTGGCTGCCGACGTCGTTGCCCTGCCGGCCGACGGACGTCGGGTCATGCATGTTGACGAAGACCTCGAGCAGCTTCCTGAGAGGTATCTTCTTTGGGTCGTACTCGACCCTCAGGACCTCCGCGTGGCCGGTCTTCCCGGTGCAGACCTGCTCGTAGGTGGGGTTCTTCGCGGTTCCCCCGGCATAGCCCGGGTATGCGTCTACGACGCCCCTCAGCATCTTGATCACCGCCTCGGTGCACCAGAAGCAGCCCCCGCCCAGCACGATCGTCTCGGTCTCCTTTGTCATCCTTGCCACCCTTCCTAGGTATGAATAGCATCGATATGGAATTCACGCAGTGCCGGACGTTCTTCGGAGTCATCATCTCGCCCGTGAAGACGTGGCCCAAGTGCGCTCCGCAGTTGGCGCACTCGATCTCCGTCCTCATTCCGTCAGGGTCGGGCACCCTCTTAACCGCCCCCTTTATCTCGGCGTCGAAGCTGGGCCATCCGCACCTCGCGTCGAACTTGTCCTCCGACCTATAGAGCGGCGCACCGCACCGCTTGCAGACGTACATTCCCGGACTGAAATTACTGTCGTACTCCCCAGAGAAGGGCCTCTCGGTGCCCCTGCCCACTATCACCGCCTCCTCTTCAGGAGTTAGTTTCCTGAGCTTCATCCTACCCCCAATATGCTCTCGAAGCTATACAATATAAAACTTTTCATGGGCGAAGCTGGTCACCATATTCTTTATCCAGGTAAATGTTTATATACTTTAGTATATAACTACAATTAGGTATGCCATGCTAAATAAACTTAAGATGCTGAGAGATTATGCGATAGATGAGCGACTCAGAGAATTCCGAAAAGTAAGCTTTAATAAAAACTTCGCACCCGTGATTAAATTGTATCTATTTAGCTCCCCTCTGAACCTCCACTAAATCGCCGCGGGCGAAAAGAATACTATTCCTTCAGTATTTGTATCCTCGGCGATCTTCTGACTGAGTATGTTACCATAGAGAAGGACATCTACGTTGCACTTTTGAAGAAAGTAGAAAAGGTTCAGGAACTTCAAAGGAACGTGGAAGAACTCAAGAACTCTGTAGTCGAACTCCAGAGACGTCTCTGGATATACGAGAATCCGAACATCCCTTCATCGAAGAGGATACTGAAAGAGAAGAAAGACGATGAGAACCGGCCAGAAGGAAAGAAAGGCGCACCCGAAGGCCATGTTGGTGCAACCAGAGATAAGCCAAAACCGAACCGTTTCATCGACCTCAAACCGAGAGTTTGTGCGGGGTGCAACAGCCGCAACATCGAGATGACTGGAAAGGAGAAGAAGATCATAGAGGACATCAGGATAGAGAAGGTCGTCACGGAATTCACCCAGTACAGATACCACTGCAACGACTGCGGCTGTGACCATGTAACGACGCATCCGGAACTTCCAAAGACGGGAATATTCGGGCCCACGATAACGGGTATCTGGGAAATGCTGCATTACAAAGGACACGTCCCCTTCGAGTGCCTTTCGCAGATAAGCGGGAACCTCTTCGGGGTGCCAATAACCCAGGGCGGCATGCACAACGCGATATACCGAACGGCGCAGATATTCGAACCGACCTTCGAGGAGATAAGACAGCAGATAAGGGAGTCAAATTACGTAAGGTCGGACGAGACGTCGTATCCCTTCAACGGCCGCAACTGGTGGCTGTGGAACCTGTCGAATCACGACACGTCCCTGGTCCTCTTGAGGGACAGCAGGGGAACAGGAGTATTGAGGGAAGTGTTCGATGGGGACTTCTCAGGTATATCCAATACCGACTGCTTTTCGGCATATGACTGTTTCGGTTCGGAATCATCGAAGTGCTGGTCGCACCTTCTCGGGTTCGCGGACAAAGCGGCCGAAGAGGATGCATACGGCAAGAGAATTCGTGAGATGCTGAAAGAGATGTTCGCATACATCAAACAGGTAAAGGAGGACCACCTCGAAGGCACTCCCGAAGTTATGGATCGCATCGATGAGATGAAGGACAGGATACGTAGGTTGCGCAAGAACAAACGCAGATCTAGGATAACAGAAAGATTGGTGAAGCGGTTGCAAAAATACATTGACTCGTGGTTCACCTGCCTGGTTTACGACTTCGTGGAACCGACCAACAACGCCTCTGAACGGGACATTCGCAAGAACGTAGTTGCACGGAACATATCTGGGCAGCACAGGAGCGTAGTTGGAACGCACTGCAGGGAGATAATGATGTCAACGATACTTACGAAGCAGAAGAACGATGTAAACGTTTTCGACTTCATACAGAGAGGCATAAGACAGTACAACTCAGCTCCCGTCGGGAGCTAAATAGATACATTAAATTTATATCTTTTGATTCAACAAAAGGCAAAAAACTTTTACAAGAACTTAATAAAGAACATAAAGATGAATCAAATAATGCCGCTAATTAAAATCAGTACTCTTCATTCTTGATCTAAAGAACTTTTCGGTATCTTTATCAACAAAATATACGTAGCAACCCTTCATCCCTCTTGACATCAGAACACGATAAATGTTTCTGACATACTCATCAAATTTTTCATTGCTGTTTTTTCTTTTCAGATAAGGATCTTTATTACCTTCACGATTAACTACAAGACCTCCTTTTTTCTCATCATACTTTAGGTCCGGACCTACTATCACACCAATATAGTCAAATTCAAAACCCTGTGCAGTATAGATACATCCTACCTGCTTAATACCTTCTGGCTTATACGCCCACTCATACCATTTAACATAACCTTCTGGAGGTCTAATCTCCACATGAGTTTCCCAAGGCATTTCGAAATTTCCAATTTTGACATCATTCACTAATTCTCCTTCTGCATCCAATGTGTTAGACCATGTCCAGCAGTATCCTGCAACAATTCTTCCACTAATTCCTTCTTCAGAATTCTTTTCTTTTATCATTTCATAAAGTTTATCTGGTGAGCCTATAATTCTAAAATCAAAGCTGTCCTCTCTTTTCAGTATTTTTTTCTCATCTGTGTAACCCAAAACAGATTCTAACCAGTCCAAGTAATTATCTGACCCATTACATCTAAACTGAGACTTCAATTCATCTTCTTCGACTTTTCTTCCCAGTCTTTCAGCGGTTTCTTTAATTAGTTTCGTATTCCCTACCTCCGCACCCCTAATTATCTGTTTGTCATCTATAAAAAATATGGACGTTTTTGCGCATTTGATTAATTGCTCGACCTGAGGAATGTTCGTTCTATGTTCTTTTTTAGTTGTAGAGTGTCAGCACATTTGTCCTAAAACAGTGTCATAACATATGTCCGCTTTCACAAAATCACCTCTGTGGTGATTCGCGTGGTGAAAGCGACAATGGACACAAGAATGAAGGCAATGGTGCTGTGCGAATCGGGGAAGTACTCTGTCCTTGAAATATCCGAAATGTTTGGTGTGAACGAACGGACCGTTCGCAGATGGAAAGCACGTTATACCGCTGGCGGAGTGGCGTCCTTGAAGCCAGGGAGTACTGCCCCTAAACGGATCAGTTCCATCTCAAAGAATCTCGAAGAACGGATTGTGCGCTTGAAAGGACGTTACCCGACTTGGGGAGCGAGAAGGATAAAGCACCAATTCAGTTTACCCGCATCTCCAAGTACCATTCACAGAGTGTTCAAGAAGAAAGGCCTGTTGATACGCGTAAAACCAAATCCGCAGGAGTTCAAGAGATTCCAAAGAGACCATGTCGATTCGATGTGGCAGGGCGACACGTTCCAATTCAGGATAAAAGACGTCGGAAAGGTGTATGTGACTGGCTTCAACGACGATTGTTCAAGGCACAGGGTCATATCGAAATCGTATCGTGCAAAAGGTGAAACAGAGTCGGTGAACGCATTAAGGTGGGCAGTGCGCAAAGGACGAATACCAAGAGAGATTTACCTTGACAATGGGAAACAGTTCGTATCCAGACTCTTCAAGGCAGAGGCAGCGAAATACAACATAAAGCTCATCTTCGGCAGACCGCACCATCCACAAGGAAGAGGGAAGATAGAGCGTTACCACAAGACGCTCTACAGGGAATTGATCTGCGTAAAGAAGTTCAAGTCGCTATCGCACTTTAGGAAGGAGCTGTGGAAGTTCGACAGACGATACAACAACTGGAGAAAGCAGGAAATTCTCGGATGGCAGACGCCAGATTCGATCTACTACAACAAAAGGTATTTCAACAAGAAGGCCAGACATATAGGATTAGAAAGCGGACAAATGTCCTGACAACGATTCGGACATATGTCTTGACACTATACATTTAGTAAATCTACTGTCGGATTTTTCACCTATTCTGTGTGCTTCATCAACAATTAAGATATCTAGTTCGTTCTCCTTTATTCTCGTTGGAACGAACGGATCTAAGCTTGTAAAAAGCAGTTTTGCTTTATCTCCGCCAATTTTCTGGCCTCTTTCCATCTTGTATTTTATTGCTTCAATCAACGGTTTAGATCGCGATGAGAAGAATATTTTATATTTTTTATCTTTATGGCCGGCAAACTCTGCTAAAATGTGCAAGGCTATTACTGTTTTCCCAGTTCCTGGGCCCCCTTTTATAATAACAACATTCTTTTCTGCTCCTTCCCCCTTTTTTATTCTATCTACAATCGCGTTTCTCGCATATATTTGGTCCCCAATCAAATTAAAATCGGATTCTTGTCTTATCACACTTGATGCATTATCCAATAGCTTTCTAGAGGGCCCTATGGGAGATTTCATAAATTTATTAAATATATCAAAACCGTCTTCTTGACTCAGTAGTTCTTTTAATCGTTCTGCAAGTTTTGCAATATCATCCTTCGTATAAATGGGGAATCTAGTTAGCACCTCGGCATATCTTGAATCAAACAACCCTTCTCCTTCCTTCTTCGCATAATTGGGACAGTATGCGCAGCCCAATAAATCAATCTGCTTCTCTTCAAAAATCTCTACAAATCCTATTAAATAATTGTGGTAGCCTTGGACTTGTTGAGAAGGATGCGCTACTTTCCGCGTACCGTGTCCAGTATAAGTCTCAACAAAATTGCCCTCGCATTCCAGGGCCTCTACTTTGTCCCAACGTTTCATTTCGATATGCATGATGATCCCCCTACCTCTTTTGTTTTTCCCAAATAGCAGACAGTCAATTCTTTTTTGGGTGTAGGGAACCTGATATTCAAACGAAACATAAATATTTTCTAAACCGCTAAGCTCAATTAAATTTTTTATTACTTTACCACTGTCCCTCCATGACTCGTATTCTGAATCTCCTGCTCTTCGGTCATATACTCTTACAAAGTTCTCTTGGACATTATCTGCAAATTTATTGAGTAATACTTCATTAAAAAATTGTTTTTGTGGGGCGTCGTAAATAATATTTCTGTTTAGCAGATTCACACCTCATCATATTTCTTATTCGAACCTTTGAATTTATTCACAGGATACTTTTTTCGGTTCTTTTCCATTTTCTTGAAGAAAGCATCAGATAAATCGAAGTCGTTTTTCTGCGCAAACCTTAGAATGAAGTAGAAAGTATCTGCCATCTCCTCGCTTAATTCATCACGCATCGTTGAGTCTTTAAGCATTTCTGCCATTTCCTTTTCTGTTTTGAATCTGAAGGGCTCCAACAGCTTCACCGCTTCCGTTACAACGCCTATGACAAGTTCCTTTGGGCTGTGATACTGGTCCCAGTCGCGTTCTTCACAGTATTTTTGGACTATTTCCTTCAATTCGCTAATTGTTGTTTTATCATCCACCAAACCGCCCCAATGTCTCATCCGAATCTATCACTACTTACACTTTCATATACCCTTCCACTCCACATATTTCGATATCCATGTCCGCGCTCGCAGACTCCGCCCTCTTTCCCTTCTACCTTGCAGTAGTCTTTCTCATCTCCTTCTGGTTCAGGAACGGGCTCAAGAGCGACAAGAAGATAGTGGACGAGTTCTTAGAAGTGTCGCCAAAGTCTTCAAATACCTCGGAGTGCAACAACCTAAGGTAAGGTTGAAGGCAGTATACAAATACTTGAAATAGGGAGGTGGAAGGCTCTGTGTGCCTCTGAGAAAGGTTTTTGTATAAACTTGTATAAGGAATTACACAAAAATAGATATTTTCATATAGTAAAGTATACAATATCTGTGAGTAGGCAGTTTTAGCCAAGTCCCTATTAATTTGTATCTTACGCTACACAAAAATACTAATTATTGTATATCAAACTATACAAAACAAACCTTATTAAACTTTAAGGCTAATATTAATGTATGGTAAGCATAGACAAGCTTCAGGAGCTGAACAAGTGGTGGACAAAGGGTGCGCAATTCCCCTTTGACGACAGCGACCTCATGAAATACAACCAGATGCCAGTAAAGATAGCGCACGCAGACCTTGTCAGCCGTCTCAGGGCAGGCAGCATCGTAGTGGTCAAGGGCCCCAGGAGGGTCGGGAAAACGATATTGGCTAAGAACGCCATATTGAAGCTGCTAAGGGAGAATGCCGCGAATGCGGATGACATACTGTACTTCTCCTTCGACTCGGTGGTGAGCGCAAGGGAGATGGACAACATGCTGCGGAATTTTCTCGCAAAACCTCACACAGGCACAGTCTACATCTTTCTTGACGAGATCCAGGCGGTCTCGGGATGGGCCGACGTGCTGCTCGGGCTCAGCAACTCCGGGCTCCTCTCGGAAGCCGCGGTCCTGCTTACGGGCTCGATTGCACACCTCATGAAGACCGAGACGCTTCCAGGGAGAGGGACCGAGGGAAACACATATTTCCTCAGGACCGCAAGTTTCAGAACCTTTGTAAGATCGGTGCTCATGCTACTGCAGGAAAACCCCACCTATCTCAATTATGTCATGGATTACAGGTTCACGCACGGAGAGATAGCCAACTTTCTGAAGGACATTGAAGGCACCATTGCCGGACCGGACGACGAAATATCCGCCATCCGCGACGCCGCGGTCAGAATGCAGAGGTATTTCAGGCCGCTGAGCAAGATGTTCGAGATATACCTGCTGACTGGAGGATACCCTGCCAGCATCAACGATGCGATAATTAGAGCACGGGCTAATAACACTTACGAGGAGATATACAACTACGCGAAGAGTGACGCCGCGACGCTGGCCATGAGCTCCACTGGAGATCCCCAGAAGGCAGGGCAGGTACTTTCCGGGGTCGTGGATTACGTCGGGAACAAGGTATCCTACTCCAAGATAGCTAGAAACCTGTCCATGAACAAGAAGACGATGATAAGCTATTACTCTCGGCTCGAGAACTCGTTCGTGTTCATAAGCATCAACGGGGTCAAGCCGTTAGAGGGGAAGCTCGTGGAATCGGAAGTGAAGAAGATCTACTTCTCAGACGTGTTCACGCACTACGCCGTCGGTGCCGTCCAGACAGGCAAGCAGGGACTGGAATACTCCAAGGAGCTCATCAATTCCTCCAAGGTTGGGGCCGTAGTGGAGGAGATAGTCGCGGGTCATCTAATAAGAGTAAAAGAATTAGATCCGATGCGTCCTTACAAGACATACCTCAGATTCTATGATGGAAGAAAAGAACTGGATTTCATATACAAAGGCGTCGGTGCAGCGGGGAAGGAAGAATTGGTCGGAATAGAAGTGAAATACCAGACTGAAATTTCTCAAGGTGACCTGAATCCCGTCGAAGGCATCTCCAAGTACATACTTCTGACAAAGACAGCGGACGTTGAGAGGAAAGACAGATCCGTTTCTATTCCGGTGTGCGTTTTCCTGGCGATGCTCCGCAGCTCCGACAACGATCTCTGAAGGCCATCCACGACCACTTCCCCCACCTCCTGGTGCCCTCCCTCTTTATCCTCGCGATCGCGTCCCTGCCTTCCCCGGGCTCCCTGCCGAAGAAGAGCTTGCCGAAGACGTCGGCGGACCAGACGTCGATGGGGAACCCGCCGTGCGGGTTTATGATGTCCGCCGAGTAGTCGCCTATGCCCGGGAGCTCCAGCAGCCTCTCCTTCGCCTCCTCCGGGCCGAGCCCCTCCAGCTCCTCGAGCGTCGGGAACCCCTCCCTGCCCAGCTTCCTCGCGAGCTGGACCACGCGCTTCGCCCCGTACCCGAGCCTGCACCTCCCTGCGACTTCCGCCGGGGAGAGCCTTGCTATCCTTTCCGGCAGCGGCCAGACGGGTATCCTCCTCCCGTCGAACTCCGCCGTCTCGCCGTACCTGCTTATGAAGCACGACATCATCTCGTTGCTGCGCTTGAGCGGCGCCATCTGCAGTAGTATGGACAGCACCGCATCGGGGAATACATCCACCGAGGAGGTGTTGTGCATGCCGTAGAGGTCCCTGACCGCATGCCTCAGGATGCGGTCCTTGGCGGCCATGCGGTAGAACTCCCCGAGGTCCTCGTCCGCGCCGATGTTGTGGGCCAGCGACCTCCTCATCTCCCCGAACGAGACCCGCTCGGGCTTCTCCTTCAGGAATATCCTCACCGCTATTCTCGGATGTTTAACTGTGCCCTTTGAAGATAGCCTGATCCCGGCCAGGACGCCTCCCAGGTGCGTGGCGGTCCACATTGTGCCCTTCTCGTAGACCTCGAAGGGCGTGAAGAGCGGCCAGCCCGCCGGCTTGTGGATCGTAAGCTCGAAGTCGTACGGGGGCAAGGGACGCATCTCGTACGCGAAAGAGCTGGAGAGCTTCATAATGTCTCTTATACAAGACATCAATATACAAATATTGTCTTTCTGACAAGACATTGATGAGGACGCTATTGCCTGACCAGCCTCCCTTCAGCATCTTCCCCAGCTTAGGCCCGTCCCATCAGTCGCAATCGGCCTTATCCCCGGACTTAGTGCGCCCGCGGAATGGCGGCCAGCGGTCCCTTGCCGGCGTCCCTGCGTGCCGATACGGCCTCGGGAAGGACGCCGCGCGCCGACGCGGGCTCCTCGGTGTAGAACACCCACGCGGGCTCCAGGAGCCTGGCGGGAAAGAGGGTTATCGATCCGGAGCACCTGTAGAAGGTCAGGACCTTGCCCTCCCTGCCGTCCGCTATTGCCTCGTCGCTGGCCTGGACCATCCTCTCGGGGTACTTCTCACGGAGCGCGTCCCACTTGCCCTTCGCGCCCACCCTCACGAGCCTGCGCCCTCTTATCATCATGTACTCTGAGAGTTCGAGCCTCTCATGTGTGATATTGAAGAAGTGGCACCATCCTTCGGGGAAGTTGCCCCGCGTGCCCAGGTACTCGAGTGTCTCCCCGTTCTCCCCCTTCAGTTGCCTGGGCTCGCCCAGCCTCCCGCGCGCCCAGTTCTCTGACGCGAACCAGCTGTCGATCTTGTCCAGCGGGCAGGGGCCCGCGGAGATCCGGAGATGTTCCGTCCCGTGCATCCTGGTGTTATTGGCCAACGACACTTCACCACCACGATTCACATGGCATGGGCCTCTTAATATGTTTTGCCTTTGTTTGATAAAGTCAATATTTCGTCATCTCTATCTTTCGTGCTAGATGGATAAGGTCTAAGAGCTTGTTCTTACCAAGAGACAAATTTAGTTCTGCCGCTTCGGCAGGGGTCCTACCACCAAGACTATTGTGCGGTGTGACATAGTTGTATATGAATTTGCAAAGGGTCAATGTTGTAGATGCGCCTTGGTGCGTCTGGAATACGTTAAGGGCTTCGACTCTTCTGCCAATCTCTCTATTATGCCGTTCCACTGGATTGTTATTGTGTTCCCGTCCATATTTCTTGCACGCAATCGGAACGCCAAATTTAAGTTCCGTAACCCCATAGAACAGTTTCTTCCACACAATTTTATAGATGGCAAATTTATCCGAGACGAATGTTATCAGGTGCCTTTTCCCAAAAGGTTTCGTTCGCTCTTTTCGATAGCGTTCCAATATCTGGGCATAGCACCAAACCTTTATGACTCTTAGAAAGGCAAGGCAGGCAGCGATTGTCCTATCAACGACAACATCATCCGCAAGGACAAACTTGGTCTTGTTATCGAGGGCAGTCAACCTAAATTCCCAATGGCCCTTCACTCTTACATATTTTTCGTCGTAATGGATGCGGCCCTTAATCTTTGGAACACCAAATCTCGTCTCGGTTTTTTTAAAAGATAGGCATACTTTACCACCCAGTTTCGGATTGTCCACCTTGAAACCTCAACATCGTCATGCTGCGATAGATGTTTTTGGATCTTTTTCAAGGACGCTCCATCTGCGTATTCGTCTAAGGCACGGACAATATCTTTAGGGTTGAAATGCATCCATTTGAATCCGTCATCAATTACAAACCAGGTGTTGCAGTTGTGGCAGAAGAATTTCTGCTTCGCGCCTGAAGTATTGTAGCGCATACCTTTCTTCGCAATATCCTTAGAGCCGCAGTGGTCGCAAATAGTCACCCAATCATCCTATGATGATATGGAAACAATAGTATTTATAGATGACGTTTTCTTGACTTTATCCCTTTGTTTTCGGCCTATCCTCCCTTCAGCAGCCTCCTGAGCTTCGGCTCGTTCCTGGCCATGGCCGCCCTGAAGTCCAGGCCGTACCTCCTGTATATGGTGTGTATCGGCTCGTTGCCCACGAACCTGCCCTTTATATTCATCAGCCTGTAGACCTCCTTGACCCGCCTCATGGTCGGCGCCTCTATCTCCACGAACGCGGGTATCCCGGGCCACTTGTCTATGGTCACGTACGCGTCGCCGAGCCGCCACGCGTCCCTGTCGTTCTCCCAGTATATGGGCTTCGAGTCCGAGAGCTTGCACATTATCCTGACCGCGTCCCCGAAGTCGCCCGCCGTCACCTCGTACTCCTTCATCGAGGTATAGCCGCCCCTTCCCTGCGTCTCCTTCAGCGTTATGGTGGTCTCCTTCCCGTCGGTGCGGACCCTCATCCACGAGTGTTTTCCGTGGATGTTCCCCCTGATCAGGAACTCCATCCTCCTGAACCTGTGGACCCCCTCGTGCCTCGCCTTCAGCTCCCTCAGCCTGCGGACGACCTCCTTCCTGTCCACGTCGAGTATCTCGATCTCGCTCTCCTTCCCCATGCGGTCACGCTATCTGAAAGGATTTGGAATTTAAGAAGGTATTGCCCGCCTCCGGTGGGGATGTTAAATGAGAGCGTACGCTATGCGATTGAACCCTGCGGCCCAGACGCGTGCAAATCCGGCTCTAGTCCCTCTTTCCCCCTTCTTTTAACAGCTCGATCCGGCTTTCCGCAAGCGCCAGGTTTACCAGCTCCTCGAGCCTTCTCTTCTGCCGGTCTTCCGCGGCCCGTATCGCATTCTGCTGTGCCTCGGCCGCTTCTTCCGCGGTCCCCTCATTCTCGAATACCTCCGCCGACTCAGAACGCCCCGACGCATACACGGCATCGTACGCCGAATCTCCTGCCGCTCTTGCCGAAATTATTATCGGATCCGTGATACTAATCCCCGACGGAGTTTCCGACTGATCATAGTCGCAGGACTCCCTTGCCCCTACCGCATTAGTCAGATAGTACGCCGAGACCGCCACCGCCGACGCAGCGCGCATGCGCTCTTCTCCCGCATACGAGTCCGGCCAGCGCATGCGCTTTTCCGCCTTAAGCGCCTCGGACCATACCGGTATGTTCAAGTCCAGTACGGCCGTCCTGCTATTGTCCGTGGGATTCGCGAGATGCGCCCTAACCGTCTCGGCCACCTGGCGTGACACGTCCCCATCAGCATATTGCAGGACTTCGGCCAGGCATTCCAGGGCGAAGGGGACAAACACAACATCACGCAACCGCTTGGGCTCTATCCCGATGAGGCCCTTCTGCGATGCCTCTGCAACTGAGATGAGCGCCTTCTGGAGGGAGACGTTCCCGCTGATCCCGAACTTTCCGGCGTCGTCCAGCGCCCAGGGGACAGTCGCTTCAGTAGCCACAGATAGAATCTCCTCCGGCGCAGGATCCGCCTTCAGGTCGCTGCCCCGTCCTCCAACTTCGGGCTCCGCACCCCTGGCCAGCATGGCTTTCGCAAATCCCAGGAAGTTCTCCGGCGCGGCCCCTAACTCTTTTGCCTGCCCAAGCAGGTGTTCGTGGCAAGAGTCAAGCGATCTCTTTTTCGCTGCGGTTTCGGCAATCGCATCGAAAAACTTCATTTTTACCGGGCAATTATACTCCTCGGCCAGGCTGGCCTCACGCTCCGCCATTTCTCCTACGATGGCGCACCTCGTATCGTAGGGGATGGTCCTTGCGAGGTTAGCGACAAAATCCCTGTTCTTTCCAAAAATGAATCCATCCGGGTCGGCGCGAGCGATTCTGCGCCAGATCTCCAAATTGTTTCTAGCTAGCGTTTCTCCGTTTGGCAGTTGTAAGTCCCCATTGAGTCTCCTTCCTATAACGCAAGTTGCCATTCAATCACGCATACCTTGGCTTCCGGAGTATAAATAAATTGGGTTGGGATCCGCACGCAGGATTTGCGGATTTCTCGGCCAGATAAAAAGATTATAAGATTGCTCATCGCAGGATTAAGCGCACACCGCGCTCTTGGTAATCAAAATGCTATTTGGAGGAAAGGCGAAGGCCGAGAACGTCGAACCGGGTGAGCTGCGCGCCCTCCTGGACTCGTCGTTCGACGCGAAGCTCGGCCAGTTCTGGAAGAGGGTGGAGAACGAGACCGAGGAGCTGCGCAGGGCCAGGCAGCAGTTCATCGACGCCTGCGACAGGTTCGAGAGGATCGACCCGGAGCCCTACACCGAGGACCTCTACTCCGTCAACGTGAACTTCATAAGGGGCCAGAAAAACCTCTACGCCGAGGCGCTGAAGCGCCTCGCGAAGGACCTGGTCCCCGAGTCCGTGAGGGCAGCGAACGCCTACGAGGAGTGCGAGGCCGTCGCCTCGCACGTCGAGAGGGTCTCGGCCGAGCTGCTCAAGACGAACGCGACCTTCAGGCTCGTGGTGCACTGCTACCCCAACCACCTCGGCGACTTCAAGAGGTCATTCTCCTCCGTGGAGAGGCTCACCAGGCAGCTCAGGGCCGAGCTCGAGAGGAAGTCGAGGGAGTTCGCCGAGTACAGGGCCGTCAGGGAGGGCATATCCAGGTTCGAGAGCTACGGGATGGAGCTGGAGCAGATGATGCAGATGATAAATGAACTGAGGCGGGGCCTCGCGCCCGGGGGCGGGGACGCGTCGGACATCGGCCAGCGCGACCTTGCGGAGAAGCTGTCCGCGAAGAGGGCGGAGCTGGCCCGCGCGACCTCGGAGAGCTCGGACCTGCGCAACAGGATAGACCTCCTCGCGGCGCCGCTGGAAAGGCCTGCAAGGAAGTTCGATCACCTCTCGGCAAGGAAGAGGCAGCTCCACGCGTTCATCGAGGACCCGATGGGCACGCTCAGCGGCGAGGCCGAGTACGCCGAATTCAAAACGCTCGTTCAGCAACTGGTGGAGGCCGTGAACTCCGGAGCGATCGACATCAAGAACAGGGAGGACACCCTCAGGGCCGCGTCGACGCTCCTTAGCTCGGACATCCGCTCCCTTATAGCCTCGTTCAGGTCCGTGCGGCAGAGGCGGTCCGACCTGGAGGGCGAGGTCAGGAGCCTTGAGAGGACGCTGAACTCCCTGAAGGAGGGGAAGACCGCCTCGGAGAGCGCCGCGCACCGCGTGGAGACCCTGGAGAAGCGGATCGCCGAGACCGCGAAGGCTAGGGAGGCGGAGAGGGCCGCGGTCGAGAAGCTCTTCCTGGACGATTACCGCAGAGTCGTATCGATCACCAAGTGATGGCCATGGCAGCAAAGGGCATAGTCCTGATCGGGATGGCCGGCGTCGGCAAGAGCACGATAGGCGTGGCGCTCTCCAAGAGGCTCGGATACGGGTTCGTCGACCTCGACAGCTACATACTGGAGAAGGAGGGCAAGTGCACCAACGACATCCTTGAGGAGAGCGGCGAGCGCGCCCTGATGGAGATCGAGAAGGCGCGGATGAGCGAGATAGGCCTCGAGCGCACCGTGGTCGCGCCGGGAGGAAGCATAATCTACCATGCCGGCCTCATGAGGCAACTGAGGCGTAACTCCATCATAGTCTACCTTGACGATTCATTCGCGAACATCAGGGGCAGGCTGAAGGACGCGGAGACGCGGGGGATAATCGGCCTGAAGGGCAGGTCGCTGAGGGAGGTGTACGACGAGAGGGAACCGCTGTACGCGAAGTACGCCGAAGTCAGGATAGACTGCGGGGGCAAGACGAACGATGAGATAGTCGCGGAGATAATCAGGAAGACCGGCCTAAGGAAAGGAATCCGCAGCCGCTGAATCCGTTTCGGCTACTTCGGAATTATCCCGTACCCTTCCGGCGTGTCCTCGATCACGAATCCCCTTTCGTTTATCTTCTTCCTGAGCTCGTCGGACAGTTTCCAGTCCTTGCGCTTCCTGGCGGCTTCCCTGCGCTCCGCAAGGTCGCGCACCTCCTGCGGGATGCGCTTCTCCTCCAGGGAATCGAGCCCAAGACCCAGCACCCTGTCGTATTTCAGAGCGGACGCATACTTCTCCGCGGGCGGGACCTTCGGGTCCTTCAGGAGTTCGTGCAGGACGCGCATCGCCTCGTGAGTGTTCAGGTCGTCGTTCACGCTCTCCAGGAACCTCCGGTCGTACTGCTTCGTGCCCCTGCCCGTGGCCTTTGCCCCGCCGGCTGCCTTTCTCAGCTCCTTCACTTCCTTCCTGAGCCTGGCGAAGTCCTCCTTCGCCGCCGCGAGTCGGTCCCACGTGAAGAGCAGGTTCTTCCTGTAGCTGGTGCCGAGGCAGAAGTACCTGTAGTCGAGCGGATCGAAGCCCTTCTCCACCAGCCTGTTGAGCGTGAGGAACTCCCCCTTCGACTTGGACATCTTCTCGTTCTCGGTTATGAGGAACTGGCTGTGCAGCCAGTAGTTCACGAACTTCGTGTCGGTGGCCGCCTCGCTCTGCGCGATCTCGTTCGTGTGGTGTATCGGGATGTGGTCTATGCCGCCGCAGTGGATGTCGAAGTGCCTGCCGAGGTACTTCATGCTCATCGCGCTGCACTCTATGTGCCAGCCCGGGAAGCCGGTGCCCCACGGGCTCTTCCACTCCATCTGCCTCTTGCTGCCCTTCGGGCTGAACTTCCAGAGGGCGAAGTCCGTGCCGTGTTTCTTCTCCCTGAGGCTCACCCTCTTCCCCGCCTCAAGGCCCTCCTTCTTCATACGCGCCAGCTTCCCGTAGTTCTCGAACTTCGTGCTGTCGAAGTATATGCCGTCGGAGGTCCTGTAGGTGTACCCCTTCTTCTCCAGCGTCCTGATCAGGTCTATCTGCTCCTGGATGTGGTCCGTCGCCCTGCAGACCACGCTCGGCCTCAGTATGTTGAGCCCTTTGCAGTCGTCGAAGAACGCCTTGGTGTACTTCTCCGCTATCTCCCACGCGTTCTTCCCCTCGCGCTGCGCCCCCTTCTCCATCTTGTCGACGCCCTCGTCGGCGTCGGAGACCAGGTGCCCCACGTCGGTGAGGTTCATCACGTGCTTCACCTCGAAGCCGTCGTATTCCAGGGCCCGCTTCAGCACGTCCTCGAAGATGTATGTCCTGAGGTTGCCTATGTGCGCGTAGTCGTAGACCGTCGGGCCGCAGGTGTAGAGGCCCACCTTCCCTGGATGTATCGGGGTGAACTTCACCTTGCGCCGCGAGAGCGTGTTGTAGAAACGCATGCTTGCCCCTCTTCTAAAATACTGTCTGCTCTTCAAGTATATTAAAACTTACTACGGGACCAGGGAAAATAGGACTATGGAATTGTTTATCTGACGCTATAAAATTTCCCTGTTCTGAAATTTTTATAAACATTATTCCAAGAAAAAACCCTGCCGTTCATGATTACGTACACCCCCTTGGGCAATAATTGAACTGCCATCATGGCCGCCCCCAGATTGAATGGTGCGTCGGAACTTTTCTTGTTCCCCGGAACGATTGCGCCGACCAACACGATTGTCTTGTCAGAGCCCTTACTTCCGAGATATTTTGCCGTTTGCGCCATGGTGATAGATTCATGAGTAATTACTATCCAATTCTCGTCTGCACCAATGCAGTTTTGATAGATCGTTTCTCTATCTTCATTTGTAATGAACCTACTATCTTTCTGCATCAGAACCTTAACCTTGTATTTTACCGTTGCTCGGCCTTGATTCAATATATTGGGAATAACTTGCTTCAGCATTTCAGGAATAAGGCTTTTGTGCCGTCTTGGTCGATCTCCCTCAGAACTATAGTCTAGATTATCGATCGTTCCGCCAGTGACTAAGATTCTAATTGTATGATTCATAAAATACAAGGATAAGACTACAAGAAGGCTAATAAAACTACGGATTTGACATGAGCTGCAAAGTCAGCCCGTAGTGCTTCGCGATGGCCTCGGCAGCCTCCCTGGGCGCCATCCTCGTGTTGTTCACGCGGAGGCTTCCCTCGATGAAGGGCTCCTTGGACGTGTCGTACGTCTTCAGGAACTCCTTCAGCTCTTCCTGGTCGGTGAACTTCCAGTGGTCCCTCCTGGATTTTCCTCCCACGCGCTTCAGCAGCTCTTCCTTCTCGCAGTAGAGGTAGACAGGACACACTCTGCCTCCGTGGTTCCTTACCGCGTCCATCATCCTTTGGGTAGCCTCCATCTTGTGCCCCTCCACGTACGCGCTGGTGAATATCACGCTCACGCCTGCCTTGGCGGCCTCTTCGAGCATCTCCAGCCTGTACTTCACCACCAGCTCGCTGAACTTCTCGGTGCCGTAGTCGAAGATGGTCCTGACGAAGTCAAGGGAGGCGTGGTTTGGGAAGACCCTGTAGCCGGTGATTCTCGCGAGCTCACGCGACACCGTGAGCTTGCCGGAAGCCGGCGGGCCGTAGATGAGGACCAGGTCCATGGATTGCATACGCAGCCCAGCTATTTATTGGTATCCGGCGGCCGCGGCGATCCAGGATGTCGCTGGGGCACACGTATTTATTAATTCTAAGTTCAGCTGTTAGATAAAGAAATGGAACTGAGGTTGAAAAGAGGAATGCTCATGGAAAAAGACGTGATACACTTCATCTTTACAGGAGGGACCATAGACTCCTATTACAAAGGCAGCCTTGATACTGTAGTCCCCAACAAGCACTCCCTAATTCCCAATTACTTTGAAGAACTGAAACTCTATACGAAATTGAAATTTACCGAGATCTGCATGAAAGACAGCAGACAACTGACTCAACAGGATCTCAGGAGAATCTGCAATGAAGTCGAGAAAAGCCCCTGTACGAGAATAATAATAACGCAAGGAACTTACACCATGCCAGATACCGCGAGATACCTGAAGAACAATCTTACAAGGACAGACCAAAAGATCATCCTGACCGGTTCCATGATACCCCTAAACGGTTTCAATCTTACCGATGCCCCCTTTAACCTGGGATACGCGGTTGCAAAGTCGCAGGATATAGGTGCCGGAATATTTGTCTGCATGAATGGAAGACTATTCACTCCAGAAGAGATTGCAAAGGATCTTTCTCAAGGAAGATTTTATTCCATTTTTAGAGGAAAATCAGTTTCAAAGAGAATAAGATAGACAGACGACAATCTAATTGAAGGCTTCATTAACAATACCCGAAGTCCCGCTAGCAGCTTTAAATAAATGTGCCTCGGAATAGGATTTGGTGCATCGGATGGCTCTCGTCTTCGACCCTGTAACGGTAATGAACCTTATCTTCGACCTGGTAATACTATGCCTCGGCGTCTTCGCCTACGTTAAGATGAAGGGCGTGGCGGGGTTGGTCGTCGGCGTAGGCTTCGGCTTCTTCGCGGTCTCCTATATAATCACCATCCTAGGATTCGGGAGCCTGACAACGGTGCTTGTGCCCCTTAGGGTGATCGGCTACCTTTCCGTCATCGCCGGCCTGTACCTGTATTTGAAGAAACGCTAGTCTGGTTTTTATAGGCCATGGCGTCCACCCCTGCCCATCCTGTGTTCCGGGTCGGGATTCCCCCCGCCCTTTCGGCGCCCGACGCATGCCCACGAGCGTTTAAGATGTACAATCCCGAAATAAGTTTCTCACGACAAGACGACTGAGGCACCTGACCCTGAACGAATTAGTACATTTGCGCGACTCAACGTTCATGGGCAAACTGAACAATAAGGGGTTACGATGGACGCTGAATGAGTTGGATAAAGGGGAGCAGTCAGTATACCGTATCGCAAAACATCTATGAGAACTAAGAAAGATACGGCTGAAATACAGTCGCATCCTTCCATCGGGTTGTAATCAGATATGCGTCACCTATTTTTATATTCCTTTCTTTCCATACCTTTCATGCAGTTTGCGGCTATCGACAGACATCTATCCGTGCTCTGAGCACATTGAGGTAGTCGTTTAGGCCCCCATTCAACAAGTCGGGTTCGAGACCCATGTTTTTTGACGGGGTGCCGCTGCCACTGGCTCACCAACTCATGTTCCGCCGTCGCGGAATTCTTCATTGTTGGTGAGCATAAACCACATTATGTAGAGCATCTTGTGCGCAAGCGCTGCCACTGCGGTGTTTTTCTTTTTCCTCCGTGACATCCTTAGGAAGAACGACTTCAGTTTGCCGCCGTCCTTCGTCTTCAATGCGCCCTGTGCGCTTTGGATGACTGCCGTCCTTAGGACTTTGGAACTCTGTTTGACCAATCCTCCTCGTCTGTCCGAATCTCCTGACTGAATAACTCTGGGTACTAATCCGGCATGTTTGCACAGTGCCTTAGGACTCTCGAACCTTTTTATGTCGACGATTTCAGACATTATGACCGGCGCAGTGACGTTGCCCACTCCAGGCATGGTCTTCAACAATTCTATCTCTTTCCGGTAGATGTCTGCCGGCACTGCGCGTTCCGCTTTGTCCACCTGCGTCTCCGCGGCTGCCATTAGTTCGAGGCAACTGTCGATTTCGCTAATTCCAAGAGTCTTCAACCACTTGACGCCTTTCTTCGTGAATACATCCTTGAACGGCTTATTGATGTTCTCCCTCCTGAGTACCGCATTGATCTGGTTCTTGAGTTGCGTCGATATTTTTACCATCGACTGCCTGTGCCTGACTTTGCTTCTGTAGTCCCGTGCGTCCTTCGGAGGCACGTACGATACACGTATTATGCCCGCCTTCAGAAGCTCCGCCAACCTCTTCGAGTCAAGTTTGTCCGTCTTCTTCCCTGATGAATCCAATTTCGTCTGCATGGGATTGGCGACCTTGACCACTCCGCATCTCTCCACAAGGTAGTCGTACAGTCCGTGCCAGATGCCACAGGCCTCCATCACGACGCTGAGACATTCCTTTGGCCTGCCGCCAAGGAACCTTTCGACCGCCTCCTCGCTACAAGGGATCTTTGCCTCCCTTATCACGCGATTCTCCTCGTCTATCATGGTCGCGTACGTCCACTTCGTTCCCAGATCCAGTCCCACGTAAAATTTCTTCATCCAAACACCGGTTAAACATACAACCGATGCCGATTAAGGATTAGTTCTCATACCTTCAACAAGGAATAACGCCGCAGTGGGCCAGGAAACTGAGGGTAAAGTACAAGGGCATTCGTATCGACAAGGTGCAGTTGAAGAAACGTGGCCGGAAGTCCATGCCAGTCTCTTCGCAGGACGTTAGAATGGTGTGTAATGCGAAAGAAAGATATGGTGGCGGCGCATTAACCATAGAGACGCTACTCGCTGAAAAGGGCATAAAGATGCCACATAACCGAATTCATAGGATACTGATGGAGGAAGGACTTGCAAACGTTGAGCCCAGGAAAAGGAAACAGAGGAAGTGGGTGAGGTGGGAGAGGAAACACAGCAACTCGATGTGGCACACGGACTATACTGAAGGCGACAACGGCATGCAGATAATCCTCTACGAGGACGACGCGTCGAGATGCGTCATGGGATACGGGGAGTTCTCCAGCGCAACGACGGACAACGCAATATCGGTCTTTGACGACGCGGTGGCCTTGTGGGGAACGGTGCCGCGGGAATTGCTGTCGGACCACGGATCCCAGTTCTGCAAGGATGAGAATGACGAGTACAGATTCAGGGACCACATACTTGCTGCGGGAGTTAAGAAACACGTTCTGTCCAGGGTGAAGCATCCGCAGACCAATGGGAAGGTGGAAAAACTGGGAGGCACCATAAAAGGCATAATGAGGTGGAAGAAGTGCGGACTTGCAGAGGCGGTAAAGTTCTACAACGAGGTGAGGCCGCACATGAGCCTGGAAAAGGGACGGCGACTGAGGACGCCCCTCATCGCATATTACGAGAAGTTAAGGCCCGAACAGAGAAGAGGCATTTCGTATGAGAAAGGATACGCGTACGCAAGGAATGCCAAGGAGCAGGCGTGGATTGATTTCAGTAGGAGCCTGGAGAAATGATTGTTGGTGAATAAAATGACGAAGAAACTCCGAGAGAAACTAATTAAGGGACACTACAACGAGCGTTTAAGAGGGATAAAGTCAATATTTCGTCATCTCTATCTTTCGTGCTAGATGGATAAGGTCTAAGAGCTTGTTCTTACCAAGAGACAAATTTAGTTCTGCCGCTTCGGCAGGGGTCCTACCACCAAGACTATTGTGCGGTGTGACATAGTTGTATATGAATTTGCAAAGGGTCAATGTTGTAGATGCGCCTTGGTGCGTCTGGAATACGTTAAGGGCTTCGACTCTTCTGCCAATCTCTCTATTATGCCGTTCCACTGGATTGTTATTGTGTTCCCGTCCATATTTCTTGCACGCAATCGGAACGCCAAATTTAAGTTCCGTAACCCCATAGAACAGTTTCTTCCACACAATTTTATAGATGGCAAATTTATCCGAGACGAATGTTATCAGGTGCCTTTTCCCAAAAGGTTTCGTTCGCTCTTTTCGATAGCGTTCCAATATCTGGGCATAGCACCAAACCTTTATGACTCTTAGAAAGGCAAGGCAGGCAGCGATTGTCCTATCAACGACAACATCATCCGCAAGGACAAACTTGGTCTTGTTATCGAGGGCAGTCAACCTAAATTCCCAATGGCCCTTCACTCTTACATATTTTTCGTCGTAATGGATGCGGCCCTTAATCTTTGGAACACCAAATCTCGTCTCGGTTTTTTTAAAAGATAGGCATACTTTACCACCCAGTTTCGGATTGTCCACCTTGAAACCTCAACATCGTCATGCTGCGATAGATGTTTTTGGATCTTTTTCAAGGACGCTCCATCTGCGTATTCGTCTAAGGCACGGACAATATCTTTAGGGTTGAAATGCATCCATTTGAATCCGTCATCAATTACAAACCAGGTGTTGCAGTTGTGGCAGAAGAATTTCTGCTTCGCGCCTGAAGTATTGTAGCGCATACCTTTCTTCGCAATATCCTTAGAGCCGCAGTGGTCGCAAATAGTCACCCAATCATCCTATGATGATATGGAAACAATAGTATTTATAGATGACGTTTTCTTGACTTTATCGGTTCACCGTCGTCTATATATACTGATCGAATATATATAGCTGCTGATGGAGGACGAGCGTCTAAGCTACAGGTCGAGAAGAACTCATCATCCTGTCGCCAGGGATTGTACCCGAGTCATGATGCTGTCGAACGGCCAGTTCATAGTTACTGTGCCAAGGGAAATCGCAAGATGGAAGCACATAGATAGGGGTACTTTGATTAGGTGGTCCGACGCTGGACCGAATAGAGTAATAATAGATGTTCTACAAGGGAATAGATAAGCCTTAGCGGGTTGTTATTCGATATTCCACAGCGGCTTATGCGCAATGTACTTGAAATTGATCTTTGGGAATTTTTTCTCAAGTATTTCTGCCAGTTTATGCATTCCTTCTTGTTCGCTGAAGTGACCTATGTCTATGAGATTTACATTGAAGAAGTGGGCATGCTCCGCCAAATGATGCGTCATATCCCCTCCCAAATATAAGTCTATCTTTTCTTTGTATCTATTTAGCTCCCCTCTGAACCTCCACTAAATCGCCGCGGGCGAAAAGAATACTATTCCTTCAGTATTTGTATCCTCGGCGATCTTCTGACTGAGTATGTTACCATAGAGAAGGACATCTACGTTGCACTTTTGAAGAAAGTAGAAAAGGTTCAGGAACTTCAAAGGAACGTGGAAGAACTCAAGAACTCTGTAGTCGAACTCCAGAGACGTCTCTGGATATACGAGAATCCGAACATCCCTTCATCGAAGAGGATACTGAAAGAGAAGAAAGACGATGAGAACCGGCCAGAAGGAAAGAAAGGCGCACCCGAAGGCCATGTTGGTGCAACCAGAGATAAGCCAAAACCGAACCGTTTCATCGACCTCAAACCGAGAGTTTGTGCGGGGTGCAACAGCCGCAACATCGAGATGACTGGAAAGGAGAAGAAGATCATAGAGGACATCAGGATAGAGAAGGTCGTCACGGAATTCACCCAGTACAGATACCACTGCAACGACTGCGGCTGTGACCATGTAACGACGCATCCGGAACTTCCAAAGACGGGAATATTCGGGCCCACGATAACGGGTATCTGGGAAATGCTGCATTACAAAGGACACGTCCCCTTCGAGTGCCTTTCGCAGATAAGCGGGAACCTCTTCGGGGTGCCAATAACCCAGGGCGGCATGCACAACGCGATATACCGAACGGCGCAGATATTCGAACCGACCTTCGAGGAGATAAGACAGCAGATAAGGGAGTCAAATTACGTAAGGTCGGACGAGACGTCGTATCCCTTCAACGGCCGCAACTGGTGGCTGTGGAACCTGTCGAATCACGACACGTCCCTGGTCCTCTTGAGGGACAGCAGGGGAACAGGAGTATTGAGGGAAGTGTTCGATGGGGACTTCTCAGGTATATCCAATACCGACTGCTTTTCGGCATATGACTGTTTCGGTTCGGAATCATCGAAGTGCTGGTCGCACCTTCTCGGGTTCGCGGACAAAGCGGCCGAAGAGGATGCATACGGCAAGAGAATTCGTGAGATGCTGAAAGAGATGTTCGCATACATCAAACAGGTAAAGGAGGACCACCTCGAAGGCACTCCCGAAGTTATGGATCGCATCGATGAGATGAAGGACAGGATACGTAGGTTGCGCAAGAACAAACGCAGATCTAGGATAACAGAAAGATTGGTGAAGCGGTTGCAAAAATACATTGACTCGTGGTTCACCTGCCTGGTTTACGACTTCGTGGAACCGACCAACAACGCCTCTGAACGGGACATTCGCAAGAACGTAGTTGCACGGAACATATCTGGGCAGCACAGGAGCGTAGTTGGAACGCACTGCAGGGAGATAATGATGTCAACGATACTTACGAAGCAGAAGAACGATGTAAACGTTTTCGACTTCATACAGAGAGGCATAAGACAGTACAACTCAGCTCCCGTCGGGAGCTAAATAGATACTTTTCTTTTACTGCATCGTCGACATGATGTTGCGCAAATGCCTCACCACCATGTATTCCTATTCGTCTGACCGAAGCCCTCGTTGTAATTGCATTAACGCTTTTAAGTTTTAATTCATCCTTTATTGCGTGTATTATTTCTTTCATTGCCAGCGGTTTCTTTAATTCTATTATTACAGTCCCGTCTTCGAGGATTTTCGAAATATGATATTTATCTTTTTTGAACAGTTTTTCTGCAATTGCTTTGCTTACAAATCCAGTTATATCCAATCTTGAGTGAATTGCGTAAACAATTTTGCTACCAAACTCTGCTTTTTTATAGGAAGGATTTGTTACCTTTTTTTCTGGTCCGAAGATTGGCGGATGATGTACGATAAACATGTCGGCGTCTTTATGCGAAATGGTATCCCTTAATTCCAGACCTAAAATTACTTTTTGTACTGTTTTGGAAGTATTCCCAGAAACTAAACCATCTGTCGTATCCCATTTTGCTCTCAGCTCAGCTGGGAACATCTTTTGCAATTCAGTTATAATCTCTCTTGCGGTAGTCATTCGTTCTCCACTCAGGACTATCTTGTTTAAAGGTCTCAAGGAATAAATAACTTAAGGTAGTGATCGGAAACTCAAGAATGCAAGAGGTGTTGATTTAGACATATCTGATTATGTCAAATTACCCTGATTTCGCATCCGGGCGGCAATATCTTCAAATTCCTTTCCACCATCATACCGAAGCAAATCTGCTTGGTTTCCTGCGTCAAACTTGCGCAAGAGTTTCTTGAAATTTGCGCTGGCATAAATTTCGCAGATGTTACTTGGCTTGAACAACTTTCCTGTCTCTGTATCTAGTGCTATATCGACACTCCTATGCCAAGGGCCTCTTAACAGATCGCGTCCTTCTACTTTTATTTCAGGATGGCAGGATAGTAAGCCCTCAATCACGGCTACAGCATCGTAACTTCTATTGCTTCCTCCATATAACGTCAGTTTTCCAACTGAAGACGCCATTCTGAGCGCATCAATGGCCTTAGCAGGGTGATCTATGTGAGCCATATAACTACGATGCTTGGAGCTTTCAGCAACCCAGAGAATTCGTATTGGAAAAGACTGATGGCCGTGTTAAGGTCATCTTTTCCCATGGCGTGCACGACCTTGAATGTTGCACTGTTCCAAAGACTAGCAAATTCGCGTTTGTCTTCCTTCCACGCCATGGAGTACGCCCCTACGAAAATAATGCCTGTAATAATTCTTAACGTTATTTCCTACCTGCCCAACTTAGCCGTATGCTCTTTCAGTATTAACGAACAATATTGTTCATTACTAATGAGAAGATATATATACCTTGCCGCTTATTCCCTAACTATGATACTAAAGGATACGCTCAGGGAGATCGTTAAGAGGCAGAGGGCGAGCCTGGAGTCCTCCGAGTACGGGATTGAGAGGGAACTCGCGGGCAAGATGGAGCTCGGTCTACCCTATGCCCTTGTAATATCGGGCGTCAGGAGATGCGGCAAGAGCACCCTCCTGCGCCAGCTCACGAAAAGGCTTCCCAGATACTATTACCTCCATTTCGAGGATCCGCTGCTCTCGGCCTTCGAGCCGGAGGATTTCCAGAAGCTCGACGACGTGTTCCGCGAGGAATACGGGGATCGGGAGTACTACCTTCTCGACGAGGTCCAGAACGTCAAGAGCTGGGAGGTTTTCGTCAGGTCGAGGCTGGACGCGGGCAAGAAGTTTCTCATAACCGGCTCCAACGCGTCGCTGCTCAGCAGGGAGCTCGGCACCCGCCTCACAGGAAGGCATCTAAACATCGAGCTCTTCCCATTCTCGTTTGGTGAGATGCTTCTGCTGAAAAAGAGGCGTGCGAATCCTGACTCTTTTGACGAGTATCTCGCAAAGGGCGGTTTTCCGGAATACCTGAGGCATGAAAGGCAGGACATACTCCAAGGGCTATTCACCGACATAATCCAGAGGGACATAGTTGCCAGGCACGGCATAAGGGATGCAAAGACTCTGGTTGAGATGGCGCTCTACCTGCTGACCAATATCGGAAAAGAGTTCTCGTACAACGGCCTCGCGAAGACGTTCGGGCTGGGCTCGGTAAACACGGCAATATCCTTCGTTTCCTATCTTGAGGACAGCTACCTGCTGTTCACGGTGCCGCGAATGGACTTTTCTCCGAAGAAGAGGGTTACGGGCCAGAAGAAGGTCTATTCCGTGGACAACGGGCTGTCGGGCGCCAACTCCGTGTCGTTCTCTTCGGATGCGGGCAGGATGCTGGAGAATGCCGTATTCCTCGCCCTGAGAAGGAAGCACAAGGACATATTCTATTTCGTAGACAAAAAGGAGTGTGATTTCCTGGTCAAGGAGAAGGGGAAGATAATGATGGCCGTACAGGTTACCTACGAGTTGAATTCCGACAACAAGGACCGGGAACTGGAAGGGATGGCAGAAGCCATGGAAAGGTTCGGGCTGGACGAGGGCCTGCTGCTGACCCGCAACCAGGAGGATTCGCTGAAGGTGCGGGGAAAACGGATAACCGTCAAGCCCGTCTGGAAGTGGATTGGCGAAAACCCCTAAAGCGCGATACGGGAATAAGGGATTCTATCTATCTCATTTGAAGCGGCCTGAAGGGCATCTACAGCAAAAGTACGGTTCCCCAATTCAGCCCTGAGAGGGCCGCCACAGCGGAAGTACGGTTCCCCACGTTGTTTTTCATGTGGTTCACCGTCGTCTATATATAATAGCCATTTATATATAGCTTACGATGGAAAACGAGCGTATTGACTACCGGTCAAGGCGAACCCACAAGCCGGTGGCCAGGGACTGCAGCAGGGTCATGCAGCTGTCGAACGGCCAGTTCCTGGTGACCGTGCCCAGGGAGATCACGAGGTGGAAGCGCATCGGCAAGGGCACGCTGGTCAGGTGGTCCGACGGCGGGCCGGATAGAATAATAATAGACGTTCTGCAAGAAAAGGGATAATTGATATTTAAATCTCGGCTTCTTACTCAAATATGGAGTTTATATCTTCCTTTCGAATTCTGCACCATCTTGCTTTAAATATTAAAAATGGTATGTGTAATTGGAAGCTATGGGGAAAAAATGCTTAATTAAGAAGGAGTCATTGATACTAAAATATCTGTACGACTCACTCAATGTTAAAAATAAGTCAAGAAGTAGTAATTTTTACAAAAGGATATATCCTTTATTTGATTCTAAACCTGATAAAATCATAAAGACTTACATAAATAAGCCGATAAGTAAATCTGCATTTGTTAAAATGCTTAAAAACAGGAAATATCCCTTTAGAGTTGGCTATATACAAAAAACACCGACGAAGGTATTAGTTGGAGTAATAGTATATCAAGGCGAGGGAGTAATTGGCAAAACAATGAAGAGAGGAAAGGTATTGCTGAGCAAAAATTATGAGAAAAACATAACTTTATTTAAAATGATCGATACAGATTTGTTAATAATCGGTAACAAAGGGAGGCTTATAAGAAAAATAAATAAATACTTTAGTTGCCCCTTTGTGGAAGAGAGCAGAACGGTAGTCTCGATAGATCCAAATACGATGTTAAAGGACTTATTGGACGTAAAAAACAAAAATAACAAAATTGATATAAGCCGAATAGAATACTTAGATATTGAAAGAGGAAAAAGATTAAGGGTAAAGGCATATTCAGACGAAGGAACTGTTCTCGACAAGTTTTTAAAACAGAATTTCAAGAATGAAAACACAAAATATGAATTGACACAGATCCTTGCAATAAGTTTTACAGACTATAAAGAAATCGCAATACTAAAAATCACTAGATTGAATGAAAATCAATATTTGCTGAAATGGAAAAGCCATAACTCATTGAGTTTGAAAATATCTAACCTCTATGGATTGAAGGAAAATTCAGACTCGTTATTATTGGATTCTAAAGATGATAAAAAATTATTAAATGATTTATTTCGGCATGAAACGCTTTCTTATTATGCTTCAAAGAACATATACAATCGCATACTTGGAGACTATGTTGATTACGTATACGTCCATAACAATAAAGTTAGATGGGACTATCAAAACATAATAACTAAACTAAATGAAATCATTACCGCATCTGGCTACAAAACTAATTACATAAATCTTACAAGAAAATACGATTTTTATTTGCCCACGAGCCAAAAGTCTACGCCATATTCAAAGATGATAAGAATTGTTAAGGATGGCAAGATAGCGCAGCACATTCTATTAGATCATGAAAAATTATACGAATGTGGAAATGAAACTACAATCAAACAATTTTTTGTGTTTTCGCCATTTCTAATATTAGATTTTAGGAAAACTGCAAATCCTAATTTCGATTACCTTGCTTATAATGATTACATAATAAATAGTGGTGAATTTTTATACAATTTAAAGCACGATCCGAGTAGAATATTGGAGATCCTAACTAAATTAGGTAAGGATACTATAGAAAAATTCGAATTAAATGATCATTACAAGGTTGCATCAGAGTTATTAAATAATATCGACAGTTTTAAAATGCTCAATTCTGAACAGAAAGGCAAATTGTTCGAAGCAGTTTGCTTTATTATCCTATCTAAAATGTTTATAACGAAGAGGCTCGGCGAAAGCCTAAAACCCGATGGGAAATTCATAATCGATGATGAAAAAATAGTTTACGATGCAAAAAATATAAGCTCCAAAACAAGTTTTATCAAAAGCGTAACTAGATATGGAAAAGTAAAGGACATAGGCTATATCATCAAAGAAAATACTAAAAAATATATTTATATTGCAACACATTTGGATGATAATGAATTTGAGGAAGTCAAAAGGAAAATAAATAACGTTGTTTCCGACTGCACCGTTTCTGCAATAACCATTGATGCAATTAAGGATTTAGTAAGACTTTACGACCCAAGAAAACTTGATCGTGAAAAACTTAAGAATAAGATATTCTCTGGGGCAGTAACGAGGAGTCTTTCAGAGAAAGACGTACTAGTTGAGGAATCTAAATTGTCAAACTAAGCAATCTCTTTGTACAAAACACTTAAATAGCGTAAATGTGCCCTTATCAATATGTCAAAATTATTACCTGCGGATAACGCAAAGAAAGCTACTAGGTTAAAGCGCATCCGTTTTCTCGATACTTATTCTATAGCATTTGGAGGCCGCAGTAAAAACTCGAAGATAATCTTCGTTGAGAATGGAACAAACGAACACTATACTATTGCCGTTTACGACAAAGGAGATAAAGCAATATTCGATATCCATAAGACGGAAAGAAAAAAAGATTCGGTAAAGTACACACCCTTTTTGCAAATGACCATCGACATTATGAAGCTTAAAAATATTGCTGAAACACGCGGAAACGAATTACAGGAAAAAACGAACGCTGTATTGAATAATTTACTGAAGCCAGTAACCACAGAGGAACTAGTAGATTTAAACTACCCCGCATTCCCTCTACGGCCTGCCCCACTAAATGCGATGGCATACAATACACGGGAAGTTGAGATTTCAAACCCGGAAGACATGCAAAACAAATTCGGCATACTGAAAAATACTAATACACTCATTCAGCATGATTTTACTGCAGCTATGCTTATGCCTGAAGATATTAGAAGATGGAAAGTCGTGATTAGAAGAGACGGCACATATTATATGTGCAATGCAAATGACCTCATTTTTAGATATTTTAAGGTAATTCTAAAAATATTTGATGGTGCAATAAGTATAGAAGATAAAGTGAATGGTACGACAATCTCATTTGCTGAGATGATACGTATTCTAGAACCTGAGTACTATGAAAAAATAAATAATTAATGTACTGTTGAATTTTCATGGAGTTGGTAAAAGAAAAATCCTATAGTTGTAGCAGCATTTACAATTAATGTTGCATAAATTGGATCTGGTGGTTCGGTCCCAATATCTTTTCCATGACCTGTTCCATACGCGTTACGGAATTCTCCAATGTTCTGAATAATGAAGGACATTGCTCCTAATACTTTATCTACCTTGTCCTCTGTGACTTTATCTCGCTTAATGCTGCCACAATCAAACAATTCTGTACGAGTTAACCGTGTCAGTTCAGGTAAGTTCTCTTTTCCAGATAACTGTATTCCTCTCTCTTTAAGCACCGTTTTACATATCGTCTCTATAAACTCTTTAGAAGTGCCAATTGCAAGAGCTGGGTCGGTTTCAATATAGGACTTCATTCTTACTATCTCTTTTTGGAGATGCTCAGAACTTAGTTGGTTCGCTATATTTCGAAGTTCTTCAAGAGATTCAATAGTTGCTGGAAAAAGTCCTTCGGCCTCGTATCTAATATTTCCAAATTCTGTTTTCTTCTCCACTAATTTATATCCATCTTCCCCCAATCTTCGATTTAAAGCAGCAAGTAATTTGTTAGTTTCATCTTCATTTCTACGCACAGTCGGATGCAACATCTCTGCCAAGAAATTTAAAAATTGCTCATCCGAACAATGCTTCAGATTAAACCTATTATCATCATATATCCAATCTTCAGCCCAATCTTTATTGAATACTCTATGCTGTCTAATATCCCCGCCAGCATTTTTGAACCGAGAGTCATACGATGGAAGACTATCAAGGTCATATATCCTGGAAAGAAAATCAACCTCATCTAATGCCCCATTCCAGATTATATTCTCCGATCTTAGAAAATGGATAATATCCATTCGCGTTCTATTTGATAGCGTCATAAGTATCTCACATTTAAATCTACAGATCAACTTAGTATTTATTCTCCTCACACATACATTAGACATATTCTGTATTTTTAAAGTTATTAGCTTGTGCTTTCTTTCGGAAAAATATCGGTCATTTTGCGTCCCCTAGAAAGTCTTCTATCGGGATAGTCTTAAGTTTGTCTTGCAAATATTTCCTAATGTCATCGTCTTCAATAGCCAATATTTCGGAATCGTATCCCACGACTTCATTCAGTTTTTTGGCAACGAGTTTAGGCCAATAACTCATACTCATTTGAATGATCGACGCGTCTATTTCTTTAGCTAAGCTTTCTATTCTACTCTTCTTTCCAATTCTATCAACAATTACTAGGGTTGCCATATAGTGTTCATGTTGTGCATATTCCATTTTTCGCTCGAACCTGCTTACTTTGTCTAGCGATATCTCTGGATTGCCTCTTCCAATAAAGCCAATGTCAAATCGTACTCCCTTTCCCAGCGTAAAGAGCAAAGTGGCATCACTTTCTCGTTTATCTGCCCTTTCAGATAACCAGAACACTTTCTCCGTGGCAGTATTTTTGTTCTTTTCAACGTAAGTAAAACCCAATATTTGAAGCAATGATCCCAGAATCAAACGTTCGAATAGTTTTCCGTAAGCTGATTTTTCAGATCCCCTAATAGTGAGCGTCTGAGCTCCCACGGCACTCATAATAAACATTAGTTTTTCCCAATTCAATTTGCCATTTCGTAAACTTCCGACATTCAATTCACAATTGAGCTCTCCAAATTCGCTTTCGAATTCCCTAGCCGTCTCTTTGATTCCTTCTGCAAATTCGGAAACGTAGTGGTCTATTCTATTAGGATCGTCACGTAGTATATTCTGCACTGCCTTGTCAGTTAGGCCAAGTAGCCAATTAAGTATCCAGCCTTCTTCTTTCTTCAATTTGCCTTCCTTCAAGCTCCTGCTAGCCCATTTTATTACTTTTTCTACGAACGCAGGATCTCTATTACAACCCTGCAAGTACATTAGAAACAAGCCCCCGTTGGCAATCGCAAGTTTTTTTCTTGTTATACTTTCCGTAGATTCTCTAATATTTTCGCCACAAAGGACATCCAAAATCACTCCCCGTATTGTTTCGACGCCCACATCTCTCACAAATTCACGGCCCTTCGCGGACAATACTCGCTTTGATCGCGCAGGGAACAGTTCAAAGAAATTCTCGGTGGTGGTTGTCATCTAATCCAACTTGCTTTGTGCAAATATTTTTTGAGGTTTTGACGTTCCAATCCAGTTAACGCCTGCAGTTTTATCGTGAAGCCATTCGGGGATTCTGTTTTTAATCACATCGACGTATTGCGGATTCGTATCAATAACAAAGAATCGTCGTTTTAATAAGGCTGCTGCATGAGCAACAGTACCTATTCCTGCGAAAGGATCAAGAACTACGTCGTTTACGAACGAATAATACTGTATTACTTTTTCAGCCAACTCTAAAGGAAATATCGCCGGATGCTTCTTGTCATGGGCTGGTTTAATGCGCCAGACGTTAGTTCTTTCATAATTCGAGTCTATCTTCGATTCGGCCAAGATTTTCCTGTCGGGATAATTTCGTATATACCAGTCAATTAACTTATCGCTTTTCTTTCTATAAACCATCACATATTCCGTTATTGGTACTGCCTTATATTGCATAGGATTTCTATCTGCGGCAAATCGTCTTCCGCGTCCAGTAGCCCATCCCGCGCCTTCTGGTTTTACCCACTGAATATCGTCAATAAATTCATAACCTTCTTCGATGAATATTCTATGAATGTCGAAAGGAACGGCAAGTCTCTTTGACGATTCATTTCGATTTGTGCGTCTGATTAAGACAGGAGATACGTTCATAACAAAGAATCTTCCATCGCCCAATACTCTGTAACATTGCTGAATCACTTTTCTCATCTTAAGCAAGTATTCCTCATATGATACGAAATCAGAATATTCTGGCCTGGCATTGTAATACGGCGGCGATGTAAAAATCAGATCTACTGATTCCGCAGGCATGTCCTGAAGTACGCATTCACTATCTCCAAGAGCTACTGTATTTCTTAGAGCAGATAAGATGTATTTTTCCTTCAAATGTTTCTTCTCACTTTTACTAATGTTCCTCCCCAAGAGACGTTTTTCAAGAATTTCTTTTTTCGTAGTCTTGGTATTCACTATGAGAGAAGTTTTAGCATCAAGGATGACCTCCCCCACACCGGTTTTTTCTTTACTTAGTAGGGGGACTCTCCAAACCGCATATCTATCATCCATTTCTGGTAAACCGTATGCAATTACTTTCTCTAATTCCATCTCCTTAACATAAGTCTTAGCAATTTCTTTAGCTTGATTCACCTTATTAACCAAGTAATTATTTTTATTCAATTAATCACCAATTTTGGCAGAGCCTCCGCTAAAACTGCTGTTTCACCCAGAAATAGCCGGCTATTTGTATAGCGTTGCCATGACGCATGTTCAGTGGAAATCTTGTCGAAGTACATGCTTATATGCCTTTTGCAGCCCGCCGCTAGATTTATCACTACTTACGCTTTCATATACCCTCTCTTCTCAGTGCTTTAAACTCGTTTCTATGAGAATATGCGTCAAGCCTTTAGGCACGTTGACCATCCCCGTTAAATACGGGCGTTATCCTAAGCGTTATCATGGAAAATAGGATAACTATTATCGGGTGGTACCATCCTGATTCGGTGCCCGTATCGCAGCGAAACGAAAACCGGATAAGTTATCGTGAGATGTTATCGTGATTCAATGCCCGTATTGCAGCGAACCGCACCATTTCAGCAGTAGTGCGTCCTACAGGGTCCACAAATGCCGCTACCACCAGGGAGTGGAGTACAGGTCTCCCATGGAAGCGGCGCGGGAAGCTGCCGCAACCGAAAACCAGCAGGTCGAGGCGCAATCCCGGGTGCAGCAGGCATCTCCCCCACCGGCGTCACCGCAACGACAGCCCGAGGATGAGCGATTGGAGAGCGAGAAAGCGGAAGTAATCAAGATGCTGATAGAGCTCGCCAATAGAAGGTGTCTGAACTCAGCACTTGACCCTGCCTGGTCTAAATGGGTAACTGACTATTTCAACTTCGTCTTCTCGCGCCCTACCGATCAAAGAATCATAGAAATAGCCAAGCTGCGGGCGGAATACAACAAGAGCCCGGGAACGCGCTTAATCGAGTTGGGTGGAGTGATACTTACGAGAATGCTTCAGGAGGGGGATAGGAGAAAAAGGAGCGCGGAAGAGGTGCCAGCTACAGAAGATGGTCAGATGGGTCTGACAAGCCAAAACGAAGGCCGCGGGCAGAGTTACTTGATCTGACCATCACTTCTTTTTCACTCCCACGAGTGTGTCATAGTAGGCGTCGAATCCCCCTATCTGCGACCTTATGCTCTTGCATCTGAATGGCTTTTTGCAGAGCATCTTCCTATACTCGGGAGTGTCGCGCAGGGCTATGACGACGTTGCCCTTCATTGTCTTAGATCTTTCGATTATCTTTGGTGCAGCCAGGTCACAGTTTCCCTTATATTTGCTGAAGCACTTGTCCCAAGGCGGGTCAAAGAAGAAGGTCGTGTCTTTCGAGTCTTCCTGTTTGACCGTCTTGCGCCAGTCCTGGCACTTTGATATCAGCACACCTTTCTCTGGCAGTTTGATCTTCTCCTTCTGCCACTTGGTCGCGGCGCAGTTTTTGTCACCCAGCACGGCGCGCTCTATGCGACCATCTTTCCTCACGTTCTGGTAGGTGTATGCGTGGCCCGCGAAGGGCTCGACGAACACCGGCGTCTTCGGCACGAGCTTCGCAATTTCGGGCGAAGCCCACCGCAATCCGCCGTAACTATTGTGCTGGTGGCACTTTTCTTTCTCATTCCTCCCACAAGTATTCGATGTTGTCATTTGGTTCCCTCGGTAATCTTCTTGTACTTTCGCCTTGCTTCCAAGATTTCAGGTTTCAGGCGGTCGCACAGGAGATCATTGCGTATGAGAATCAGGATGCCTTTTTCTTCATCGTAAATCATGACAAGCGCGTTATCCTTCTGCGGATCTAGCCTGAGCGCTTCCCTCACTATGGCTGGCACGTAGACTCTCGCGGTGTTGCCGGTGTACTGTATCCTGCCCAGTTCGACCGTCAGACCGACTTCTTCGTATATGGGCTGGCCCCTACAATCTCTCTTCATTCGGATCATCGTTTTGGACGCGGATGGCACACTTCTTACCCTCTTTCTTTGCTGCCTTCGTCTGTGTCTCATACCAACCTAACAGTAACTCAGCAAAGTCTCTCTTGGCAGGGTCAGTTTGTTGAATTTTCATCTTATGCACCAAGCCGCATACGTTAATACCTTGAATTTCTCCAAGTATTTATAAACTCAGTTGAGTATACTAAATAGTGAAAAATATGAAGAAAGAGCATTATAAAACACAAAGATTGATGCGGGATGGAAACAAGGACAGAGTAATTTCGTTATTAAAAGAAAGCGGAGGCATGCGTTTTGGCGATTTGGTTGAGAAAGCAGGTTTATCCGCGATGGGTTTAAGTAAGGTTCTGGATTCACTGGAGGGACCAAAACTGGTAAAAAAAGATTATATCGATAAGGAAGTAATAGTAGAAAAAGAGCGCGAGGGTCCACACGGAGAGAAAATACAGGCCAAAACGAGGACCAAGAAAATAGCCGCCTATACGCTTACCGACAAAGGCGACGAATATGCTAGGAATGTATGGAACATACTCTATGAACTATTAGATATGAGGGACAAGAATGCGACCTACTTCTATCAAGATCACAGTCTCAATGAGGACTTCGGCCTTGCATATGGCGACATGGACAGCAATCCGCCAAACAGCAACTATCAGCTTCTGGATGCCGAATTAGAAGAAGTCTCGTCTCACATATTGAAGGCCTTCGCAAAGAAAATAAGGGACAGAAAAGCGGTTTTGGATCCAGAAAAAGCGGGCAAACTAATATTGTTCTTAGAAATAGACTGCAAAAAACTCATTAGCGAAGTTCTGGTCGGTAATGAAATTCGACAGTATAAACCAACACTAAAGCAACGCAGAGAGTTTGAGGCTCAGGAAGAAGCATTAAAGAAAGGCTACGGTTTTAAGCGAGACACGGGAGAAGCGATAGATCCAAAGACCAAGAAGGTCGTGTATAAAGCATACTGATCTACTGCAGCCGTGGACAAAGCCGATCGCCCCTCTCGACCTAGAGGGCCACACCACATCACGCATAGGCTAGGTTGCGCTTTTTTATTCCATTCTGGGCGAGATTAGCGCGCCTAATCTCAATCCTACTCTTTGCCTCATTCATGCATTCAATCATCTCACCTTTCCTCTTTTCCGAGATTTGTCTTTTTACCGCAATTGCAATCGCCTCGTCTATTCCCCTGGATGCATTTGCAAGTATCTTGGAATTTTTCAAGTTGTCTTTGGACTCGGTTTCATCAGAGGTAGATCTCATTATGTCATTAGCTGTGCGCAGTGCCATGCGCATTCTTTTCCTCGATTGAAGTTCTTCCTCAGTGCCTGCGGGGCTTCTGAGTAGATCTATCGCGAGATTGAGCGCATAGGACAGGTTGCGCTTTTTTACAATCTTAGTGCGATATGTTTTCGGTGCCGCGTACATGATTTTGGGTTTTACGAGGATTGTCGGAGCGATTGGAAGGGTCGGAGTGCGCACAATTTGCCCGGGCTGACCTATCTCTTCTTTTGTCTGTTCTTGCCATGTTACGCCTGTCTTTATCTTCTCAGGGACGTCTGCCGGTGGAGGAGACGATTGCTGTGGCGGAGGTATAGGTGCGCTTCCTGAAGGCTTTTCTGAAGATGATGTCCTGTTCACAACCAGATCAATCAGCCAGATAATTACTTCTTCTAAGATTCTCACTAATATCTCAAAGGCGGAGTAGATGACTTCTAGCACTCGAATTAGCACCGCTCGCAAGGTGATCCATAAAGAAGAGCTCTCGCTTTCAGAATTACTTCCCGCAACAGCTTCCCTTTCTTCCCCCATGGTTAGTCATGAGTTTGAAAAGTGATAAATCTCTTTGCATATTGTGATACGTTAGCGCGGCGCACTGCCGTTCGTTCAGCACCATCACTTGTTTTCCAACACCCCAAGAATCGCATCCCTGCTCTGCGGGTCAATCTTCTCCATCAGCAGGTCGACCGCTCGCGTCATTTTGTCCAGCTTCTGTTTCACTGACTCTAGCTCGTTTACCTCCTCCACCGGACTCACGTCCAGGGGGCTGTGGCACTTGCTGCAGTACTTGGCAGTCATCTCGTTGACTTCCTCGCACTTGTAGCAGACCTTTATGGTGAGCCTCGGCTTCGCCGGCTCGCCCCTGCCGATCGTTATGCCGTTCGCCTTCATGACCGCGTCGTCCACGTCCTTGCCGCTCAGGTGGACGTAGACGGCGGCCATCTGGCTGCCGCCGGTCCAGCCAAAGTACTTCTTGAGCTGCTGCTCGGTCATGCTGTTCGCGTAGACGCTCGCCCTGCTGTGCCTGAACAGGTGCGGGTGTATGCGCTTCCTTATGCCCGTCCTCTCCTTCAGGTCAGAGAGCAGTTTCCTCACGTTCGGATAGTCGAAGGGATTCCCGTGGGACGTGAGGAACATGGCGGATTCCGGCGGCAGGCCCCTGCCGCGCTCGTTGAGGTAGTTGGACAGGTAAGGCACCGAGAAGACGAGAGTCACCCTCCTCTTGCCCGTCTTGCCGTCCACCATCGCGTAGCTGGGGCTTTCCGCGTTCAGGACGATGTCCCTTACCTTGAGGTTCAACAGCTCCCCCACGCGCATCCCCGTGTCGTACAGGAGCGATATTATGGCCCTGTCCCTCTGGCTCCTGCACGCGTTTATGAGCCCGGCCACCTCGTCCTCCGTCAGGAGCTCCTCTGGCAGCTTCATGGACTCCATCTGGTCCACCTTGATCCACTTGACCAGGGCAGGGTAGTCGTCCGCCGAATAGAGCCACTTGTAGAAGCTCTTCAGGGTCTGCTTTATCTTCCTCAGGCTGTTCACGGCCTTGCCGCTCTTGTTGAGGTACAGAACAAGGCGCTCTATGTCCTCCTTCGTCGCCTTCCTGGCGTCCTTCCCGAGGTAGGGGAAGACGGCGCGCAGTTCCCTTATCACCCTCGCGACGGTCTGCGGCTTACGGTTGAGCAGCCCCAGCTTCGCGCCGAACGCGAGGACGTAGCCCCTGTTGGGCTCGGAGAGTTCCTCCGCTACCTTCCTGATCTGCATGGCCAGCACGTATTCGCCTTTGTGCAGGTAGTCCCTTTTCATAGATTTTATGTCTGTTTCGCCCCCTTTATAGGCGGGTTGGCTAAGGGAGTCGCACTTCTGGCTGTCCAGCCCTGAGAGGGAATTGAACCCTCGACCTCCTGTTTACAAGACAGGCGCTCTACCACTGAGCTACCAGGGCGCATCCTGCGTTCTTATCTTATAGCTTAAGACTTTTAATAAAGTATTGACCGCATCGCCACAGGTCCACGCAGGACTGGCAGAGTTATAAATAAGATCCCAGACCATTCTACCTTGGGCGCGGGGCTGCCGCGCCATCGGGTCGGCAATGGGCTACTACGTCATCATAAGGGGTCCCGCGGGAAGCGGCAAGTCCACCGTGAGCGCTCTGCTTTCCGCGAGGATCGGCGCAAGGGAGATGAACTTCGACAAGCTTCTGGTTGACCTGGGCCTGGATTACGATGTCTCGGGCAAGGGAGGCATACCCCTTGACAGGTTCCTGAGGATCGACGAGGCCATGCTTCCCGAATTCAGGAGGGAGTTGGCGGGAGGCGGGAACCTGGTCCTCGACGGCAACTTCTATTACAGGGAACAGATACTCGACCTGCTGGGCAAGCTGGATTTCCCTCACCACATATTCACGCTGAAGGCCAGCCTCCAGGAGTGCATAAAGCGCGACGGCGGCAGGAAGAGCCCCCTCGGACCCGACGGGACGAGGGCGGTCTTCAACCTTGTGTCCGCCTTCGACTGCGGCACGACCGTGGACACCGAAGGCAAAAGCCCGGACGAAGTGGTCGAGGAGATAGTCTCAAAGCTGTAGCGGCCATCGATCGGGATGATCTACTTGGACCTCCACCGCGTCAGCGGCTTCGCAACCGCGAAGAGGACGACGGTCTCGATGACCAGGACGGGGAGGGCGTACCACAGGTACGGCGTGAGCCCCGCCGCGTTCTGGAGCATTATCGACGCCAGCATGACCGGCGAGAGCATGAAGACGTAGAGCAGGCCCTTCGGCAGGAGGGTGTAGGGGTAGAAGAGGGGCGGGACCATCGTGAATATGACGGAGAGCATGCTAGACAGCGACCATATGTTGCGCATGCGCTTCGGTATCGACGAGACTATGAACCCCAGGCAGGACGTGGTCATCGCGACCATCAGCACTATCGCCGCGATCGGGGCCAGCCAGAGAGGCGCGATGATTCCGAACGCCAGGCCGAGCCCCGCGTAGACGAGTATTCCCGGGACGGAGAAGATGAAGTTGCTCCCGGCGACCCCAAGCATGTAGTCCAGCACGGTCACGTCCGTGGCGATGAAGAGGTCGTGCAGCTTCAGCTCTATCCTGTACCAGGCCGCGTCGGACATGGTGTACATGGCGCCCGTGGAGGTCACGGAGATCACTCCGCCAAGGATGGCGTAGGGTACATACTTTCCCCCTCCGACCATGCTGAACAGGAAGAGCAGGGCCAGGGGTATGATCATGTACGCGACCGTGTACGCCTGCGCCTTCCTTATCGAGGAAAGGCCGAAGGTCGTCGCGAACCTCCATATGAACCTAGAATTCATAGTCCTCGCCCGCCTTCGGCTTCTCCCCCTTCATTATGAAGAGGTCCTCCAGTCCGATCTGCTTCACCTTGTAGCCCTTCGCTGCGTACCTATTCGCCTCGCTTACATCCACGTAGGATATCGCGAGCCCGCCGATCCTGTGCTGGCCCCTCGCCCTGGACTCGGTCTCCACCCGCACCTTCCCCTTCATCCTCTTCAGGAGCCCCTCTATCGTCCCGTGCGCCTTCACCCTTCCCTCGTCTATGAGGACGATGTCGTCCGTGAGTTCCGCCGCCTCGTCCAGGTAGTGCGTCGTTAGCACCATGTTGCCCTTCAGCTTCTTCAGGGCCGACCACACCTCTATCCGCGATATGGGATCCAGGCCGACGGTCGGCTCGTCGAGGAAGACCAGGTCCGCCTTCGACGCCACGGCCATCGCCACGAAGATCTTCCTCTTCATGCCGCCGGAGAGCTCGTCGGCCGACTTGTCCCTGTACTCCCACATGCCGAGCTGCCTGAGCACGCGCCTTATCACCCTCTCAGCTTCCCACGACGGCATTCTCCTGGCGCTCAGGTAGACCTGCAGGTGCTCCGTCGGGGTGAGGTATCCCATCGGCATCGCCTCCTGCGGTATGCTGACTATGCTCTTCCTGATGTATTCTGCATCAGTTATCACGTCGCGGCCGTCGATCGTCGCGGTCCCGCCCGTAGGAAGGAGCTGGGTGGAGAGTATCCTTAGCAGGGTCGTCTTCCCAGCGCCGTTCCTTCCTAGGATGGCGGTGGACCTCGCCTTCAGGTCCATGGAGACGCCCCAGAGGGCGTGCGTCCCGTCCTTGTAGCTCTTACTGAGATTCCTTATCCGTATCATGTCCGAACCGCCTTTATCGCGCGTGTCCCAAGGCGAACTCTGCCGCGCTTAACATTATCCTATCGCCTAAAACTCTTAATAAAGTATTGTACCGACGCGAATTCGCGTCGTCCGTAAGATTGGGCCGGATTCAGTCACGAATGCGCGTTTTTCAGGTATGCCGAGAACCTGGATGCCACGTCCTCGATCCTTTCCTTTCCCTCGACCTCCCCGACCATGAACCCGGGCAGGCTGTCCAGGCCGTACCTGCCCCCGAGGATACCGGTGCAGATCGAGGCGACGGAGTCCACGTCCCCGCCGAGGTTTATCGCGCCCTTCAGGCCCGAGAAGGCGTCTTTCGCGCTCCTCGTTATGTACAGAACCGCTCCCGCGACCCTCATCGCGGAGTTCGGCAGTCCCCTTACTGCCCTGTCCTTGAAATACGGGAGGGGCTGGGGGCCGCAGAGCGTTTCGAAATCCGCTTCGGTAAGATTCTTCTGATCGGGCAGCCTTTCAATTCTATCAAGATACCCGAGCGTCTCCCTCTCCGTTATGAAGCCCCTGCAGTACTCGAAGACGCCCTCGGGGTCGCCCTTCTTCGCTATCATGTATTCGGAGGCCCTGGCGACCAGTATGCTCGCGGCCCTCGCCTTCTCGGCCCTGTTGGTCGCATCGGCGTTGATGACCGCGTACCCGTTTATCAGGTCGTGGCCGACCAGTCCCAGTGGGACCGCGCGCATCACCTGACTGCAACCCGGATCGTCCATCGCGCCGGGCGCCGCCTTTATCTCATCGATAGTCTTTCTCCCCTCGTACCATTCCTTTATCGTTCCGTGGCCCTGCCTCGGGAATCCCCTGGCCTTCCTATCGTTCTCGTACTCCCTTTTCCACATTCTCAGCAGGAGTTCCCGGGAGAACGGCTCCCGGCTCATCAGGGCCTCCATCAGCCCGATGCTGTGCTCGGTGTCGTCGGAGTAGAATCCGGGCTCGTAGCCCTCGGCGTACTTTCCTTCCCTCCTGCTGACGAACCCGGTGAAGTCTACGTTCTTCCTTATCCAGTCCCTGTCCTGGAACTCTATTCCCAGGCCGAACGCGTCCCCGACCGCGATTCCCAGCAGCATGTCCCTGATTTTTCCCTTCTCCAAGTGCAAGGCCTCCTCGTCAAGCGGTCAGACGTCCCTCCACCTGTTCTTCTTCAGCGCCACGAAGAGGATTATCGCGGAGAGCGCGAGCATCACCGCCCAGTCCGCGCAGATGTTGGCCGCGGATATTGCGAGGACGCCGGCCCCGCTCTGGGCTATCTGCGCCGCGTACGTCGTCGGCGAGAGGTACGCCAGGTACCTGTACGGCAGTGGGAGGTACGTTATCGGGTAGTAGACGGGAGGTATCGTCGAGAGCAGCGTGGACAGCATCGCGCCGAAGGCGTAGCTCTGCACGATGTCCGAGGACAGGTTGGCGAAGAGGAAGCCGACCGAGGCCGAGAAGAGGAACATCATCAGCGCGGCGCCGACTATGGCGAGCCATCCCGCCAGGCTGGTGTGTATGAAGATGACCGCGAGGATGCTCAGCACGACCAGGGCGGGCAGCGCGTAGACCAGCTCCGAGAGCGCCATTCCCAGCAGGTATATGCCTGGCCCGGTCTCCGAGCTTATGACCATGTCCTGCAGCTTCATGTCGTTCTTCAGGTGCGAGAGGTCGCCCTGCATCCCGATCCCCGCCGAGACCATGCTCATTATTATGCCCCCGATTATCGCCACCCCGATGAGGCTGCCCTGGCTCACGAACGTTATCACTATCAGCAGCGAGAACGGCGCCAGGAACGCGTTCAGCATCATTACCGGGTAGTTTATCATTGCGTAGAGCGAGTTCACTAGGATCGAGGCCAGCAGCTGGCTCCCGACGTTAATATTCCTCTTCCTTCTCATTCTCCTCAGACTCGTTCAATCCGCTCTTGACGTAGTAATAGAATATGTCGTCCAGCGACACGGGGTTTATCGAGAAGCTTATCCCCCGAGCCAGGAGCTTCTTCGAGATATCGTACGCGCCCTTCTCGCTGATGAACACCTGCGTGTACCCGTCCTTTCCCACGGTCCTCCTCCCGTCGACCTTTCCCAGGTTCACCCTTCCCTTGAACCTGACGCTGTGTGAGTACCTCATGCCCTTCCTGAGCGACTCCAGGCTGCCCATCGCGAGTATCTTCCCGTCGTGCATTATCGCTATCGTGTCGGCGAGCCTCTCCGCCTCCTCCAGGTAGTGCGTCGTGAGGAATATGAAGTGCGTCCTCTTCAGCCTGGACAGGAGCTCCCAGAGCTCCTCCCTGGCTATGGGGTCCAGCCCGGTGGTCGGCTCGTCCAGAAAGAGCATTCTCGCCCCGGACGCGATCGCAGCGGCAGCCAGCACCTTCCTCTTCGTGCCCCCGGAGAGCGCCTGGTTCTTCTCGTTCGCGTACTTCTCTATGCCAAGCTGCGCGAGGGCCCTCCTCGCCATCGCGTTGGCCTCCCTGAAGCCGTAGCCGCGCCAGAGCAGGTAGGTCTGTATCTCCTGCGCCGCGCTTATCCAGCCCACGGTCCTCGCCTCCTGCGGCACGACGGCGATCATGCTCCGTATCGGCACGGGATCCTTCATCACGTCGAACCCGTCCACCGTGGCCGTGCCCGAGGTGAGCGCCAGCTGCGTGGCGAGTATGCGCACCAGCGTGGTCTTTCCGGCGCCGTTCCTGCCGATCAGCGCGAATATCCCCTTCGCAGGGATGGACAGGTTTACCGAGTCCAGGGCGAGCCTGTCGCTGCCGCGGTACTTCTTCGTGAGGTTCTCGCACTTTATGACGTTCAACTGGACACCTAGCGGTAACCGCTATCTATCAGAATCAAAATATAAAAGCCTGAGCGCTGGCGGCCGCGCTCAGGTCCGGCGCTGATCATTTCACGAATTAACCTTATAAACGGGGAGATGCGAGATTTATCCGATGTGATGAAAGAGGTCAGCAAAGTCGCCAGCCCGACTGAATTCAAGGTGCTCGAAGAGCTGTGCAGGACCCTGATGAACGATACGAAGCAGAGGCTTGTCCCCCATGCCTCAGCCGCCTATGGAGGAATGCATCCGTGCGGCTGCATTGGCGTCAACCCGACGTTCGCGCACTTCCTGATTCAGGCACACAGGCAGGGCTTTGACGACGGAATCCAGTTTTTCATCAATCACGAGAAAGGCCACAGGGCGCATGGCGAGTTCGGGGGGCGTTTCACGGCAGAAGGACTCTTTGCTGCCAAGTATTTCGATACGAGTTACGAGGACATCCGCAATTTTGTCAGTCACGTCAAGTCAGAGCACAGCGAAGGAGAGTTCGATTACGTGGCTGTCAAGGTCAATGCCTTATATGACCTCCTCGGAATGCAGGACCCTGCCGTAGAACGCGAGGCCGATATGTACGCGTTGGAAATGGCGGAGAAACCCGTCGAAGCCATCTCCTCCCTGATGGCGATACTTGTCATAACCTCGTGCGAGCGTCAAACTGCGCTCTGCCAAGAAATAAGAGGGTGCGGTCTGCACATTACCGATGTTTTTATTGCGCAGTATTTTGACAGCCATGATTTGCGATCTGCCTTCTCCAATGCAGAATTAATCGAGGTGTGCCAAAAGGCTTCGGCAAAGTTTAATGCTTTGGGCGGCAATTATGCGCTTGACCTGCTGAGGTACTAGCTCAGCCGATGCAATCTCCTTGGAATCCTCTCCGAACAGTTTTCGCCCTACTTCTCCGCGCCCCGCGGGTACTTGTAGCCGCTGATGAAATCGAAGCTGCACGTGCACGGCGCGTTCTTGCAGACGTGGCAGTTGAACGGAAACATCTTCTCCAGTTCCTCCGGACAGTCCACGCCGAGGGAATTGAAGACTCCCATGACGCACGAGTAGAAGTCGGCGGCCTCCAGGAGTATGTGCTCGAACTCGGCTTCCCTGTGGCTGCCCAGGTATATGTGGAACGTCTCGGACAGCTCGCCGACCTCCTCCGCCAGGTGAATCCCGGCATCTTGAAGGGTCCTGCTCTCCGGGGGATAGATCCTGCGAAACATCTCCTGATATTCCCTGATGGTCTTCGGGCGCATCGATTCCCTGCCCTTCACCGCCACCCTCCTTTCCACCTTCTCCGCCTTGCACGCGCACGGCATCTTGCCGCAGTAGGAGCAGAGGTAGGGGAACCGGTGCCAAACGATGTCGTCCACGTCTATGTGCAGCCTGTTCATCAGCGAGGTGTACCAGCTCAGCGATATCAGTAAGTTTACCTTCACCGTTTCCGCATCCTTCTTTCTTATCCCCTTTATGCTACGCATCGAGAACTTCTGCATGTTCGCGAGCATGTCCCATACGGAGTAGCCCCTGTCGTTTGGAACGCCGTAGACCGCGTCAACGAAGTCAGCGTACTGCCGCATCGTCGCGTCCCTCGACACGGAGAACGTCCTCTTGGCCTCCATCTTACCATATTCGCTTTGAATCCAAACCCTTAAATTGATTCTGAAAAGTCGAAGCAGCCCTCCCCTGTGCTTTAGGATAAGTCATAAGCCCGAGACGCCACTACCGTTTCAGATACGCCCTCGCCCATTGCCTAAGAGGATGGATAGGGTGGCGTGCTTCCGTCGCACTCGATACCGGCAGCGGTGCTATAGGCCTCGTCCCCCTGGGACATCGGATCGTTGGCGCAAAGATTCTCCGGCGTGCGCGGGCCGGCCAGGGCGCCCCCCCTAAGGTATACGATTACCGTGCCGCCTGTATTGAGATATATCTTATTCCACCATACGCTGTCGCCATTAGTGGCAGCATAAATGGTTAATTTGTACGCGTCATTGCCCGGTATGAGCAACGTAACGGTATCGGCGCCATTATTGGCGGCTATCGCATAAGTCGTATTGAACGTCTGATTGGTGCTCAGATCCACCGCGGCGTATTTTACGATCTGGCTTGCATAATAATTGTGGACCTGCAGGTAAGTGGGATATAGCGTTATCGGATTGCCCGTGGGCGTGAGGGGCGCGGCCTGCTGCGCGGCTGCCGAAGCCTCTGTCAGCCGGCTCTGGTTTGATACGTAAGTGCTCTGGCCTCCTATGTCGTAGTAGCCGGTTCCCACGAATCCCTGGTCCGCGCTGTAGGGATTGGATGACGACCCGGCCTGCGGGCTCTGGAACACGTTATTGGATAGGTAGGGCATGACGAACAGGTATAAGCAGGCGGCAAAAAATATTATGAAGAAGAACGTGGCCAACCTGGCTCCGGTGGATGAAGCGGCCTGGTGGGACTGCTTGGCCGCGAAGGGCTTGGCGGCTTCGGCAGCGGTTCCTTCTTCCAGGTCGGCCTTCATCTCAAGGTACTTCTTCCTAGTTATCTTCCCCTGTACGTACCGCTGCTTTAGTAGCGCAAGATCGTCATCCTCTGCCAAGCCTTCACCGAAGATACTAAAGAACGAAGGATTAAGAGCTTTTCCCATAAGGGAATGCTTCGCGCAGGTCCCTGAGAGGCTGGAAAGCAGATGTCAGGCAGCCCTCCCTTATGCATTATGATAAGTGGTAAGCCCCGAGAGGGAATTGAACCCCCGACCTACTGCTTACGAGACAGTCGCTCTACCACTGAGCTACCGGGGCGCATCGCGAATCGTAGATAGCTATAAATAAATATGATAGTAAGCATAAATAAATATTCCCGATGGGTTTGGATGAGCGATAGCGACACTTTGCAGCCGAATGAGCCTGGCGATGGCGGAAGCACGACGCCAGGGCCGTCCAGCCCCGTGCCCGAGGCGCAGCCCTCGCCCGGCGTCACGGATTCCTCCGCGCGCCCGGAGGGGCAGCAATCGCAGCCCTCGCCCGCAGAGCAGCCCTCGCCCGAACTGATGCTGCCCTCCGGAAAGCCGGGGCTGGCGATGCCGAGACTGCCAAACCCGCGCATGCTGCTGATCATCGCGATCGCCGCGATAGCGGTCATCGCCGTGGCCTTCGCCGCGCTGCAGCTCTTGCACGCGGGCGCGACCACCTCGACCACCACGGTCTCCGTCTCGACCTCGTCCGCCACCACCACCGTCCAGCAGGTGATCGCGGGCAACATCGACAACTGCACCACTATAACTTCCCCGGGCACATACTTCCTGGCCCGGAACATAAACACCAGCGCCATCCAGGGCGCCTGCATAACGGTCGCGGCGAGCAACGTGAAGCTCATCGGGAACGGCAACAGCGTCACGGGGAGCGGGCCCTACTCCGGCGTCTCTCCGTATTCCTACGGCATATTCCTCGACAGGGTCTCCAACGTGACGATAACGGGATTCAGGGTCCTGAGGTTCTCTTACGACGTGTACCTCAACGCATCGCACGGCTCCACGATCTCCGGCAACAACTTCACCAAGCCCACGATCTCCGGCGTATACCTGCGGGGCTCGATGAACAACACCATCGCGGACAACTACGTCTCCGAATCGGACAGCGTGCAGGGGGGAATAGGCCTTGGTTCCGGCAGCAACGGCAACAGGGTGCTGAACGACACCGTCTCAGACAACGCTTACCGCGGCATCGTGGTGAACTCGACGGAAAACACCTTCTCCGGCGACAAGCTGCTGAGGAACCCAGTCGACCTGGCGTGCGACGACAGCTCGGCCCTCAGGCACGACAACGCCTTCTCGAACTCCACGTGCTCCACCAACGACTACTGCGAGTTCGCGCAGTGCGCCGTCAACCTGCCGTACAACCTGTCCAGGATAGGCCTCGCCCAGGGAAGCGTGCGCTCATGCGGCCAGGTATCCTATCCGGGCAGATACTCGCTCGCCGCGGACCTTAACGCTTCGTCGTACATCAACGCCTCACGGGCCTCCGACAGCGCGGCCGCGTGCATAAGGATAGCCGCGCCCAACGTGAACTTCACGTGCGCCGGGAGGTCGATAAGCAACGCGGGATACGGCATCTACGTCGCATCGTCGTACAACGTCACGGTGTCGGGCTGCGTGCTCGCCAACAACACGCACGGCATCTACCTGGAAAACACCTTCGGCTCGTACATAAGCAACCTGAGCATCAGCAGGTCGGCGTACGGGCTGTACCTCCAGAACGCAACCAGCGGACTGGTCGGGAACCTCAACCTGCTGAACAACACCTACGGCGTCTACCTGGACCTGGCGAACGGCGTCACGTTCGACCTCCTGAGGGCTAGCGGCAACGGGTACGGCGTCTACGCCGCCAGCGGCGGCAGCGACGTGTTCAGGGGCGGGTCCCTGCTGAACAACACAAGGGCCGACCTGTACTGCAGCGCAAGCACATACAACTCCATCGACAACCTCGTGCAGAGCATGGCCTGCGGCGTGACGGACTGCTCGTGGGCGCCCTCGTGCGCGGAGCACATACTCCCGTCCCTGGCCGCCTACCCCATCGGAAGCTGCAGGGCGATAACCTCGCCGGGGAACTACACGATCACGCAGAACATCCTTGACAGGGGAGGCGACTGCTTCGACATCGCCTCCAGCAACGTGGCCCTTAGCTGCGGCGGCCACAGCCTGACGGGCAGCGCGTCGGGAAGCGCCTTCTCGTTCAGCGGCGCGTCCAACGTCACGATATCGAACTGCACGGTCAGCCAGTTCGCGGTGGGCGTCAACGCCAGCAACTCCAGGAAGGTCAACCTCAATTCCCTGAACATAAGCGACGTGGACACCGCGGTGTCGCTCAGCGGGGTCTCCATGGCGAACGTCGCGAACGTGAGGGCGAAGTCCTACTACGGCACGGGCTTCAGCTTCCTGCGGACCAACGACAGCACGATAACCCAGGACTACGCGGTCAACGGCGCCAACGGCGCCGACGGCTTCGTTTTCGACAGCGCCACGCGGGACCAGGTGACGTTCAACAACGCCGGGCCGAACCCCGGATACGGCTTCTCTCTCTCCAACTTCGCCGACAACCAGTTCTTCAACAACAGCGCCTTCGACAACGTCAACTCCGACTACTACTGCTCCCCCTCATCGGCCGGCTTCTACGCGAACCCGGTCGGGATCAACCTCGGCCTCGCGAAGAACGGGTGCAAGTGGCTCGTCGACGTGCCCAAGGTCTCGACGAGCCCGGGATGCCAGGCGGCGTCATCCGCGGCGGACATCGTGATGACTGAGGACCTGCTGTACCCCTACGGCGGCGCGTGCTTCAGCGTGTACAGCGAGAAGTCCTCCTCGGGCAACGACACGGTCATAAACTGCAACGGCCACACCGTATACGCGAGCCGCGGAGGGACGTTCGCGAACATAGCCAACGCCAGCGGAGTGACGGTCGAGAACTGCTACCTCGCCAACTTCACCACTGCGATATTCGCGGGCGGCGTGTACGAGAACCTGGTCAACAACACCGTCCTGAACACCGGCACCGCGATAAGCCTCGCCAATTCCCATTTCACCAAGGTTGCGCTGAACAAGATGGAGAACGACACTTCGGGGGTCGTGTCCGCGAACACCAACTACGCCAACATAATAAACAACCTCTTCTACGGCACCTCCAACGCGATCGTCGTCTCCGGCGGCTCGTCGGCGGCCATAGAGAACAATACCGCGAGCCGCGGCGTCTACGGCATGCGGCTATCCAACACGTCCTCGGCGATACTAATGAACAACCTGCTCCTGAACATGAGCGCAAGCGGCCTGTACTGCACCGGCTCCTCCGCGACCAACAGCGCGACGAACCGCGACTACGGCGGCAACGTGTGCTCGGGAGGCAACCGCAACTGCACCTGGATGGTCTCCCCAGGATGCGCGCCGCAGTGACCTGCGCGTGTCTGCGGCAGGCTCCCGCGATAGCGGCTGTGTTTATATAGCAGGAGCGCGAGTAAGACAGCATGGCAGCGATAACCGCCAGGGACGTCGTGCGGGCGATAAGGGAGACCGTTGACCCGGAGGTCGGCGTCAGCATCGTCGACCTGGGGCTGGTCTACGGCATCAGGGTCGACGGGAAGAACAACGTGCGCGTGGAGATGACGATGACCAGCCCGATGTGCCCGCTCGCCAGCGTCATAATGGCCGACGCCAAGCTCAGGATCGAGCGCCTCCGCGGCGTCGCGGGCGCTGAGGTCGAACTCGTGTGGGAGCCCGCGTGGTGCCCCGAGATGATGAGCGGGGAGACGCGTGCCAACCTGGGCGTGTGAATGCTTCCCCCGCGGGTCAGACCTTCCTTACCAGATCTATCCTCCCGTCTTCGACGTGATAGACGTACCCGTATATCTCAACATCATCCCTGTTCGCGTCCTTTCTCAGGCCGACGAGGATCCTCAGCGAGTTATCGAGGTGCGATTCCATCGCGCATTTATCGTCCGTCCGGTCGAGCGTGTCGCGGAGATCGCCCACCACCTCTCCCAACGGTCCGTGGAATTCCTCTTCGGAAAGGGCCGCATTCAGCATCCCGCATTTTGTGTGTGCGAAGTAGCTTATTCTCTTGACGGACCTGATGTGCTCCAGCGCGTACTGGACCGATGCCCTTGTCGCCCTGTCGAGGACTCCGCCGGCATTCGTTACCCAGAATATCCCGTTCATCTCGCAGACCTTTGGGACCCTCGAATCGGAGCACGCTATCCCGATGTCTGTCGGGGCCTGTCCCTTGGCAAGAATGTCAAAATTTATATTCTGACCGGCCAGGAACAGCCTCGTCTTCTCCTCGACTGGGTTGGGCTGCCTCCCGCCACCTCCGCCTTTGGAATCATTTGTAATTGGCACATCATCACCTTCTTGATTTTGTAGACGCGGAAGTATATATTGGTTTCCCAGATTTTTGCCAGCAGCAGGGCAAAGATTCGGTCTTTCCGATCCGCAATCCCCAGAGGAAGCGCTTCCCGGGCAGCTACGCTTATCCTATCTGAACATCGCCGGCTCGTCGGCCCTCCTGTACTCCCTTATCTCGCCCTCCTCGAACCAGAGGCCGATCTCCTTCTCGGCCGTCTCCAGGCTGTCCGACGTATGGATGAGATTGTGCACCGGCCTCTTCTGCTCGTCGGCGAGCTGGTACGAGTCGATCGCGTACATCCCCCTCAACGTGGACGGATCCGCCTTAGAGGGCGCGGTGCTTCCCACGATCTTCCGCACGATCGACAGGGCCTCGTTGCCCTCCACAACCATCGCGACCACCGGCCCCATGGTCAGGTAGTCCATCAGGTAGCCCCTGATCTTGCGGCCTATCTGCTCCGCGGTGTCGCTTACCTTTATCCCCTTGGCCTCGTACGAGGCTATCGATTTCTTCCCAACGTCCTCGAGCCATGCCACGTCGTCAACGTAGTGCTTCGCGGCCAGCTCCTTGTCGGCCATGGTCATCTTCATCGCGGTGATCCTCAGCCCCGCATCCTCGAACCTGCCGATTATCTTTCCCATCAGCGCCCTCTGCACGCCGTCAGGCTTTATCAAGACGAATGTCTTTTCCATGCGAATACCCGATTAACTGAACGACAAATTCGTTCGAATATACTGCGCGCTTGAGTTTTAAATAGCTTGTCGTATTTAGAGGGCCGGCTTCACACGGCTTCATCCCATAAAGAATGACGCCGCGAAGGCGGTTGTCCGTCGATGAGAAAGAATTGTCTGCATGTTCTGGGCCGTATGTGGCATCGATTTTCTGAAAAAGGCGTAGATTTCGACGGAAAACATCGGCCTAGAACTCATGTGACTTCGCTTCCGCTAACTGTTGATGACCTTCAGGTCCTTTTTACCGGTCGCACTTTACCCAGAATGGCAACCCTAGTCGCCTTGCCGTTGCGTCGTAGAGGCGCTGTTTTATGTTGAAGGCGATCACCCTCAGCGCGATCGCCATGTTTCGCGTCTTCCGATTCACAGCCCTTACGCAACTTCCATACCGTCTCTTTACCGCGGAGAAGATGCTTTCTATCACCGAACGCGCATGATAAATCGCGTCGTACAGCTCCTTCTTTTTCCTCGCGAATACGACCATCTCCTTCCATGCCTGCGAACCTTTCGCCCTGCTTTTTACTCCATCCTTAAGGGCGAAGAACGGCCTCCCGTTCTTGCTGGCAACTACGTTGCAGTTGTCTCGGCCGAGGTATCCTGCATCTCCCAGCACCTGGAGAAGTTCGTCGATGTCGCGCAATAGGAACCCCAGTTGCGGCGAATCGTTTCGTTTCCACGACGTTATCTTGTATCCTACGATAATGTTTCTTCGCAGGGCCACAGATATGTGCAATTTCGCGTTGTCCCTCCTTTTGTTGACCCTCCCAATTCGGATGTCGTACCACGAACTGCTGACCATCAGTCGTATCCCTGTCGAATCCACCGCAACGGTCATTCCCTTGTTGACAAACTTCCTAACGAGAAGTTTATTGAACTTCCTGATGTATTTTTGATCAAGTCGTTGCATTCCTCGATGTAATGCGCTACGACTCGGGAGGTTCGGGGCCTTCAACACCTGTTGAAGGTATCCCTTCCGTTTTTCCACCTCCATGCCATCATAAGTCAGGTTCAGGGAGACCATTAGGAGGCACAGCACGAATACTGTTCTGCTGTCGTGTATCGGGGGACTTCCCCTCGTCTTCTTCTCCCAAGGGGGAGGAAGCCTATTGGCGAATCTCTTCGCGGTCTTTGCGGTCAATACCGCTATGTTTCTATCGACTCTCGTTACCACCTTCGGGTTTGCCCTCCTTTTGGGCTTTCCCATAATGTGGCATCGACGGAAAGGAACAAAATCTTACCGCCCGAAAAGGTCAGGATTAGCGTCGGCATGAATTATGGGATGAAGCCGCTTCACACGTATCTTTAAATACAGTCAGACGCACAATTACTCTGGGGAATACGGTATGCCTATGCTTTGCCATGAGGATCTTGTGGACCACCTGAGAGACGGAAGTCTAGAAATAGATGGTATTAAACAGGGATCAGTCCAAGAAAGTTCAATTCAAGTGCGTCTATCAGATCTGTTCATAAATAGATCCACTCATGAGGAGACACGAGTGGGAAAGGGTGAGCCATACATTATAAGACCAGGGGGATCTGTCGATGCCTTTACACGTGAAAGCGTAAGAAATCTACCTACTGATCTAGGGGTCTATGAAAATAGATTCGGCGTAAATGAGGAGCGCATAATAGAGGTCGATTTTGTAAATAAATCTAGCTTGGCAAGACTAGGACTTCAGGTCTGTCGTAAGTTTTATCGTCAGCATGAAGGCGATGAGCAGATTCCCTTAACCATTCTCAACCTTAACCCAAAGCACCCAGTGGCAGTATTTTCAGAGATGCCCGTAGGCGCGTTAGTGTTCATGTTCGATCTCAAGCCCCGTATTGCCCTAGCCCCGCTGCCCAATGTGGGTCTACATGTACCTAAAATCCCATGGACCCGCTGCCATTTTACGTATGAACTTTACGGAGCAGAGCTCTTAGATTATGTGAACGCCGAAAAGGTCATAGCTCCCTTTGACAAGAAGATGGTTGGATTTGAGTCAATCAGACTGACCCTGGGTAACGTGTTTCTAGTACAGGGGCCCTCGAAGGTTCCGTACCTAAATCCGAGGTGTGACCTTGGAGAAACGATGGAGAAAGTAACTGTGAAATCTGGTGGCACCTTTTCTCTCGAGCCCAAAGGATTTGCTCTGGGTTCAACAGAGCAACGGATAAAAATGCCGAACAATCTAGTTGGTCACATAGATCAGTATGATTTAGACGTAACGAATCGCGAAGTGGTTCTGCCCTGGCTACGGGACGTATCATCAAATCCTGCTAATCTTGTCTGGCCTGGGTTTGATGGAAACCTTACCTTGGAATTTTTCAATCCGACAAATCGTACAATAAGACTGCGCCCCGGTAGCGTGTGCAATGACCTATTGCTTATGCATACTTCACAATCGACTAGGTTTGTTGTAAGTACGAAATATGGTGGTTCCGCTGAACCACTACCCTGCAGAATGCACAAGGAGTATGAGAAGCCGCCTTTAGTAGCTGAACAGAGAACTCCGTTAGAAGTCAAAGCCGATAAGCTAGGGCTGCTACTAAGAGCTGAAGATTCCAAAACGCCGCCGACTAACTTACGCAAAGTAATGGCGTAATCAATTATCTGCCAAGAGTCCTAGTCGCGTTACCTTCCTAATTCTGTTTCTCAAGCTTCTCCGCAGCCACCCTTCCGCCCTTCCACTGCCCTTCGTACGCCCTGTGCAGGTCGCCGACCACCTGCATGAAGACGACGTTCGCTATCCGGGCGCCCAGGTCCAGCTCGAATTTCGATTTCCCCATGTTCGCCATCCCGAACGTGAGCTCCCCCGAATATCCGGGGTCGGTCTTGGTCGCCATCAGGTGGACGCCGCACCTCTGCAGGGTGCTCCGCGGGTAGACGTGGATCGTGAGGAACGTGGGTTTGCTTCCTTCCTCGGTGACTATCTTTTCCGAGGGCAGGCTGACGCTCTCCATGGTCTTGACGAGCACGAACTCCCCGGGCAGGAGGGTAAACTTCCTGTCCCCCTTATTTACGTCCGCGACCTTCTCTATGTCGGGAGTCTTCCTGTCCTCGACACCGAGATAGCCGTCGCCCCTTATGAGGTATATCTCGCCGGCGCGTATGTCGAAGCCAGTGCCCTCCGGCGAGTACTCCCTCTCGGCCAGATTGCTGATGAGCTTGTATTTTTCGTTTAGCTCCAGAATCCTCTTGGCTGACACTATCAAATTAAGACACCGTACTCAGATATGGCTCTGATGTTTTAAATAGCTTTTCGCTGTTGCGGCATCCGAGTTATTATCTTGACTTCGCCAAATAGGCCGCGAAGTATCTGACAGTTGTCTCCAACCCAATTTGCCAAAACAATTTCTACCAGCGCAGGTTTAGGTTTTTCGTACCGTATTTGCGCAGGAAACCTCCGAAAATCTCCGAAATCGGGGGCGAAATGTTGCTCACCACTGCGAATTTGAACCGTCCTGGAGGGTAAACGAAGGTCACTGTCAAATTCGTCAGGTATTTTTTGAGGAGCTTCACGTTCTTGACGAGGGGATTCTTGCACGGAAGCAGTGTCAAACTGACCATGGCTTCCGCGAGGAAGGCGATGAGGATCGCGCCGATTATCGCGTATTTAGTCCAGTGCCTGACCGGCCTGAGTTCGATCCCCTCCTTCATATTGCGCACGAGTTTCTCCGCGGCGTCCCTCTGCTTGTATATCCGCAGTATCTCTTCGGGAGTCGCGTCGACGGTGCTCTCTAGGATGAAGAACCCCTCTATCCCGTTTATGTAGGGGTTCTCGACGCATCCCAGTGCAATCTGGAGTTCGGGATAAAGTTCGACCCATCCCTTCTCACAGGGGTAAGTCTCCACCGCCTTGCGCTTTCCCGCTTTCTTCGCGAGTTTGTTACCCTTCTCCTTTCGCCTTTCGAACTTCCTGTTCTTGTTGCGTATCTGCGTCTCGAGAAGCGTCCTTGAGAAGTAGATGTATTGGAATTCGCCACCCTCCTTCACCTTCACAGCAAGGTAGGTATTGCCTCCGATGTTTATCGTCGATTTCTCCGCGGACTTGAACAGGGCGATGTATCTGCGATAGTTTTTGACGTTCTTCTGCTTCAGCGTCAGGTAGTTGAACCCGTCGAAGACAATCCGCGCCTTGTTCTCCTTCGTGTTCGCGCCGCAGTCGAATATCAGCAGGGAACCCTTCTGCAGTATCCTCTTGACGACGTTGTACGTCTCGGTAAAGTGCTTCTTGTCCAACACGTTGCCCTTCTGTATCGTCAGCGCGGTGGGAATACCGTTTATCCCCGTCGCTATCCCGAAGGTCACCTGTCTCTTGTCAGGGCGGTGGTCCCTGGAATAGCCCAATGCGCCCATCTCTGCCTTCTTCCCCTCGAAGTATATCGACGACCAGTCGATGTTCTGGTCCTTGTCGGCAAGGTTCCTCGCATTGAGGAAATCCTGGTACTTTTCGATTATTGCTGGCGCAAGCAACCCGACCTTCTCGACGGTTCTGTACAGCGATCTCTCCGAGACGTACTCCGCGCCGAGAAGCGCACAGGTGTCTTCAGAGGAGGTGGGAATTACCTGGTGTATAGACGTCGCGAAAGTCAGGCGGTTGTTTAGGAGCAATTTCAACCGCCCGACGTATGCGGGACTCATGATCCCTCCGAAAACCGAGGAGATCAGACCGAAATCATTTTCTACTTTGTCGATGATAGCTATACCGCCCAAGGGCGTCGTTGTATTTTTCATGTTAATCGATGAAAATACCGCCCTTGGCATAAAAATAGTTTTCGTCAGTTCACGAGAGAAGTGGCGAGGTTAAGTTATAATATAGCGCTGCTTTAATGCTCTCTTCGACTAACTCTGGATTTCTACACAGAGCTTCCACAATTCCCAGTCTTGATCGGTAGACCGGCGTTTGGCATACCATGTTATCGTAAGGGTTTATCCCTAGCTGATGCCACATGTCAACCATCCCGAATAGGCTGAGATGAGAGTTCGGTTTCCTCCTATCTGGAGACAGGCCCAATCCAGATCCGCCCATGACTTCGTTGTCCAAGAGAATTGGGGATTCGCCATTTACAAATACCGACTTTATCCCGGCCTCGATCCTATCTCTTAATTCCTTTTCTTTTTCTTGGATCATCAGGCCAAATAATTCGGATACTGATTCTGCATATTGAGCGGACTGCTCTATTGCAAACGGGTTTTGCATCGCTAACCCGGAATAAACGTGGGCTTTGCCCGCATATATTCTCAGGCACATCAATATTTTCACATTGTCGATTCCGTCGGCGTATGTCGGATCTAGCCAGGGATATCCGCCCATTTCTTTGAAGGCGGTGCCCATGGCTAAAAAGCCAAGGTGCGTTGCGACTTGGGTATCTGCAGTTATTCTATCGTGCTCCTGGTAACTGCCCAGTTCTATGAGTTTTACCCCCATGCTCTGGAATGTCTGTGTAGCACTGGCGTATGCTTCGGGAGAACTTCTATAATTTACCACAACGGCATTCTGTCCTTGGGGATTGAGGGACGGCCCGAAGAGACAATGGAAAGGGACGATATTCACGTCTTTCGGTAGATGCTGCTCGAATGCGCGTATGGATGGCGTCATGACCGAGGTTCCCGGAGAGACCGTTGCGCCTTGCTTTGTAGAAGGGCCGTATAGCGCTGCCACTTTTTCTATGTTTTCGGTTTCGACTAGATAGAAAATCAGGTCGCTCCTCCTAGAAACCTCGACCCCGTCATTTAAGATGGATATATTTGATACACCGGATAATTCCTTTTCCAATTGTACCCGTTTCGAGGGCAAGTCGCAACAATTTGTCGTATACCCGGCGCCAGCAAATGCCCTTGCATACAGTTTGCCCATGTCTCCTGTGCCAATTAGTATCTATTTAGCTCCCCTCTGAACCTCCACTAAATCGCCGCGGGCGAAAAGAATACTATTCCTTCAGTATTTGTATCCTCGGCGATCTTCTGACTGAGTATGTTACCATAGAGAAGGACATCTACGTTGCACTTTTGAAGAAAGTAGAAAAGGTTCAGGAACTTCAAAGGAACGTGGAAGAACTCAAGAACTCTGTAGTCGAACTCCAGAGACGTCTCTGGATATACGAGAATCCGAACATCCCTTCATCGAAGAGGATACTGAAAGAGAAGAAAGACGATGAGAACCGGCCAGAAGGAAAGAAAGGCGCACCCGAAGGCCATGTTGGTGCAACCAGAGATAAGCCAAAACCGAACCGTTTCATCGACCTCAAACCGAGAGTTTGTGCGGGGTGCAACAGCCGCAACATCGAGATGACTGGAAAGGAGAAGAAGATCATAGAGGACATCAGGATAGAGAAGGTCGTCACGGAATTCACCCAGTACAGATACCACTGCAACGACTGCGGCTGTGACCATGTAACGACGCATCCGGAACTTCCAAAGACGGGAATATTCGGGCCCACGATAACGGGTATCTGGGAAATGCTGCATTACAAAGGACACGTCCCCTTCGAGTGCCTTTCGCAGATAAGCGGGAACCTCTTCGGGGTGCCAATAACCCAGGGCGGCATGCACAACGCGATATACCGAACGGCGCAGATATTCGAACCGACCTTCGAGGAGATAAGACAGCAGATAAGGGAGTCAAATTACGTAAGGTCGGACGAGACGTCGTATCCCTTCAACGGCCGCAACTGGTGGCTGTGGAACCTGTCGAATCACGACACGTCCCTGGTCCTCTTGAGGGACAGCAGGGGAACAGGAGTATTGAGGGAAGTGTTCGATGGGGACTTCTCAGGTATATCCAATACCGACTGCTTTTCGGCATATGACTGTTTCGGTTCGGAATCATCGAAGTGCTGGTCGCACCTTCTCGGGTTCGCGGACAAAGCGGCCGAAGAGGATGCATACGGCAAGAGAATTCGTGAGATGCTGAAAGAGATGTTCGCATACATCAAACAGGTAAAGGAGGACCACCTCGAAGGCACTCCCGAAGTTATGGATCGCATCGATGAGATGAAGGACAGGATACGTAGGTTGCGCAAGAACAAACGCAGATCTAGGATAACAGAAAGATTGGTGAAGCGGTTGCAAAAATACATTGACTCGTGGTTCACCTGCCTGGTTTACGACTTCGTGGAACCGACCAACAACGCCTCTGAACGGGACATTCGCAAGAACGTAGTTGCACGGAACATATCTGGGCAGCACAGGAGCGTAGTTGGAACGCACTGCAGGGAGATAATGATGTCAACGATACTTACGAAGCAGAAGAACGATGTAAACGTTTTCGACTTCATACAGAGAGGCATAAGACAGTACAACTCAGCTCCCGTCGGGAGCTAAATAGATACGCCAATTATTCCAATCTCCACCGCAATCATTTTAATATCAGATTCGGAGGTTAATATGCGTTGGCTTGAAACGATAAAGTCAATATTTCGTCATCTCTATCTTTCGTGCTAGATGGATAAGGTCTAAGAGCTTGTTCTTACCAAGAGACAAATTTAGTTCTGCCGCTTCGGCAGGGGTCCTACCACCAAGACTATTGTGCGGTGTGACATAGTTGTATATGAATTTGCAAAGGGTCAATGTTGTAGATGCGCCTTGGTGCGTCTGGAATACGTTAAGGGCTTCGACTCTTCTGCCAATCTCTCTATTATGCCGTTCCACTGGATTGTTATTGTGTTCCCGTCCATATTTCTTGCACGCAATCGGAACGCCAAATTTAAGTTCCGTAACCCCATAGAACAGTTTCTTCCACACAATTTTATAGATGGCAAATTTATCCGAGACGAATGTTATCAGGTGCCTTTTCCCAAAAGGTTTCGTTCGCTCTTTTCGATAGCGTTCCAATATCTGGGCATAGCACCAAACCTTTATGACTCTTAGAAAGGCAAGGCAGGCAGCGATTGTCCTATCAACGACAACATCATCCGCAAGGACAAACTTGGTCTTGTTATCGAGGGCAGTCAACCTAAATTCCCAATGGCCCTTCACTCTTACATATTTTTCGTCGTAATGGATGCGGCCCTTAATCTTTGGAACACCAAATCTCGTCTCGGTTTTTTTAAAAGATAGGCATACTTTACCACCCAGTTTCGGATTGTCCACCTTGAAACCTCAACATCGTCATGCTGCGATAGATGTTTTTGGATCTTTTTCAAGGACGCTCCATCTGCGTATTCGTCTAAGGCACGGACAATATCTTTAGGGTTGAAATGCATCCATTTGAATCCGTCATCAATTACAAACCAGGTGTTGCAGTTGTGGCAGAAGAATTTCTGCTTCGCGCCTGAAGTATTGTAGCGCATACCTTTCTTCGCAATATCCTTAGAGCCGCAGTGGTCGCAAATAGTCACCCAATCATCCTATGATGATATGGAAACAATAGTATTTATAGATGACGTTTTCTTGACTTTATCGCTTGAAACGGCGCGGCGGCTTTGTCAGCGCGAACGGCGCCATAAGTGATCTGGAGCTGCGAGCGCGCCTGTGAAACGCCCGGGGTTGTGGAGCTGGAGCAGGCATCTCCTCGTCGCGGCGAGGAGAATGTAATAATGTCGCGCGGAACGGATAAAGTCAAGAAAACGTCATCTATAAATACTATTGTTTCCATATCATCATAGGATGATTGGGTGACTATTTGCGACCACTGCGGCTCTAAGGATATTGCGAAGAAAGGTATGCGCTACAATACTTCAGGCGCGAAGCAGAAATTCTTCTGCCACAACTGCAACACCTGGTTTGTAATTGATGACGGATTCAAATGGATGCATTTCAACCCTAAAGATATTGTCCGTGCCTTAGACGAATACGCAGATGGAGCGTCCTTGAAAAAGATCCAAAAACATCTATCGCAGCATGACGATGTTGAGGTTTCAAGGTGGACAATCCGAAACTGGGTGGTAAAGTATGCCTATCTTTTAAAAAAACCGAGACGAGATTTGGTGTTCCAAAGATTAAGGGCCGCATCCATTACGACGAAAAATATGTAAGAGTGAAGGGCCATTGGGAATTTAGGTTGACTGCCCTCGATAACAAGACCAAGTTTGTCCTTGCGGATGATGTTGTCGTTGATAGGACAATCGCTGCCTGCCTTGCCTTTCTAAGAGTCATAAAGGTTTGGTGCTATGCCCAGATATTGGAACGCTATCGAAAAGAGCGAACGAAACCTTTTGGGAAAAGGCACCTGATAACATTCGTCTCGGATAAATTTGCCATCTATAAAATTGTGTGGAAGAAACTGTTCTATGGGGTTACGGAACTTAAATTTGGCGTTCCGATTGCGTGCAAGAAATATGGACGGGAACACAATAACAATCCAGTGGAACGGCATAATAGAGAGATTGGCAGAAGAGTCGAAGCCCTTAACGTATTCCAGACGCACCAAGGCGCATCTACAACATTGACCCTTTGCAAATTCATATACAACTATGTCACACCGCACAATAGTCTTGGTGGTAGGACCCCTGCCGAAGCGGCAGAACTAAATTTGTCTCTTGGTAAGAACAAGCTCTTAGACCTTATCCATCTAGCACGAAAGATAGAGATGACGAAATATTGACTTTATCCGCGGAACGAAACGCTTAAAAGCCGCAAAAGCGATGTTTTTGCATGACCCAGAGAATAAAGGACTACGAACTGGAGGCTTCAAGGACGCAGATCGTGCTGGCAGTGGGCGGTTCCGGCAAGCGGATGGGCGCAGAGGTGCCGAAGGCGCTGGTCAAGGTCGGCGATGACACGCTGCTGGACAGGGCCGTGGGCTTCTTCTCCAACTGCGGATTCCGCGACTTCGTCTTCCTGCTGGGATACAAGGACACAGCGATAACCGAGCACATAACCAAGGCGAAGAACAACTGGAAGAACGTCAGGGTCGCGCTCTCCTACGACTACGAGCAGGGCATATCGAAGGGGAAGGCGTTCAAGCACGCCCTGGAGACGGGCAAGATCGACAGGTCGCGGAGGTCGATAATGGCGTTCCCCGACGACATATTCCTGGACAGCAACCTCCCGATGAAAGTGCTGCTCGAGCATGCGTACTCGGTGAAGGCGTTCGGGACCATCGCCAGCACCGTCGTGGCGAAGGCGCACAGGTCGGCATTCGGCATCGTGCAGGCGGACTCGAGGGGCCTGGTGCAGGGCTTCGAGGAGAAGCCGCTGATGCCGCTCATGGCACACGTGGGCCTGGACATGTTCGAGCCGGCGTTCTACAAGTACGTCGACGAGCTGGTCGACCTGAAGAAGAAGGGTCCGCTGGACCTGGAGACCGCGGTGCTCCCGGAGCTCGCGAAGATGAGCAAGGTCTACGCGATAGTCATACCGCCGGACTCGTGGATACCGGTCAACACGCAGAAGGAGCTGGAGCAGGCGCAGAAGCTCGTCGATTCCGGAGTTCTCCCGAAGAAGTAGGCGCGGCACGCGGCCGGCCCCTACAGCCACATCGTTATAACTTGTACGGATCGAGCAAATGGAGATGATAAAGAATAAGAAAGCCCAGGCGGGGCAGGCCCTCGGCGCGACGAAGGCGCCGCGGGTCGACCTGAAGACCTACAAGCTCAGGATATTCGGAAAGGTCGGCAGTGAGGTGACGCTGTCCTGGGGGCAGCTGGCCTCCATGCCCGCGGTGACGAGGAGGCTCGGCGGCGCGGTCCGCGCGGCGGAACCGGCAGGACCCGATGACGAATGGACGGGGATCCCGATAAGGAGGCTCCTCGAACTGGCCGTGCCCAGGGGCGACTTCGTTATGCTGCGGTCCGGGTGCACGGACTATTCCGCCGGCGTCCCGCTGGACGAGGTCGGCGACGACTGCATCGCCGCCTTCGCGCGGAACGGGAAGCCGCTCGAGCCGAGGCACGGCGGACCCCTGAGGGCCGTGATGCCGGGGCACCATGTCCGGAAGAACACCCTCTGGCTCGACGGGATAGAGGTGGTGGACGGTAACGAGCAGGAATCGCAGGGGCCCGACGGTCGCCTGGTCGGCGGCCTGCGCAACGGACAGACGCGGAAGTGCGGCGCGGACGTGCCGCTCTTCACTAAGCGCTGAGGCCGGCGGAGACGGCACGTGGTGTTTTTATCCTTTACCTCCAAAATAAATCTGCGCGAGCGTAGTCTAGCCTGGTAGGACGCGGCCTTGCCAAGGCCATGGCCCGGGTTCAAATCCCGGCGCTCGCAGTCCTTCCCACTTTAGCAGTGAGATCTCATGGAACAAAGGCTTTTGCTCACGTCGCAGGGGATACAGCCCGAACTGAAGAGAGTATTCCTGGATCTTATCAAGAGGCCTGCAGAGACCTCGGTGGCTTTCGTGACTACGGCTGCCTACGGTGAGAAAAAGAATCCTGAGTGGCTTGACGCATACCGTGTCCAGCTGAGGGAATGCGGCATACGGGACATTGCCGACATTGACTTCCGGGACAAGAAGCATGAGGAACTGCGGAGGGAACTGGCCGACAGGGACGTGATCTTCGTTAACGGGGGAAACACCTTCTATCTCTTGTATTATGCAAGGGAAAGCGGCTTCGACAGGATACTGCCTGAGTTGCTCGATGAAGGAAAGCTCTACATTGGAGTTAGCGCAGGTAGCTATATAGTGTGCCCAACGATAGAGGCTGCAGAATGGAAACATGCGGACAAGAACGAGATCGGAATAACGGATCTCACTGCATTAAAACTCGTGCCTTTCATCATAACGGCGCATTTCGGGGAAAAGTACAGGCAGGTCGCGGAGGCGGAGGCGGCAGGCACATCATACCCCCTTGTAGCGCTCTACGACACCCAAGCGGTCTTGGTAGAAGGAGATAAGTACAGAGTGGTAGGCAGAGGACGCAAGGAGTTCTTCAACGGGTTCGCTGAAACTCTCTAAGTCTTCTTCTGGCTCTTGACAAGACCCTTTATCGCGTTGTACGCGGCGGGGGTGTCGTTCTCGTCGATTATGAACATCTCCTCCCTCAGCGTGGAGACGACCTCAACTATGTTTATGTTCTCCCAGCTCAGCGCCTTTGTGAGCAGGTAGAGGACGCCCACCGAGTCCGCGGCCTCGATCGGAATCCTTACCGTTATGGATGACAGGCCGTCAGTGATGTTCACCACGTTGCCCTTCTGGAACAGTTTCTTCATACGCTCCTTGTACCTGCTGTTGGATAGTATCGTTATCTCGTGCGTGCCCTGCGTTATCGTGAGGAAGTCGCCCTTCGAGAGGTCTACGATCGAGTATAGCTTCGATACCGACTCTATGGACCTGGCGTCCTTGAGAACGGTCATCTCGAAGATTCCCGACGTCGTCATTATGTCCGCGTCTGCGAGGTTGGCCCCCGCCTCGCCCACGAAGCTCTCCTTCAGCTGCTCGGTGAGTCTCCTGAGCGCCATCACGATGGCGTACCTGTTGACCTTCTTCCTGAGTGCCTCCTCCACCTCCGGCTTCAGCGCGTCCGCCAAGTATGCATAGTTTATTATCCCGCTCACGAGCGCCTGCTCAATGAACGGCCTGTTCCGTACCAGTTGCGAGACGGCCTGGGAGACGTTTGGCATGCGCATCATTGCTCGAACGGTATTCATTCTCAGGATATGTTTATATACTGGTGTTATTTTGGTGTATTTTTGTTATTAGAATAACATAAAGTATTTATAGAAAGAGATTCATAAGAGAAACCAATGGAGCCAGAGAAGGCGCTCCACATCGTGTTCAACATGGCAATCAAGAACTGGGGCGGCCTGCAGATGGCCGTCGGAATGAGGGAAGGGATCTCAACCCAGCCCGCGGCGGCGGTGCTGTACGGCACGGACGGGAGCACGCCCATAGACTTCAGGCGCATAAACGGGCTTGTGGCGCAGGAGCAGGGGGCGATGCTACAAAGCAACCCAGACGTCCTCAGGAACAGCTACGAGCAGGGGCTCGCCGCTGTGCTTAGGATAGACGGCGAGGACGTAGGCTATGCCCGACTCGTCCCTCTCCTCAACGACGCGATGAGGGAGAGGCTCGGACTTCCGCGGACCGGCATGAACATCTGGGAGTTGGGTACTGTTGTGATATCCCCTGAATGGAGGGGCAACGGCTACTCCGAGCTGCTCACGGCCCCGCTACTCGCCTGCGGCGACGGGAACAACCTGATAATAAGCACCACGAAGAGCCTGGCGCTGGCGAATTCGCTGGTCGCGCTGTCCATGGAGCAGGGGCTCAGTTACAGATTCCCCGATTACTCCGCTTTCCCGGCGATCCAGGCCCTGACCTGCGTCTGCACCCCGCCTCTCGGCGGAGGCGTGCAGCACGGCGGGCACTGCGATCTAAGGGTGACCTCTGGAGATAGGCACCTGCCGATACTAAACGATCCCAGCAGGAGGGACGAGATCTCCCAGGACAGCAACGACAAGCTGGGATGCTGCGTGCTCTACGTTTCCGACTCCGAGCTGGCAAGCAGGCTGAACGCAGAGCTCATGCATGACTACGGAAGCCAGCAAAACCTTATAAATGAACTGAGGGCAATCAGGCATTATTCCAGGCATTATTCGTAGAGTGTTCGCGTGGAGGAGCTTGCCGACATTTTCATGGAGCTGGTGAAGATTGACTCCCCGAGCGGTAACGAGGATGCCGTGGCAGATTGCGTATTGCGCATGTTGGGCGGCCGCGCCGAGGCGAAGAAGGATGGATACGGCAACGTCTACGCCCGCGGCGAGGGCACAGGCGAATCGATCTTCATATCCGCTCATATGGATACCGTCGAGCCGTGCCGCGGCATCAGGCCGAGGATAGAGAACGGCTATCTGGTCTCCGGAGGCGACACAATACTGGGCGTGGACAACAAGGCCGCGCTGGCATGCGCCGTGCTACTCGCGAGAAACCTGAAAGATAGGGCATCGCACCGGCCCCTTGAGCTTGTCATAACGCGTTCAGAGGAGACGGGGAGCTATGGGGCGGTCAACTTCGATTATTCGCTCCTCAAGGCGAAGGAAGGAATCTGCTTCGATATAGCGAGACCCATCGGAACCATCATCTCGGGCTCGCCTTTCTACGAGAGGTTCGACCTTGCGATCGAGGGCAAAGAGGCGCACGCCTCCCGACCGGATACCGCGGTCAACGCACTGACGGCGTTCGCCTTCCTAGTGAGGGACATTCCCTTCGGCAACATCTCCACGTCGGCCACCGCGAACATCGGCATGGTTCGCTCGGGCACCGCGAGGAACACCGTCCCGGGGAGAGTGGCCGCGAGCGGCGAGGTGCGCAGCTTCAGCGAGAAAGACCTGCGCGAATATAGGGAAAGGATGGAGGCCGCGCTCAAGAGGCTGGAGAAGGAGTTTGGCGTAAGGTGCTCGGTTGAATTTGTAAGGGAGAACGACGGATACGAGTTCGAGAGCGGTGGCGGGCCCTGGAGATTCATCGACCTGCTCTCAAGCAAGGTCAGGGGCATGGGACTGGATGCCAGGATAGAGAGGGCGTGGAGCGTCTCCGACGCGAACATCTTCAACTCGAAGGGGCTTACTTGCATAAACCTCGGCAACGGCGCGGAGGATACCCACACGATCAGGGAAAGGATAAGCCTGGAGAATCTATCGATGCTCTACGCGTTGATGGAAGCGATAATAAAGGTCTGAGGGCGGTCTCGCTGCGTTTTCGTAGTTTCTGCAGAAGCGAACCCAGCTTACAACGAAAACAGGAACGGTGCCACGAGGTATATTATGAATAGGGTCAGGGGCAGGGAGACCAGTATCGCCGAGGCTGCCTGCCATGGCGTGTGCGCTTTCATCCTGACCCGCGATACGCCGACTAGCGCCGCCAGGGCTATCACGGCCGCGAAGGCGAGGTAACCGTATGCGTAGAGCAGGGCGACCGCCGGTCCGCTGATCCCCCAGACGTGGGTGCTGATCTTGTCGAAGCGGTTTATCAGCGCAGCTACGGTGGTGTTGACCGCGTACGCGAGCATGAGGGCGGACGCTATGAAGGGCGCGTTAATGTGCAGGAGGACCGCGAGCCCCACTAGGTAGGAAGCCACCGCAGATATGAAAAGAGGATAGCGCTTCCTGGGATCCATTATCTGGTAGTCGACTCCGGCCAGCCGCACGTATGCCAGAAGCGAGGCTGCGGGGATCACCGAGGCAAAAGCGATCGCAACCACGAGCGCGACAAGATTCGCCTGCAGGCTCGAGGCGAGGAGCGCGGCGAACATGTAGATGGGGGTCAGCTGGGGCGCGAACGCCACCGTGACCGCCTTGTCGATGCGGTTGGCCATGGACAGTTATCGCGTAAAAGCAATATATATGCAAGCCCTCCTGGCTCACGCAAGCTTTTTAGATTTGATAAGCCAATGGATATCTAACGGTGATCCAATTCCGAAGTTCTACGTAACGACCCCCATCTATTATGCGAGCGGCCCGCCCCACCTGGGGACCGCTTACAGCACCATCGTGGCGGACGTGCTCGCCAGGTGGCACAGGCTGAAGGGGGACGACGTCTTCTTCCTGACCGGTACCGACGAGCACGGCTCGAAGATAGAGAAGGCCGCGCAGGCGGCAGGCGTGGGCACGCGGGAATTCACCGACAGGATGGCGGCCATGTACGCCGAGATGTGGAAGCTCCTGCGCATATCCAACGACCATTTCATCAGGACGACCGACCCGTACCACGAGAGCGCCGTGCCGCTGATGATCGAGAAGATCAAGGCGAGCGGGGACGTCTACCTCGGCGAGTACGAGGGCTGGTACTGCGTCTCGGACGAGACCTTCTTCACAGAGCTCCAGCTCAAGGAAGGGAAGTGCCCCGACTGCGGCAAGCCGGTCGAGAGGCTGAAGGAGAAGTCCTACTTCTTCAGGCTGTCGAAGTACCAGGACAGGCTGCTCGAGTTCTACCGGGACAACCCCGGCTTCCTCTCCCCGAAATCCAGGTCGCTGGAGACCGTGAATAGGGTGAAGGGCGGACTGAAGGACATAAGCATATCGAGGTCCGTGGTGAAATGGGGAGTGCCCTTCCCCGGCGACAAGGACCACACGGTCTACGTCTGGGTCGATGCCCTGATAAACTACCTGAGCGCAGTGGGCTGGCCGGACGGAGACAAATTCAAGAAGTACTGGCCCCCTGACGTCCAGATAGTGGGCAAGGAGATCAACTGGTTCCACTCGGTCATATGGCCCGCCCTGCTGTTCGCCGCGGGGATCGAGCCCCCGAAGAAGGTCTTCGCCCACGGCTGGTGGGTCGTCGAGGGCGATAAGATGAGCAAGTCCAAGGGCAACGTCGTGAACCCCGCGGACGTTGTCGGGAGGTATTCCGTTGACGCGTTCAGGTACTTCGTGATAAGCGAGATGCCGCTGGAGGACGACGGCGACTACTCGGAGAAGAAGCTGATCGCCAGGATCAACGGGGAGCTCGTGGCCGACCTGGGGAACCTTCTTTACAGGGTTGTGAGCCTGGCGGAGAGGTTCGGCGGCAGGATAGAGGGGAAGCCAGAGCTTGAGGACGGGCTCGGACTCTCGTCCATGGACGTCTTCATGAATAACGTCGACCCGCACGCGGCGCTCGAGGACGTCTGGAAGTTCATCAGGAGCGCCAACAAGTACGTCAACGAGAAGAAGGTCTGGCAGCTCAGGGACGCAGAGCTGGGCAACGCGCTCTACAACCTGCTCGAGAGCTGCAGGATAATCGCGATCCTGGTCTCGCCGTTCATGCCCGATACCGCCGAGGCCATCTGCGCGCAGCTCGGCGTGAAGCTCGGCACCCTCGGGGACTGCAAGTTCGGGCAGTTCGAAGGCAAGGTGAAGAAGGGCGCCTACCTGTTCAAGAAAGTGGACGTAAAATAGCGGCGCTCGTGCTGCTTTTTAGCCTTTTCCCTACAAATATGATGTTTGTGCGATCGTAGTCTAGCCTGGTTAGGACTTTGCCCCTCCAAGGCAAAGAGCCGGGTTCAAATCCCGGCGATCGCATTCTTCAGTAGCAACTAATTGACGGAACTAATTGGAGAATAAGCATATTAACCTGGCTTGCGAGTGAATATTCCCGTCGGTCTTGTTGATTTTATGCTGAAACTAGTTCCACCTTCCGCCAGATACAAGAAAAGCTACCTTAGCGCATTGAGAGAATTTAAAAAGGAAGGCACACATGAGAAACTGAACTACAAGAGACTTTCGAAGAGTTTCAGTAAGTTCGTCAAGAGATTCAAGGAAGATGCCGCAGGGAGGGACCTGCCGAGAGGATACGTGCCCATGACAACATACTGGCTCGTCGACGGAAACGCATACATCGGAAGCGTCCGCATACGACACTACCTTAATAGGAATTTAAGGAGACTAGGCGGGCACATAGGGTATGAGGTAAGACCGTCGGAGAGGAGACGCGGCTACGGAGCGAAAATCCTGCGGCTCGCACTGCCGAAAGCGCGGAAGCTTGGAATAGCCAATGTCCTCCTTACCTGCGACTCCAACAACATCGCATCGAGAAAGATCATAGAGAAAGCAGGAGGAATCTTCAAGAATTCGGTGGCCATGGGAAAGGATAAACCGGCGAGACTCAGGTATTGGGTCTACTTGAAACGCTAGCGGTTGGCAAAGACATTCAGAAACGAAGGCCCCTGAGAATCGCGAAGGACTTTGGAAGTCAGAACTTCTCGTACACCAGCGTGACGATGTCCCCGTCCTGCAGCACGTGCTCGCCGCCGACCTTCTGGTTGCCGAACCTCGCGCTCCTGCCCGTGACGTAGGCGTACTTCAGGTTCTTCGCCGCCTTGGTGTGCAGGCCCTTCGCCACGTCCATCACGGTACCGCCCTGCTTCAGTATGAACGGCTTGGAGAAGTCGGCGGAGCCGTCCTTCGGCTTCAGGTAGATCTTCATTATGCCGAGGTTGTCGAAGATCGTCTCCTTCAGGTCGTCGAGGTTGGTGCCCTTCATAGCGCTGATCGCCAGGACCTGCGTCTTCAGCCTCGACTGCATCTCCTTCCTTATCTGCTCGACTCTGGACCTGTCAACGAGGTCCGCCTTGTTCAGGACGACTATGCCCTTCACGTAGACCGCGTTGTCTATGAGCAGGGCTATGAGCCCGTCGGTGTCGATGTTGCTGTAGAAGATCACCTTGGCGTTGAAGACGCCCATCTCGTTGAGCACCGCCTGCACCTCCTTGGGGTCCGGGATCCTGTGGCCGTTCGACTCTATGTCCATCCCGCCAGACGGCTTCTCCTCGACCAGGACCCTCGGCTTCTCCTTGTTGACCTTTATGTTCAGGGCGGAGAGCTCCTCCATGATCGAGTCGGCCTGGCCTGGCGCGGTAACGTCGATTACGAAGAGGATGAGGTCCGCGATCCTTATCACGCTCGCTATCTGCGTGCCCGCGCCCTTGCCCACGTGAGCGCCCTCTATCAGCCCCGGGAGGTCGAGCATCTGAATGTTCGCCCCGCGGTAGTTCAGCATCCCGGGTATCACGTCCAGCGTGGTGAACGCGTAGTCCGCCACCTTCGAGTCCACGCCGGTGAGCTTCTTCAGCAGCGAGGACTTGCCGGCGTTCGGGAAGCCCACGAAGACCACCGTGGCGTCGCCGGACTTCCTGACCGCGAAGCCCGCGCCCCTCTTGCTCTTCTTCTCGGCCATTATCTTCTTTATCTTGGCCATCTTCGACCGCAGTATGCCTAGGTACTTGTTGGTGGCCTTGTTGTACTTCGTCTTCGAGTAGGACTCCTGGAGCTCGTCCAGCTTGTTCTGCAGTGCCTTCTTGTCGAGCCATGGAAATTCACGCGCGTCACGCCGCAATGCAGTGATTGGGATTTGCACCTAAAATACCTTTTGGCGGGGCGCCGGGACGGTCCGGCGGCGTCCAGTCAATTTAATATTTGTTTGCAGCCCATTAGCTACCGATTAGATGGAGGAACACTGTGCGGATGGGTTTTCGTGGCTCTTCAAGGGGCTGGCCGTTTTGTTCGTTTTCGTGGGGCTGGCGGTCTTTGTGAGCGCGGTTCTTTACGTTGTGATGAACCCGGGCTCGATGCCCTTCACGGCGTCAGGTTTCGAGTGGGGCTGGGTCTGGAACGTGGTCGGCCTGCTGATCTTCATATGGATACTTGTGTGGCTGTTCAGGCTGCCGTTCCGCAGGCACAGGCACTGGCGCTACTACGACGATGAGAAGGGAATAGCCAGAAGGAGGTACGCCGACGGCGAGATAACGAGGAAGCAGTACCTCGAGATAGTCAAGGACCTTGAGAACACCAAGGACTGACCCGGGGCAGCGCCGAGTGGGAGAGGGCATCGCATGAGAATACGGACGGGGATTGCCGCCGAACTCCCTGGCGGAGTCAGGCTGTGCCTGGCGAAGACGGTATCCCGGCTTGATTCGCTCGGCGTCGAGGATTTCGTCGACAGGCGGCTCCGCGCCCCGTCGGTCTACCTTCTCTCTCACAAAGGCAAGTTGCTGCGGCCCACGCTCGTGTTTCTCGGCGCGATGGCGCTTCACGAGAAGCTCGACGAGTACGTCGACCTCGCCGCGGCCATAGAGCTGCTCCACACCTCCTCGCTGATACACGACGACCTGATCGACCGCGACTCGAAGAGAAGGGACGCGAGTTCGGTGCACGCGAAGTACGGGGACGGGGCCGCGGTACTCGCGGGGGACGCGCTCATATCCAAGGCGATACAGCTGTCGAGCAGGTACGGGCCGGAGGTGATCTCGGAGATCGCCGGTTCCGCGATGGAGATGTGCGCGGGAGAGATGCTGGACGTCGCCTGCCAGAAGGCGGATGCCGCCCCCACCCTGGGCGCCTACTTGAGAATCGCTTCGCTGAAGAGCGCGTCCCTGATAGGCGTCGCCTCGGCCATAGCCGCGGTCCACAGGGGCGATGCGCTCGCCGAGAGCATGCGCTCGTTCGGATCGGCCGCGGGCGTGGCATTCCAGATACGCGACGACGTCATGGAGCTCGCCGGGAGGAAGGGGACCGCGGCGCCCTCGAACGGCGGGACTAATCTGGTGCTCGCGCTGGAGAGACGTTATCGCATGGGCAGGGAGAAGGCGATGCGGAAGGCGATCGCCCTGAACAACAGGTACCTGGACCGGGCGGTCGGCGCGGTGAGGGGCGGGAATGCGTCGCTGCTCGGGTCGTGCGCGGATTTCATGCGGCTCTATGAGGCATGACGCATCACAGCAGCGGCACCGTCAGGAGGAAGGACCACACGAGCAACAGCAGGAAGAGCATTATGCCAAGGAAATTCGCGGCCATGCACTTCTCAAACGACCCGGGATCCTTGTAATTGCGTATCCCCAGGCGGATTACGAACGCAAAGGGCAGGGTAAGCATGACGACGGAGAACTGCACCGGGAGGCGCCCGAGCAGGATCCCCGCGGCGACAAGGGCGAACGCGAGGAACTCGCAGAGCGCGTAGAATCCGGCTATCCTGCCGTTGTCTCCGAGCATGACCACCCAGTTTCTCCTCCCGTGCTTCTTGTCCGCAAGCCTGTCGGGTATGCTGTTCACCAGAAGCAGAGCGCCCAGGAGCAGGCCGGCCGGCAGGAACACGAACAGGAAGGTGCTGCCCAGGTGCGCTGTCGACCCCTGCACGACTATGAAGCTCCCGGCGGCGACAAGGGCGAAGTTCGCCGCGGTCAGGGGTTCCGAGACGAAAGGCAGCCTCGCGAGGTACTTGGTGTAGCAGAAGACCGACACCGCGCCGAACGCGATAATGGGGAGTATGACAGGATTCGCGTATGCTAGGAATAGCCCTATCGTGAACGCGATCGCGGCGGAGAAAATCCCTGTGGAAAGGGCGATCCTCGCGTCGGCCTTGTTGCGCATGGGAAACCTGCTTCCTCCGCTGTATCTCGTCTTCTCGTTCTCCCTGTCCAGGCCGGAGGAATGGTCCGCGTAGTCGTCTATCAGGTTGACGGAGATGTGCGCACAGACTACGCCGACGACCACCAGTGCGGCCTGCACCGCGCCCGCGCGGCCGAAATAGACCGCGGCAGAGATGCCCAGGAGGGCGTACGTAAGCCCTATGATGAGGGTGGGGTGGAATACCGCCTTCAGACGGTCTTTCATGATCCGCTGCATGGAGGATATTTAAATGGGAGAATTATAAATGATTAGGTCGCGCAGATCAGAGCGGTGGATGGCATGAGGGCGTTTTTCACAGTGCACGGCGCCGTGCAGGGCGTGGGCTACAGGGCGTTCGTCAAGTTCGTGGCCAACAAGTACTTCGTCAAGGGAATGGTCAGGAACGCGCACGACGGCACGGTCGAGATACTGGCGATAGGGGACGCAGATTCCCTGAAGAGCTTCGAGAAGGACATAGAGGTCTACGACAAGTACGGGCCCCAGGTCTTCCATGTGGAGAAGTCGCTGGAAGGGGATAAAAACTTTCCGGCGAACGTGAAGAGCTATTCTAATTTCATTATAGAAAAGAGCAGGGAGGAGTAGCAACTGCCGCATTCCATGCAAAATCCAAGTCAAAGGATATAAAGCGGGAAAAGCATAGTTAATCGATCTATCATGCCGGACTCCACAGCCGCCGTTGCAACGCACAACAGGGGGCGAAGCAGCGTAGTCGACCAGATACTTGAAAGGAGCGGCATCCTCGCCCCGATTCTCAGGAAGAAAGAACCTATAGCGGCGCGGGAGAAAGAATTCGAGGTAATAAAACTGACGAGCTTCGCGGGCCTGGGTGAGGCGGAGAGGGACGTGTTGCGGGACAGGACAGTTGCCTGCATCGAAGACAGGAAGCCAAACGGCAGGAAATATCGCTGGATCGGAGGCCAGCTGATGCCGGATGCGAAAAAGGAACTGAGACGGCGTTTGAAATGGGGCGAGGCAGTCCATTTCTTGGATGTCGGTCCGGGAAAAGGAGGCGGGCTGAAGGCGGCCATGAACTTATCCAAGTCCATGGGCCTGCCGCAGAACCTCTTTGTCTATGGCTGGGGATTGGGGCGCCTTTCCCCCGAGATCGAGAGCGAGATCCCAAAAGGGCATTTTGTGAGGAGGCATTTCGAGACGGCCGTCTTTAGGATGAGAGGCGGAAACGACGGGCCTTTCGATGTCGCCCAGAGCCTCCACGGCCTCGAGCACGCGGCAAACAAACCCCTGGCGCTGAAAAACGTGTTGAACTCGCTCGCGACGGATGGGAAGCTATTTAATTTCCCGCCGCTGTTCGCTTCGGAGAAGGGCACGTTCCCCGAGAGATACGCCGGGCCTTTTTACAAGACGCTGACTGACCAGGGATTCGCGGTGAAAAGGAGCGAGCGGATATGGGAACCGGAGATCTTCGTCAGGGGAGAGGGGGCGCTGGCAGACCTGAGCAGATTTTATCCTAACAAAAGGATGAGCGACGTGCCGCTGCCGAAGGAAGGCACCCGTTAGTGGCCTTTCGCCCGGACGACGATTCTGAGGCGGCTCAGATCTCGTACGGAGTGGACAGCACCGGCAGCCTCGTGTCGTACTTGCCCTTCAGCGCGTCGTAGAGCTCCTTCGACTTGTTCTCCTCGCCGTGCTCCACGAACACGGTCTTCAGCCCGTGCACCCGCCCGATGAGCGAGAGCAGCTGCGGCCTGTCCGCGTGCGCAGAGAGGTGGAAGTACTCGACCTTCATGTTGATCTTTATCTTCAGCTTCTCGTCGCCGAACTCGATCTCCCTTGCGCCGTTGAGAAGCTGCCTGCCCGGGGTGTCCTCGGCCTGGTAGCTGACGAGGATGACCTTGTTGTTGGAGTCACCTGCGAACTTCTCCATGTACCTTATCACCGGCCCGCCCTTGAGCATTCCGCTCGTGGTGACCACTATGCAGGCCCCGTCGCTCTTCAGGATCCTGTTCCTCTCCTGCTTGCTGCCAACTATCGCGAAGTTCTTGCTCGTGAACGGGTCGTTGTTGTTCGTCTTGACCCTCTGCTTTATCGATTCCTTGCAGTACCTGGCGTTGCGCCTGTAGATGCGCAGGACCCTTCCGATCATGCCGTCGACATAGATCGGCACCTTCGGGATCACCCCGGACCTCACGTAGTCGTCGAGCGTGAAGAGGATCTCCTGCGCCCTGCCTACCGCGAGGCACGGGATTATGACCTTCCCGCCGGAGTTCACCGTCTCCTTTATGCTGGCGGCCATCTTGCCCATCACCTCGCCCTCGGGAGGGAAGACGTCGTCCTTGCCGCCGTAGGTGCTCTCCGTTATTAGCGTGTCGTCCCTGAGGTTCTTGGTATACGCCGGGTCAAGGAGCTTCGTGCTTCTCAGGTTGACGTCGCCGGTGTAGATCAGCCGGCTCTTGCCGTCGTCCAGCTCCACCATCGCGCTGCCGAGTATGTGGCCCGCCGGGAGGAGCCTTACCTTGATGTCCCTTATCCTGAACTCGGTGAAGTACTCCTCGGGCCTGTAGTGCTTGGGCAGCCTCTCCATGCCCTCCTTCGTGACGTGCTTCGGGTTGGATATCTGCAGGTAGTCCTTCATCATGATGTCTATGAGCTCGAAGGTCGGCTTCGTGGCGTACACAGGGCCGTTGTACCCGTTCGAGAAGAAGTGCGGCAGGTAGCTCGAGTGGTCCATGTGGGCGTGCGAGAGTATCACCGCGTCGATGTTCTTCAGCATCGAGTCGTCTATCACGGGGTGCTCCTCGGTCTCTCCGAGCTTTATGCCCGCGTCGAGGATGAGCCTCGTCCTCCCGCTCTCCACCATGATGCAGCTCCTTCCGACCTCCCCGGCCGCTCCGTAGAACGTCACGGTCATCCTTCTCTTCACAGGCCTGCTGTTGTAGTTCCTTTCATCCTCCGCCAGCTGCTGCGCGCTGGGCTTCGCCGGCTGCTGCGGGCGGCGCTGCGCATTCTGCTGCGGGCGCTGTTGCGGGCGTTGGCGTTTGCGTTGCTGTTGCCTTTGGGGGTTCTGCTGTTGGCGTTGCTGCTGGCGATGCGGGTTCTGCTGCTGTGGCCGCTGATGTTGGCGCTGGTGCCGCTGCGGGCGCCTCGCACGGCGCGGCTCCTCCGCGGTATTGTCTCCCTGGATCTCCCAAGGGATCTTCCTCCTGCTTTCACTGTTCACTCTGCCGTCTGTTACGTATTCAGTCATTAATTCACTTTTTGTTTTTTGTTATATTACTGATCAGGTCTTAGGGTAGGTTTTACAAAAACCCTTGCGGATTTTTGTTATGTCCGGAGAGCCGATGCCGATTTCGCGGGATTGACTTCCTAGAATCTAAGAAAATAAGCATGCCTATTTTGACATAAATTCTGTTATCCTCCTTCCTAACTAGTAAATATATTATGATGCTCGGCCTATTTAAATGTTACCTTTAAGGGATAAAGTCAATATTTCGTCATCTCTATCTTTCGTGCTAGATGGATAAGGTCTAAGAGCTTGTTCTTACCAAGAGACAAATTTAGTTCTGCCGCTTCGGCAGGGGTCCTACCACCAAGACTATTGTGCGGTGTGACATAGTTGTATATGAATTTGCAAAGGGTCAATGTTGTAGATGCGCCTTGGTGCGTCTGGAATACGTTAAGGGCTTCGACTCTTCTGCCAATCTCTCTATTATGCCGTTCCACTGGATTGTTATTGTGTTCCCGTCCATATTTCTTGCACGCAATCGGAACGCCAAATTTAAGTTCCGTAACCCCATAGAACAGTTTCTTCCACACAATTTTATAGATGGCAAATTTATCCGAGACGAATGTTATCAGGTGCCTTTTCCCAAAAGGTTTCGTTCGCTCTTTTCGATAGCGTTCCAATATCTGGGCATAGCACCAAACCTTTATGACTCTTAGAAAGGCAAGGCAGGCAGCGATTGTCCTATCAACGACAACATCATCCGCAAGGACAAACTTGGTCTTGTTATCGAGGGCAGTCAACCTAAATTCCCAATGGCCCTTCACTCTTACATATTTTTCGTCGTAATGGATGCGGCCCTTAATCTTTGGAACACCAAATCTCGTCTCGGTTTTTTTAAAAGATAGGCATACTTTACCACCCAGTTTCGGATTGTCCACCTTGAAACCTCAACATCGTCATGCTGCGATAGATGTTTTTGGATCTTTTTCAAGGACGCTCCATCTGCGTATTCGTCTAAGGCACGGACAATATCTTTAGGGTTGAAATGCATCCATTTGAATCCGTCATCAATTACAAACCAGGTGTTGCAGTTGTGGCAGAAGAATTTCTGCTTCGCGCCTGAAGTATTGTAGCGCATACCTTTCTTCGCAATATCCTTAGAGCCGCAGTGGTCGCAAATAGTCACCCAATCATCCTATGATGATATGGAAACAATAGTATTTATAGATGACGTTTTCTTGACTTTATCCCTTTAAGGGATAAAGTCAATATTTCGTCATCTCTATCTTTCGTGCTAGATGGATAAGGTCTAAGAGCTTGTTCTTACCAAGAGACAAATTTAGTTCTGCCGCTTCGGCAGGGGTCCTACCACCAAGACTATTGTGCGGTGTGACATAGTTGTATATGAATTTGCAAAGGGTCAATGTTGTAGATGCGCCTTGGTGCGTCTGGAATACGTTAAGGGCTTCGACTCTTCTGCCAATCTCTCTATTATGCCGTTCCACTGGATTGTTATTGTGTTCCCGTCCATATTTCTTGCACGCAATCGGAACGCCAAATTTAAGTTCCGTAACCCCATAGAACAGTTTCTTCCACACAATTTTATAGATGGCAAATTTATCCGAGACGAATGTTATCAGGTGCCTTTTCCCAAAAGGTTTCGTTCGCTCTTTTCGATAGCGTTCCAATATCTGGGCATAGCACCAAACCTTTATGACTCTTAGAAAGGCAAGGCAGGCAGCGATTGTCCTATCAACGACAACATCATCCGCAAGGACAAACTTGGTCTTGTTATCGAGGGCAGTCAACCTAAATTCCCAATGGCCCTTCACTCTTACATATTTTTCGTCGTAATGGATGCGGCCCTTAATCTTTGGAACACCAAATCTCGTCTCGGTTTTTTTAAAAGATAGGCATACTTTACCACCCAGTTTCGGATTGTCCACCTTGAAACCTCAACATCGTCATGCTGCGATAGATGTTTTTGGATCTTTTTCAAGGACGCTCCATCTGCGTATTCGTCTAAGGCACGGACAATATCTTTAGGGTTGAAATGCATCCATTTGAATCCGTCATCAATTACAAACCATGTGTTGCAGTTGTGGCAGAAGAATTTCTGCTTCGCGCCTGAAGTATTGTAGCGCATACCTTTCTTCGCAATATCCTTAGAGCCGCAGTGGTCGCAAATAGTCACCCAATCATCCTATGATGATATGGAAACAATAGTATTTATAGATGACGTTTTCTTGACTTTATCC
>CAVWAD010000006.1:0-13477 GCA_963752955.1 uncultured archaeon
TGACTCGTAGCCCATCTTGTTCCCAAGGACTATGACGTTGTTGAAACCGATGCTGACCCCGATCTCCTTCTCCATCTGCTCGACCGGGACGCTTACGGCCCTGACCTCCATGGCCGGCAGCAGGCGCCGCCTCCCGCCGTAGTTCACGGCGACCTGGTGCACGTCGCAGCCCATGTCGATGAAGTTGGCCGCGAGCATGTCCGCGACCTTCTCGATGACGAACCTTGAGCCGCCCGTAATGTCTATTAGCATGTCTTCGGTGGCCTTGGTGACCCTGGTCCTCTCCGAGTTTATTATGGGGACCAGCGCCATCGTGCCCACGGAGTCCTTCAGGGCGACGTACCTCCTCGCCGAGCCGCCCAGCAGCGCGCCGTAGGCCCTGCCCTTCTCCTCCTTCCTGAGCACCTCGCTGTAGCGCATCTTCGCGGTCCTGTTCAGCGGGACGAACTCCTCGTCCCCGAAGGCGTCGTACCTGAACGGCGGCCTGACCTCCCGCAGGTCGTGCAGCCCGATCGCTATCTTCGCCCTCTTCCTGCCGTAGGTCTCGCTGAGCTTGTCGGTGAAGTTTATGATGTCCTTGAGCTCGCCTTCGCCGAGCCTCAGGTTCCTGACCACGAGCGACGAGACGAAGGGCCTTATCCTTGCGACGCCTGCGCCGACGCTTATCTCGAAGCCCCTCTCCGCCGGGCGGACCCCGTACCCGAAGCTCCTGCGCTTCCTCGCGAAGTACCTGAGCGCCCTGGCCAGCCCGACCGCGCTTATCACGTCGGGCCTGTCCGCGTTGTACTCGACCTCGATCTCCCTGGCGTCGGTCCTCTTGACGTTGAGCCCGAGGGCGTTTATGCCCCTCGCGAGCTCCCTGTCCCCGAGCTCGTACCCCAGGACCTTCTTGAGGTACTTCTTGTCGTAGACGGATACGGGCACACGATCACCTCACGCTCCTCTCTCTCAGCCATCCGACGCTGGAGTTGTAGAGGCTGGCTATGCTGTCTATCCTCTTGTCCTTCAGCAGGAGCAGCCTCTCTATCGCGAGCCCCCATGCCAGGACGCTTATCTTCCTCCTCCCGACCCCGGTTATCTCCCGCCTGATTATCCCCGCCCCCCCGATCTCCATCCATTCGCCGTTTATGTCCGCGAGCACGTGCACGCCGGGCTCCACGAAGGGATAGTACTGGGGCGTGAACTTCACGCTCACCCCGATCCCCCTGTACAGCTTGATGAGCGTGTCGAAGAGGTTGGCGAGCGTAAGGTCCCTGCCTATTATTATCCCGTCCGTCTGGTAGAAGTCCGCCAGGTGCTTGTAGTCTATGTTCTCGTTCCTGAAGTTCCTGCCCACGGTGAAGAGCTTGATCGGGAGCTGGTGCTTCTGGGGGTCCTTCAGCACCTCCTCCACGAGCTTGTGGACGTACCTGCCGGTGACGCTCGTGGTGTGGGTCCTGGCGACCGCCTGCGAGGCGACCTCCTCGGACCACTCCATGTGCCAAGCCCGCTCGTGCTCCCTCTTCATCCTGCTGACCAGGCCCCTCTCCCCTATCTCCATGCTCCCGGGGTTCGCCAGGAAGAACGTGTCCTGCACGTCCCTGGCGGGATGGTCCTGCGGCATGAAGAGGTGGTCGAAGACCCAGAAGGAGGGCTCGATGACGGGGCCGGAGATCTCCCCGAAGCCCAGGCTCGGTAAGACGCCTTCAGGTCGTCGATGACCTTCCTCAGCGGGTGCCTCATCGCGACGCTCGCGGGCTCCACGGGCGCGCCGACGTTGTACTCCCTGAACTTCTTCCCGGCCCAGAGCCTGCCCTTTATGACGCCCCTGTCGACGCCGTCCATCAGTTCCTCCTCCCTGGTCCCGGCGCCCGCGGCGCGGGCCCCCTTCTCGGTCATCCTTATCTCGCTGGCCTCCTCCCGGCTGCGGGCCTCCAGGAGGCCCCTCTTCCTGAACTCCGACACAGCCTCGGTGTTTTTGTAATTGGAATACGACTCCCTGTCAGACTGTATGTCCTTCAGTATCTTCTCCTCATCCATGCCCCTACCGGCCGCCTCCCTCCCCCTCGCGGTCAGCCTCAGCATGCCCTTGTCGATGGTGACGAGGCCCTTCTTCTTGGCCCACATGAAGCCTATCTGTTCCTCCTTGCCCTTCAGCCCGGCGATCGCGACCGGCCCGGCGGAGGCCAACCTCTCGGCCAGGATGCGTTCCGGGAGCCCCCTGTCGGCGCACTCGTTCCCTTCCGGCGAAAGCGCGGCCTCCTCCCTAAGTTCCTTCTTCACCGTGACGAGCCCGGCGGCCGCGAGGTTCTGGATCGCCCAGAGAGTCTCGTCCTTGCCGAGGCCCGCCGCGTCCATGACGCCCCTGAGGCCCAGCCCGCCGCCCTTCTTTAGCGCCCTCAGGACGGCAATCTCGTACTTGTGCAAGGCGCCCACCAAGATTACCTGAGTACCTTCACGTAGATGTAGGCCACTATCGCGGCCAGGACCAGCGCGGCCAGGGCGTACACGAGCATGGTGTAGTTGTCGTAGACGTAGTTGAAGTACCTGAGCACCTCCTGCTGCGGGGTCTCGGTTATCACGTAGACGAACGAGAACTTCTGCAGCGGCTCCCCGGAGTCCCACGTGAAGACGCTGCTGTTGCCGTACTCGCCGGAGACGTTCGCCAGCGGCGAGTCGGGCGCCGGGTACACGGAGACCAGGCTCGCCCCGCCGGGCAGGACCACCACCAGCCTGGACGCGGGGAAGAGCGACTGCCCGCTCGCGGTGTGCATGAAGTTGAAGACGCTGCTGTTGAACGAGTACTCGAACTTCCTGGGCGCGATGTTCGCGACGTCGGTCACGTTGTTGGCGTAGTAGCTCATCGTCAGGGCGGCGTATCCGCCGTTCCCGGAGAAGACCAGCGGGCCGGGCAGGAGGGTGAAGTTGGAGATGCTCGCCCTTGGGTTGAGTATGTGCTGCACCACCAGGCCCGAGCCCAGCGCCTGCTGCCATCCGCTGAGCGTGAGGTCGACCGCCTGCCTGTACTGGTTGTACTGCGCTATCGACGAGTTGCTGACGTAGAGGTTCACGGACTCGGTGACATGGGCGGCAGTGTTGTTGCTGAGCGTCACCGTGGTCGAGAGGTAAGTCTCGTTGAAGTACGCGTGGACGCCGGACTGCAGCATTACCGCGGCAAGCAGGAACGCGACGAAAACCAATGACTTGTGCATGGACTCCCGCATTAAGCTTGAGAACCAAAATATAAAATCCTATGGATTTGGATTGCGGCGCACCATTGGCCCTTCAAGGGTCCGTCGTCCCCGGCGTATTTGCCGCCATATAGGACATTTAACGTCAATGGTTAAATAGGGGAGCGCGACAGACTCAAATGATATCTATGGCGCTCAAGGAAGTGCCCCCGGTCGCTTGCGTGCGGGACGCCCCACAAAAAGTCACAGATTCAGCAAACCCTGAAGCAAGACGTCCGCGGACGATTATCAGGACCCGTTCGGACGGCCTGAGTGGAGAATGCACTATACAGCAGGCTTGGAACCACTTCGGTTCGACCCAGTACGGTTACTTCAGCGAATTGGACAAACAGCTAATAGCGTTCTACCTGACCCAGAAGCTCAGCGGCAATAACCTGGATATCGGAGGGGGCTGGTACCGCTATTATGAGAACTCGCACGTCGTGGACATATCGCCGGCGTGTCTAGAGTACAACCTCACACCTCCGGAAAGGAAGCACGTTTTCGACCTCGACACCATATCGGACGGAGCCAGGCTTCCGTTCGACGACCATGTCTTCGACTCCGCGACGATGGTAAGTGTCATCCAGTACCTGCCGAGCCCGTGGGACGTGGTCGGCGAGGTGGGGAGGGTCCTGAAGCCCGGCGCCGAGCTCTACGTCATCTGCGTACAGGAGGCGGGGTTCAGGCCGCTAATGGCGAACGAGCTAAGGAACAGCCAGGCAATAGAGAGGGGCTTCGCATCGAAGGGCTATGACATCTTCACAGAGCTTGTGCCTTTCTCGGACCTCCTTGCTTCCGACTGCCGTTCAGTATGCGTTGCCATGCCTGATGAAAAAGGCGTGTCAAAGATCAGAAACAAAAAGGAGAGGATGTGCGGTGCGGAAAAGCTAAATCCCATAAAGGCCCTGTGCGATTACACCGACTACGAGACGTCTGTGCAAGTCTCAAAGCTAGTGCAACTTCAAGAGTATCCGGTGACGAAGCATTCCGAGGAACTTCTAGAAGAGATTGAGAAGTCCACGAAGGACTATTCAAGCAGGACCGGAGTCGTTCCCTTCGTCTACTGTAGCAGCACGCGGCCGGAATTCGGAATGTCCCTGCCCGGGATGGAGCCAAAAATAATCGTTTCGGCCATTCCCCTAATGGATACGGACGTACGTGCACACGACGAATTTCATAGCTGCGGCTTCAGCTTTTCAATATCATACTTTCCTCCGGGGACCGCAGAAGAACTGGCCGCGCTCTTGGGGCAGCGCGATAGGCCCGGGAGATATGAACTTGTCAGATTCATGGCTTCGATAAAGCTCAATGCGCCCGCCATCGAGATTGCCAATAGGATAGAGGAATTGCTCTCGCGAAGCGGGCATCTGGAATACCTCCAGGACGTCCGCCAGGAATATGCGAACAACCTCCACTTCCTTGCATCCCAGAACAAACAAAGGAGGGGAGTCGACGAGCTCATAGAGAGGAAGAAGCTCATAGAATCCGACCCTTACCTGATCGCGGAATACGACAGGTTGGAACTGGATGTCTACGTGCCTTTCCTTAGAAACGTCATACGTCCCCAGGCGGTTGCCACTTATGAGGGCCTGGGCCCGACCGAACGGGCGAAATATGAAAAAGATGAAATAGACTTGGCGTACAACATACTGCACGCCGGAGAGGTGCCTACCGCTTCCACCATCGAAGAGGTGAGGCTATTGCGCGCCGGCTTCGCCGAGGCTCCTTTACAGGAGACTATGGGAGAGTTGTACCTCGGCGTCCTTCATAAGCTAGTGGAATCGGCACGGAAGGCCTAGCTCTCAAAAGGCATATAATCCTGAATATTCTGGTATTACCATGTGGGTCATGAAGCTGAAGATCAGGCACGATTGCACTATCGGGAACCGGTGCAAAAAGTACAATGTGGTGTCCTATTCCCTTCCGCTGGGGAGCTGGAAATATAAAAGGTATTTCTTCACTTCCGAGAGGCACACCCTCGAAGGCGACCCCGCTTCGATCAAGGAATTCCTCAAGGACATCGGTAAGGACAGAAAGGTGACGCATCTGGAAGCGTCCGGGAACACTCTTTTCTTCATCGGTAAGAGCAAGGAGAGAATCCCAAGCGGCTTCTATTCCCAGAAGATGTTCTTCACAAAACCGGTCTTCGTTGACAAGCAGGGTTACGAGTACTGGGAGGTAGCGAGTTACGACAGAGGCGTCCTGACTGGGTTTCTGGAGGGGCTGGAGGGGCAGCACTTTGAGCACATCGAGATGCTGAGGCTGAAGGACACGAGCCTCAACAACGTCTATTTTCCCGCAGTCGCGCCCGAACTCACCGAGAGGCAGAAGCGCGCCTTCGATCTCGCCGTCGAGGAGGGCTACTACGACATCCCAAAGCGCACTGACCTGAAGGAACTCGCCGGCACGATGGGCATCTCGCTTGCCACTTACCAGGAACATCTGAGGCGCGCGGAATCGAAGGTGATGAGACCGCTACACGGAATGAGCCGGTTTTAACTTTGCCAGCGAAGGGTACTTTCCGGTCCGACCCCAGACCTTTGCATTTTCTTCGCCATTTAGCTGTTTTTCCATTCCCCTTTTAAGAACCGTTAGCTCATCTGGCGCAAACTCCTTAGTTGCAAATACTGCCGTATGGAGTTGAAAGAGTTCCGGATATTTCTCAATGTCATACTTCAATGAGCCAACATACTTCTTGTAGTCCGGAGTGCCAGGCAGCGGAGTGTATATGAATGGAGTGAAATATGCTCTTACCCCCTTATCTTCAATCACTCCTTTTATCTCAATGCACCTTTCCACTGTCAATTCCAGCGTCTCTCTGGTATCCTCTGGCGATATAATTACGCCAAATGTAATGATGGGCACCTCTGTCCTGGCTATTTCCTTTATTATCTCTAATTCTTGAGAGTAAGGCCTCAGTTTTTTATAAACCTCTTCTGGTTTTTCATGCAAAGACTCTAGAGGCACATATGTCCTAAATGCACCAGTCCATCTGCCATCAGAGATGCTTTGATAAAACATCTTTGCAATAAGATCTCGATCGATGCACCCCTCCGAATCCATGAACTTTCTCGTCTCGAGTCCGTTTCCAAATTCCCATGCAAATCCATGCTCCCTCAGCAGATCGAACATCTCCATGACTGCCTGTCGGCCGCCAGGGAAGTTCAACCTAGCGAGGAGGTTGTCTTCCGTGAGAATGAGCGTTCTGATTCCATACAGCTCGTAGTATGAAAGCACATTCCCAATCTGCGCAGTGGACATGTACCTATATGGCTCCTTTAGGTAGGAAGTGGTGCAGAATGAACATGCATTTGGGCACCCTCTTGAAGTTTCAAGAGTTCCTATCGGTGTCCTTACCGCCTCCGGAGCCGGGCCATCGAACAATTCCGTATATCCTTTTATGTCTCTGTTATCTTTTGCAAGGTAAAGGGCGGGCATCGGAATATCGCTCGCTCTTACTGCATCTGCCAATGAATCTCGCAAATTGCATCTTATTGACCCGTATACCTTATATGCGATCCCTGAAAGGTTGTCCACAGGTTTTTCTTCCTCAATTGCGCTTACTACTCTAGGGAGGATGCGTTCCCCTTCTCCAAGAACAACAATGTCCGCGCCGTTTTCTAGATAGTAGCGGTACCTTGGCGTAGCGTCAGAGCCTCCCACAACTATTGTGGATTCTGGGTTAACCTTTTTGGCATACTTGATAAAATCGATCGCCACGTTGGCGGTTTTGGTAAAGTTGGCAGTTAAAATTATTACATCTGAGGCACATATTCTTTCCGTTGTGCTTCCAAAGCCGGCTCCAATCCTATAGCACCTTATCGTTCCATTGCCGTACTTGAATTGCTTGTAAAGCTCCTCCCGCGCAGGATCTAGAAGTTTCATGTCAATTATATCCAGATTAACTTCAAGTCTTTGGAATGCTACCAGTGCTCCCGCCAGTATCAGTTGCGAATACTTCATGTAATTCGTTACGATTTTTGAGTAAACTTCTTCCCCTGCGGCGGTTTCGTAAACGACCTTTATCTCAGGAAGGTCTACCAGAGCCGCCCTTATTTTATGTCCTCCAACCATATCATACGCCACTTATCACGTCCCTTTCATAGGATTGTATCTCGCATCCATATCCTCTATCAGCCCATCGAGGTTTTTGCAAACGCATTCAATTTCCTCCTTAGATAGGAGTCGGTTGATTTCGTCTTGGCTAACCATTCCACGTTTCACATAATCATTAACTCCTCTCATGCGGAACAGTACCGAAGACAGATAGATGTTCAGCGGATCGTTTTTCCTCATACCGGAGATGGCAGCCTTAGCATGATTCACGAAGTCGTGGAGGTCGAAATCAAATGCATACGTTTCACTAATCAGCCCTTTTGCGAGGGCGTCCTGTTTGAGCGGTGTCCCTTCAAAGAAGTTCATTATGTGAGCTATGAGGTAGTACGGCTTCGGCAGATCCATCGCGTACTCGATGGATGCGATAATATCCCGTCCGTTTTCATAGGGGTTAAGGGTAATAAAATCGATCATAGGGGGGTGCATCGTATCGGAATGCATATCATACAGGTCAACCAGAATCTCCGTGGCTTTCCTTCCCACCCTGAGCGTTTCCCTTCTGTGGAAGAGTTCCTTCTGAATTCTCTCACTGCCGGATTGGATGCCAATGTTGACCTGGTTCAGACCCGCATCAGCCAGCGCATCGAGCGTATTCGCATTTCGCAAGACGGACGACGGCGTTGCAAACACATAAAACGGGAGGCCTATGTTGCGATACAGTCTTGCAAATTCAACAATTTCCGATTTCGAGTGAAGTAAAAAGTCTTCGTCCCATACATAAACGTAGTTCGGTCGCATTTCTTCCGTCTTTCTTTTCACATAGCTCAACACCTTGGTCAGGTCCTTCTTTCTTAGTTTATACTCTGGGAACTTCCTCCTCAACTGCGCTACTTCGCAGTATGGACAAGAACCCGCACAGCCGCGCATCGTGGTAAAGGACAGCGCATATTGGTTTCCGTACATGGGATGATTTGTCTCGAATATGCCAGATTCTGATCTGACGACGACTCCGTCCTTCAGATAAAATACCGGAATATCGTAAGACTCTATTTCTGGCTTGCCTATGCCCCCGACGACGGTGCCTTTTCTGCCATTAACTATCTCACTCAGAGCGCGTTCGGTCATATCGCCAATTACGACGGTTTCAAAATGCCTTGAGGCTTCTTCAACATTGCCAAAGGCGTAAGTTCCTCCAGCAATGGTCGAATGGCCTTCCCTGCGCAAGGCATCCGCAATCTGGAAGGTTCTCCGCCGGTCGAGTTCTCGCAGCGTTAAAAAATAGGTACTCGGTTCCACTGTCAACGCATCAACAATGGCAGTTAGGACGCGTTCGTCGTAGACTGCCCCTTTCTGGTTTAGGTTGTACAAGTTCGTCTCGATGTTCCTGTCTAGGAGGTTAGAGGCCATTTCCCTTAATCCTAGATCATGAAGGGATGTTGTAACAAGCTGCACTCTCTTCATTCTTTTTGCTCTGTTCGTCTTACCCACCATATACAATTGTGTGTCAGCCAGTGTAATAGCCTTCTACCAGAATATTCAGGTATGTTAAAAAGATTAACTGTCGTTGCCTCTTCAGTGCTATAATTATGGTCTTAGGACAGCGGCTTGGCGGATGGCTAGCCTAATAAGACTTGGCTCGCAAATTCATATCGGTCCCATGGAGCAGAAATTCCACATCGGAGTCAAGGCTCTGATCGAGAATGGCGAAGGGGAAATCCTGATAACCAGGGGCACGTCTTCAGAATACTGGGACCTTCCCGGAGGCAGGATAGACGAGGGCGAGGGGATCAAGGACGCCCTCCTACGGGAACTCAAGGAGGAGATAGGGGTGACTGGCGCGGAGGTTCTCGACCTGTACGGTGCGACGATATCCAAGCTGACGATAAACACCGGCAGCGGCGTCATGGGCCTGTGCCTGCTGGTTTATGCATGCAAGCTTCCCAAGGATGCCATACTGAGCCCCGGGAAAGAACACGATGAGTATAGGTGGGTGGACAGGAAAGAGCTTGTGGGACGTCTGGGAAACAAATTCCCGCGGGAATTTCTTGAGAAGCTGGCCGAGCAGGATAAATCCCGAATGCACGCGTGACCGGCGTAAAACGGGCATGGCTTGTGGAAACTTGTCGGCTCGCCGCCAAAGCGGCTTCCCATCGGTCAAAACCCAAGCCAATACTTATAAAACAAGAGATGCGAGTATTACCAAGCACACAATGGAAGGACAACATGGCGGAAACGAAGATTCACGCAAGTGAACGGATAACTGAAATCAAAGCGCTCAACGCGAAGGTAGAGAAGGCCTTGAACAACCCGCTTCGCGACGACCGGGCCACCTGCGCCCTCACTGATAGGGTGGACAACGTCACAGCCGACCTTGACATCGAACTCCGCGCCTCCGGAGACAGGCGGGGTATGTGGGAGCTCTACGAGGTTCTTCTCGGAGAAGAGATCAGGGCTTGATAAAGCAAAGCCATGCCGGACCGGCCCCGCGAAGATAATTTAAAAAGCTTTACCGGTATATAATAGGTATTGTATTAAAGCGTGTCCTTATGGCCGAAAAGAAAAAGCTACTGGCAGTTATCAGAGTCAGGGGCACCGTCAAGGTGCGCCAGAGCATAGTGGAGACGCTCGCCAGGCTCAGGCTGAAGCGCGTCAACAACATGGTGCTGGTGACCGCAACCCCCGACTACTTCGGGATGATACAGAAGAGCAAGGACTTCGTGACATTCGGGGAGATAAACGAGGATACGCTTGCAAGGCTGCTCAAGAGCAAGGAGATGGCCGTGAAGGAGGCGGACGTCAAGGCGCTCCTCGGCGGCGAGAAGACCGTCAAGGACCTCGAGATAGGCATGCCCTTCAGGATGCACCCGCCGAAGCACGGCTACGAGGGCATAAAGAAGGGATACGGGGAGGGCGGCGCGCTCGGCAACCGCGGCGCCGAGATAAACAAGCTGATAGCCAGGATGTTGTGATCGTTTGGTACTCAGGATAAAGAAAAACAGGAAGTTCTTCGGCACCAGGAGATGGGGGGCGGGGAACATAAAGAACGCCAGGGGAGCAGGCGACCGCGGGGGAGTCGGCCGCGGCGGAAGGAAGCACAAGATGTCCTACTACTGGGTCTACGACAGGGAGAGCACGCACTCCCCGAAGGGCTTCGCGCCCTTCCAGAGGAGAACTCTCTCCGAGATAGACCTCGACGAGATATCAAAGAGGGCCCGCGCGTCGAAGGACCCGAAGCCGGTGGTCGAGCTCAAGGGCTACAAGGTGCTCGGCGACGGAAAGGTAGAGAAGCCCCTCGTCGTGAAGGCCAGCCGGGTTCTCCAAGTCGGCGGAGAAGAAGATCACCGCGGCGGGCGGGGAGATGGTCCGGCTGTGATCCACCACGCGCGGACTCTCCGATCATGACTGGCTTCGGTAACGAGTGTTGAGATGCCGCATTACAATATCGCCTTTTACTCGGACACGTACCTTCCCGCAGTGGACGGCGTCGTGACCTCGATGCTCAACTTCAAGAGGGAGCTCGAGCGCAGGGGGAACAAGGTCTACATCTTCGCGAGCAAGAAGGGCATGGGCAGGAGGAGCAGGACCCACGAGGCGAAGGACGTCTTCCTCTACCCCGGCGTCGACTTCAAGCCGTACCCGCAGTACAGCGTCGCCGTCTTCCCCTACTACTCGCTCCTCAAGCTGAGGTCGCTCGACGTGGACATAGTCCACGCGCAGACCCCGTTCGTCATGGGCTTCAGCGGCCTCCTCGCAGCTAAGCTAGGCAGGTACCCGCTCGTGGGCTCCTACCACACGATGATAAGCAGCAAGTCGCTCAGCTCGTACTACCCGAAGAACCCCACGCTCAAGAGGTTCTACTCCACCTACATATGGAAGTACACGAAGTTCTTCTACAGGAGGTGCGACGTCACGATAGCGCCCTCGAGGGCGATAGACGGACTCCTGAGGAAGCACGGCATCAGCGACACCGCGCTCGTGCCCAACAGCATAGACACGAGGAGGTTCAGGCCGGAGGTCAGGGGCGGAGCGATGAGGGACAGGCTCGGCGTAAGGGACGGCGAGCGCGTGGTGCTCTACCTAGGCAGGGTGAGCAGGGAGAAGAAGATAGAGGTCTTGCTCCGTGCGGCGAAGTCCCTCCGGGCGAAGAGGAACGACCTGGTCTTCGTGGTCGGCGGCACGGGCCCCGCAGTCGAGCACTACCAGCGCATGGCCAGGAGGCTGGGGATAGCGGACAGGGTGAGGTTCCTGGGCTTCGTCGACGACAAGGTCCTCCCGAACCTCTACGCCGCGAGCGACCTCCTCTGCCTGCCGTCGACCTTCGAGACGCAGGGGATAGTCTCGCTCGAGGCCATGGCGGTGGGGAAGCCGGTCGTCGCCGCGGACTACCTCGCCCTGCGCGAGGTCATCGAGAACGGGAAGAACGGCGAGAGGTTCGAGGCCGGCAACCATATCGGCTGCGCGAGGAAGATAGAGAAGGTTTTAAATAATTGCGAAGCTTATAGAAAGCAGGCAGTGAAGACCGCGGAAGAGTTCTCGGTTGAAAAGGTCACAGGCAGGCTGCTCAAGGTTTATGATTCCGTATCTACCAATCAGGCGGTTTACTGAGCGAAGAAAATCCCAACTCCACTGACGTCCATGAGAAGCCCGCGAACGCCACGCCCGCGGGCGAGGCACCCGCCCCCGACCCGAGGGCCAGGGATATCGCGCAGGTCAGGGAGCAGATAAGCGCCGAGCGGAAGAAGAGGTCCGACATCATCGGGCAGCTCAGCGCGATGAGGAACAAGCTCAGGTACAAGGAGAACGAACACGAGACCCTCGCGAAGCTGCTCTCCATGTCGCACGACAACAAGAACGTGGGCAGGCTCAGGAGGATGAAGGAGAGCCTGGAGTTCAGGATCGCCACCGAGGCCTCGACGCTCAACGCCGAGAAGGAGCTGATCAAGAAGCTCACCTCGATAAACGGGGAGCTCGAGGACGCGCTTAAGACGTACAGGTTCCGGAGGAAGGCCGAGCTCGTCGCCAAGGACATAGAGGACCTCAAGAAGAGGTTCGAGGTCTACCGCGAGCAGATACGCGAGGACGACAAGAGGCTCGACGGGCTCTACGCGAGCCTGAAGGCGCTGACCGGCTGGGGCCAGTCTGCTGGCGCGGACAGCTGACCGGCTCACCAAAGCAGGGATGCGAATCTCCAATTTCGAGCTTACCAAGATCGGATCACAGCAAAGCAGCAGATACGCTGATTCCTGGTACTCCATTGCATTCTTGATTCATCGGGACATCGAGCCCGATTTTGCGCTGGAGCCTTGGTGGACTGAACGGGAGAAGTTGCCTTCACTCTTGCGTTTGACAGAGTTCTTTCAATATTTAGCCGAGCGGTTGCCCGGGTCAGCCGCAATTTTCCTAGATGAAATCGAGACAGCAGCTCGGTTGAAGTTTTCAGCTGACTTCTTTGCAGCTATTCGTGCATTCTATAATGGTCGCGCACAGGATCCGAGACTGAAAAAGATCACGTTTGCACTCGCGGGTGTTGCGACCCCCTCGCAGTTGATTGCCGACCCAAGGCGGACACCTTTCAACATCGCAAGAGCGATCGAATTGGCGGATTTCACCCTGGAACAGGCGATGCCTCTGGCGCGCTGGCTCCATAGTGATCGCATCCGCCAACGGTCTCTTCTTGCGCATGTGTTCAAGTGGACTGGTGGACATCCTTATCTCACGCAGAGCCTGTGCCGAGACACAAGTGGCGGCAGCGTAACCAAGGGTCAGATCGATGCCGCCGTGCAGCGGCTCTTCCTTTCACCCAGGGCGCAGCGTGAGGAGACGAATCTCTCCGATACCGGCGACCGATTGAAGAAAGCAAGGGCAGAGGTGCTTCAGATCTACTCGAGTATCCGAGGTGGAAGAGTCGTGGCCGATCAACCGGGTGACCGAGTGGCCTGGAGCTCAAGCTTACCGGCGCGGTCAAAGTTGGACGAAGGCGGGTTGCTGCCGTACGCAACCAAATCTACGAGCGGGTATTCTCTCCGGATTGGCTGAAGCCATACTTGAAGCAGCGCCGGGTGCTAAGAAGAAACGTGGTTGGGATGGTGGTGGAGGGACCTGACTTTTACCGGGCGAGAAGCTGAACTCGCGCAGATCTGGACCAAGCTTGAGACTGACAACTTACTTCTCTTAGCACCACGCCGGACCGGTAAGACCTCGATGATGCG
>CAVWAD010000007.1:0-242588 GCA_963752955.1 uncultured archaeon
TTATAACTGTATGTAAGAAATCGATCAGGGAAACCTAATTGGAAGCTTTAATATCCTTGCCGGAAACTATTACGCATGCAGGATGACAAGCGCGACGCCGAAGACGCGGTGCGCCGCCACGAAAGGGAGATGACGGACACCCTTATGCGGATGATCTCGATAAAATCGATATCGCCCGAGAGCGGCGGAGAGGGAGAGGGGAAGAGGGCGGATTTCCTGGAGAGGATCCTGAGGGGCTGGGGCCTCAGGCCCAAGAGGTACGAGTATACCGACAACCACGGAGTTAGGAGGCCAAATCTCGTCGTGAAGTACGGAGACGTGAAGAAGACCCTGTGGCTCATGGCGCACATGGACACTGTCTCCGAGGGCGACAGGGGCCTTTGGAAGACGGATCCGTTCAAGGGAGTCGTCAAGGACGGCAAGGTATACGGCCGCGGGGCGCAGGATAACGGACAGGGAGTAATCGCCTCGATGTACGCCCTCAGGGCGCTACTGGGAAGGGACCTGAAGTACAATTTCGGGCTCGTGCTGGCGGCGGACGAGGAGCTCGGCAGCAACTACGGCTGCAAGAAACTGATCGAAGAAGGAATATTCAAGAAAGGGGACCTGTTCGTCGTGCCGGACCATGGCGTGCCTTCCGGCGCAGACATAGAGATCGCCGAGAAGAGCAGGCTTGTCCTGAAGGTCACCGTTACCGGCAGGCAGGGGCATGCCGCCTTCCCGGACAAAGCCATAAACGCATTGAGGGAGGCTGCAAAATACATGCTCGAAGCTGATGCCTACCTTCACAAGAAGTACTCGAAGAAGACGAGACAGTTCCCTAGGCTCGGATCGACCTTCGAGATGACCAAGCACGATAAGAATGTAGACAGCATCAACATAATCCCTGGAGAGGAGGTATACTACGTGGACTGCAGGGTGATACCCGAGTATGACCTGGAAAAGATCGCAAAGGAACTGCGGAAGATGGGAAAGAAATACGCCGCCAGAATCCGCATAGATATCGAGGACAGGGAAGAAGCGGCAATCCCAATCAGGCCCGATTCGGAGATAGTCATGGCACTGGGAAGGGCGATAAAGAAGGTCCTCGGCAGGGAAGCCGTGCTGATAGGGACGGGCGGCGGGACGATGGCAAGATACGTGCGGCTCGCGGGATTCGACGCCGTCGTGTGGACAGTGGAACACAACGTAGCGCACCAGCCAAACGAGTACATCCCGGTGGAAGATTTCATGAAGACCGCGAGGGTATTCGTCCGCCTGTTCACGGACTGACCGCTAGAACGCGTTGTCCAGTATCGTCTTAAGTATAACGTAGCCGTCCCCGAACGTCGTTAACTTGCCCTCGCCGAAGGCGCGCTTCTTCTCGGTGCTTGGTATCTCTATCACCTTGAGGCCCTTCTTCACCGCCTTTATGTTTATCTCTGCCTCTATGCCGAAGCCGGTCTCCTTGAGGCCGAGCCTCTCGGGCACGCCCTTCCTGAAGCTCCTGTAGCCGTAGCACATGTCGGTGTAGTTCGCGTGGAACAGGACGTTGACCAGGAATACGAAGAACTTGTTGCCGAGGACCCTGATTGGGGGTATGTCCTCGGAGCCGCCGCCCGTCAGGAACCTCGAGCCCGTGCACAGGTCGTAGCCTATGTCGATGGCGTCGATGAGCAGCCTGAGCTCCTTCGGCTCGTTGGACAGGTCCGCGTCCATCGAGACTAGTATGTCTCCCCTCGCGCTCCTGAGACCCTTCATCAGCGCGGAGCCCTTCCCGAGGTCGTCGAAGAGGACCCTCGCGCCCATGCTCCTAGCGACCTCGGCGGTCCTGTCGTCGCTGTGGCCGTCGACCACTATGATCTCGTAGTCGTATCCGAGGAGCTGCCTCCTGACCCCGCGGATGACCTCGCCGATGTTCCTCCCCTCGTTGAGCGTGGGTATTACTACCGAGATGCGCTTTCCTCCGGCGCGGTTTTCTGGGATGGGCATGAACTCACTCTTAATTGACCACGTTGGTCGGTTTTCCTTCCAGGAAGTTCTCAATGTTGCTGACGAATATCTCCTGTTTCGCCATTCTTGCTTCTTTGCTCACGTAGGCTATCGGGGGATAGATTACGCAATTACTATATTTCGAAAGACGCTCTAAATCGCTTTGGGACGTCTCGTCCGAGTGGTCCATGATAAACGTCATGTCGCCCACCTGGAGCCGTTTTTCCAGGGCATCGGTGTCCACCAGCTCCATCGGCGCGGTATTGACGACAATCGCGCCCCTTTTTATCATTTGAATTCTGCTCTGGTTCAGAAAATTCTCAGTTTCACTCGCCTGCGCCAGATGCAGCGAAAGAAAATCACACTTGGAAATAAGGGCATCCGCCTCCTCGTAGAGTATTCCCTTTGATTCAAGTTCTCTGTTACGGTTTCTGGACCAGTATCTGACTTCGGCGCCGAACACCTGGGCAATCTCCGCGACTCTGCTCCCTATCTTGCCAGCTCCAAAAATCCCAAACACTTTGCCTTTGATCTCGATAGGCGAAAATCCGGATTCGGAATAGTTTCCTTCTCTGGCTTGCTTTTTTCCTCTCTCCAGTTCTCTGATGTACTCCAAAATCGCAGCAAAAACAAATTCCGCGACTGATTCGGTGTTATATCCTGGGAGGTTGGTCACGACGATCTTCTTCTCCGTCGCTCGTTTTACTTCGATTTTTCCGTATGCGGTAGATAGCGCGCCGATATACCTGAGCCCTGGGGCTGCGTCTATTATGTCGCCTCCAACTGTGAAAGCAAAGGGGTTTACTAGTATGCAATCGCAATCTGCCAGTTGTTTTTTTATTTCTGGGCTATCGCCAGCCAGAGAGGTTCTATTCTCTCCGCAGGCGTCTATCCTTTTCCAATAGTTGGAATCTACGGCCGATTCGCTAATGGCTACGGTGAGAATCTTTCTGAATTTCATCATACTTATTGCTCCCTGCACGTTTTTATAACCTGTTTTGCTAATAATTGGTGTTCATATGTATATCTTGGGTCTGTGGGACGGCCACGATTCCGGCGCGGCGCTGCTGGAGGACGGAAAGATACTCTTCGCGTCCAACGAAGAGAGATACACGAAGCGCAAGCTCGAGATAGCGTTCCCCTGCAACTCGATAAGGGCCGCGCTCTCCTACGCTGGGATAGAACCCGAGGACGTCGGCGTGGTCGCGTTCCCGACGACGGAACTGGCGAAGACGCTCTCCCGGATCCTCCCGTACCAGCAGGAGGTGCACTACAGGTTCAGGAGAAGGAAGACCATCAGGCCCAGGACCGCCGCGCTGAACACTTTCCTCAAGTACGCGCAGACGGGAATGGGCGTCCTGCCGCTCTGCGGCACCGCCAGCAAGGCGATCGTCTCGGGAAGGCTCAGGAGCATGGGCTTCAGGGACTTCAGGCTCCACAGCGTCGACCACCACGCCGCGCACGCCGCGACCGCGGAGTTCTCCTCCGGGCTCTCGAGGTCCCTGGTCGTGACCGTAGACGGGCTGGGCGACGGGCTCAGCGGCTCGGTCAGCGTCTTCGAGAAGGGCGCGCTTGAGAGGAGGCACGCGATAAGCGCCAACAACTCAATCGGGATGTTCTTCGAGCAGGTCACCAACATCGTAGGCATGCGCGAGCTCGAGGACGAGGGCAAGGTCATGGCGATGGCCTGCTACTCGTACCCCTTCCCCTTCGGGAAGAACAAGCTTAGGGACTTCTTCCGGGTTGAGGGAATAAACATAATCGCCAAGTACTCACCGCTCCGGCAGTACGACATGCTCAGCAGGATCGCGTGGTCGATGCCGAGGGAGCAGTTCTCGTACATGGCGCAGCAGCTCCTCGAGCACGTCATGGTCGAGTTCTTCGGCAACGCCATAGAGGAGTTCGGCATAGGCAGCGTGGCGCTCTCGGGCGGGATCTTCTCCAACGTAAAGGCGAACATGCAGATAAGGAACATCCCCGAGCTGAAGAAGTGGTTCATCTTCCCGCACATGGGCGACGGAGGGATCGCGATGGGAGCGGCGATGCACGTCAACTACGCGCTCAACGGTGTCGCCGAGTACGACTTCCCCGACGCATACCTCGGCGACGGGTTCGGCGACGGGCGGATAGAGGACGCGCTGAGGAAGGAGAGGGGGCTCCGCTTCGAGGAGGACGGCGACAGGTGCTCGCACGCCGCGGAGCTGATAAGCGACGACAACTACGTCTTCTGGTTCCAGGGCAGGATGGAGTACGGCCCCAGGGCGCTGGGCAACAGGAGCATACTCGCCAAGGCCGGGTCCGAGAGCGTCAAGGAGAAGCTCAACATTTACGTCAAGCAGAGGGAGTGGTACCAGCCTTTCGCGCCGTCGATGCTCGACGAGGAGGCGGAGAGGATCCTCGACGAGATAAAGGGCCACGACAGGTTCATGACAATGGCCTACAAGGTCAAGCCCGGGCAAGACCGGACGTGCTGAGGTCGGTCCTGCACGTCGACAACACGGCGAGGCCGCAGATGGTCGGGAACGAGAACCCGAACTACCGCAGGCTGCTGAGGCGCGTGAAGAAGCTGGACGGAGACGGCGTCGTGCTGAACACGAGCTTCAACATACACGGCATGCCGATAGTCATGAGCCCCGAGGACGCGATCCAGACGATGAAGAGGACCAAGACGAGGCACATGTTCCTCGGCGAGCTTCTACGTCGAGAACAAGGGGGCGTGACATGCTGATCGGATACGCGATAACCGCGGCAGTGATTTCGTCTTTCGTTGCGCTCGTCGCCTCCGTCGTTGCGGGAAGGAAGGAGCTCGCCGCCCTGCTGCGCAAGCGCGTGAACAGGTACTCGGTCCTGGGCCTGATGGCGATACTCGCCTTCTTCATCGCGTTCAGCCTGCTCTTCGTGCACCCCGTGGAGCAGCTCTATTTCGACGAGACCATATACCAGGGAATAGCGATGAACATACTCGCGCACGGCAACGCGCTCTGGTGCCAGTACGGCACCGGATACCTGGCGAGCTGCTACGCCAACCAGGTTTACCACGACCCCGTCGGCTGGTCCGTCTTCATCGCGATGGCCTTCGCGTCGTTCGGGATCGGGGTCGGCACCGCCTACGGGCTGGAGCTGCTCGTCGGCGCGCTCTCCATAGTGGCGGTGTTCCTCCTGTCGAGCGTCCTCTTCGAGAGGAAGCAGATCGCCGTGATCGCGGCCCTCGTCTTCGCGACGATGCCGCTGCTGTACGTCTGGTCCAGGACCCAGGCGGACATAGACCTTCCGTTCATGATGCTCGCCGCGTTCGCGTTCTTCTTCTTCGCGGTGTTCGCGAAAAAGAGGAGCTTCAAGACGCTCGCGATGTTCGCGTTCAGCCTGGCGCTCGCGGCCTACATGAGGATAGAGGCGATGCTCCTGGTGGGGGTCTTCGCGCTTCTCATGGTCCTGTTCGGCGACGCAGGCGTCAGGAAGGAGATAGGAAGAAACTTGGGCGCGATCAGGCTGGCGCTCGCCGACAACACGAAGGCGATACTTCTGCTCATCGCCTTCATCCTGCTGCTGACCCCCGAGCTGTACTACATATCCCTCGAGGCGGCGAACCCATCCTACGGGCAGCCCTCGGGCCAGGCGGTGCTGTCGCTCTCGAACTTCGAGAACAACCTTGGGACCAACGCGTACTTCGTCTTCGGCATGCTCGCGGGCATGAACGGAAAGAATTTCTACCCCCTGGTCTTCAGTTACGCCGCGATGTCGCTGGCGGTGGTCGGCACGCTGCTCTTCGCGCTGGACCGGAGATACAAGAACCGGTTCGGTATCCTGGCGATGCTGTGGGCGTGGTTCCTCGCGTACTTCGTCTTCTACACCGCGTTCTACGCGGGCGCGGCAACATACGGCGTCGACTCGAGGTTCATGCTGCAGCTGCTTCCGCCAATCTCGCTGCTGGGCGCGCTCGCAGTCTTCGAGCTAGCGGACATGGCGTCCGCCCTGGCGCGGGGGGGCGCGAAAAGGACAAGCCGTGCGGGCGGGGCGGCGTTCTGCATCGTCTCCGCCGCGGTCGTCTGCGTCGCGGTGGCGTACCCCTTCCTGACGCTGGCGCCTGTCATAACGATAAGCCCGCAGGAGATGCCGCAGCAGACGGTGATACTCAGGGCGGCGAACTTCTTCTACGCCAACTACAACGCGGTCCCGAGGGGCTGCCTCGTCTTCTCGTTCACTCCCGACATGTGGTACGAGGTGAACGCCAGTTCGGCGCAGATCGGCGACATGGCGAACCCGACGCCCGGCGAGAAGTCGTACGGCTGCGCCGTGCTCGACTACGGATACTGGTGCGTCGTGCCGCCCTACCACGGCACCACGTGCGAGATGCTGACGGGCAAGTACAACCTGAGCGTCCTGTCGACGGCCAGCGCGGGCAACGGCTACAACACCACGCTCTACAGGGTCCTCAACTACGGCTAGCCGGCGGGCTTCTTCCCCCTTTTCCCCATGCGTGAGCGAAGAAGAAGGGCCAGCAGGGCGGCCACCGCGACAGCGGCCGCACCCAGGGCGACTGTCCCGAAGTTGACCGGCTGCGACTTGCCGGGCGATATCACGAACGTGGCAAGGGACGCGTGCTCGAGGCCGCCCGCCTCGTAGCTCGCGGAGACCGCGGCGCTGTAGGACGCCTGCGGCGAGGGCGGGCCGACACTGAAGCTCACGTTCCTCTGTGCGCCGGGGGGCAGGACCAGAATCGCGCTGCCGTAGGACTCGAGGGAGAGGGAGGGGGGCAGGATCAGCGACACGTTCGCGCGGACTTCGGACGCGCCGCCGTTGAACGCGGATACCCCGACAACGACCGTACCGTTACCTTCCTCGGCCACGGCGGGCGTCAGGTACACGCTCGATGAGGTGGCGTTGCGGAAACTGAACGTGCATGGGAAGACCGCCGTGAAATAGTCGGTTCCCTGCTGGTAGGCGACGTCCAGGTACCCCGCGTACGTCCCGCTTCCCGTCACGTTCGCGAGCGTGATGTTGAACGCCGCGGCCGAGCCGGGGGCCAGCTCGTCCAGGCTGTAGGCCGGCTCCGCCGGCTGCGCGGCCGGGATGCGGGGAACGATCGTGAGCCTGAAGGCGGTGTCGTTGCCGCTGTTCGTCAGGTTGAAGAACGCGGTGCCGTTCAGCACCCTGTTCGGGCACGACCCGGTCAGCGTGACCGTGCCGGCGCAGGCTGATCCGAGGACGGCCAGGAGCGCGAATGCGAAGGGGGCGCGGCCTCTCACACGGTCCCCTTGTTGAGCATGAAGCACCCGAGGGTCAGGTAGATCAGCTTGGCGGAGAGGTAGTCGGGGGCGTGGAGGTAGGGTATCGGAGACAGCTCCGTGAAGTCGAGGCCCGCGAGCTTCTTCCTCTCGCCCAGCCCCTTGATTATCTGCATCAGCTCGAAGAACCTGAGCCCGTCCGGCTCCGGGGTGCCCACGCTCGGCATCTCGCTCGGGTCCAGGACGTCCAGGTCCACCGACAGGTACACGCTGCCCTGGGCCACCTCGGAGATGTTCGATACCACCTCGTCCATCCCCATCCCGCGGATGTCTTCCATGAACAGCATCTTCTGCCTGTCCGCCTTGACGGCGGAATTGGCGTCTATGCTCCTTATCCCGATCTGGAATATGTTGTCGTAGAGCTCCTTCGCGCGGGCGGCCATCGTCGCGTGCATGTACCTGCTGCCGAAGAGCTCCGTCCTCGAGTCCGCGTGGGCGTCGAAATGGACTATGCTCAGTTCCTTGCCGCGCTCCTTGAACGCCTTCAGGGCCCCGATCGTTATGGTGTGCTCCCCGCCCAGGAGCAGGGGCACCTTGCCGTCGTCGATTATTATCCCGACCTCGCCCTTTATCTTCTCTATCATGTTCTCGGGGGAGCTCAGGTCCGGGGCCATGCTCTGCAGCGTGCATATCCCTATCTTGCTTATGTCGGCCTCCATCTCGTAGCTGTAGAGCTCCAGGTTCCTGCTGGCGTTGATTATCGCGTCCGGCCCGTCCCGCGCCCCAGTCTTGTAGGTGGTCGTGGAATCGTAGGGGATCGGCAGCACCACGACCCGCGCGGAATCGTAGTCCTGCTCGTCTATCCCGAAGAGGTTGTGCTTCGGCAGCGAGTTCAGCGGCAGTTTGGGTTCGGGCATGCGCACATCTCTTTCGAAGGCCCCGGCATCCGCGCCGCGCCTCAGCTTCAGTATCTATGGCCAGGAATAGATATTAATGTTTAACGATGATAGATATACGATTCTGTGCCAGTGGACGTGGAGGAGGCGGAGGCCGTAAAGGAAAACCTGCAGCAGGGCGAGGTCGTGGAGATGACCGCGAGGCAGAGGAGGTTCGGCCCGGGCGGGTCCCTCTTCGACCCCTCCAGCGTTATCGCCACCAACAAGAGGATCATCATAATAAACAGGTCGGCCTTCAGGCTGCGGAGGGAGTACGAGTTCATACCCTACGGCAGGGTCACGAGCGTCAGGCTTGAGCGCGGCGTGGTCTCGTCCTCGATCCTCATACGCGTGCAGGGCACGGGGCTGGAGTCGAAGCCCCTGAGGGAGAACGCGGAGGAGGGGTTCATAGACGGCCTGCGCAACGACGAGGCGAAGGCCCTCGCGAACTACATAGAGAAGAAGATATCCGCGGATGAGGGCAACAGGAGGCCGACCATCTCGTACAAGGTCTGCCCCAAGTGCGGCAGGAAGAACATGATTGAGGCCAAGTACTGCACTAACTGCGGGGAGGAGATCTGAGCTCTCCGCCACCGCATCCAATAGATGCATGCCAGCAGATGATCGCATATGGACATAAGGGAAACGGAAGCGCGAAGCATACTGACAAAATCCAGGCTTCCTGATGCGGATTACGTCGTCAACCCGTACACTGGCTGCGAGTTCGGGTGCGTCTACTGCTACGCGAGCTTCATGGGCAGGTTCGCCGATAAGGATCCCGGCGAGTGGGGCAGCTACGTCGTAGTGAAGACGAACGCGGTCGGGCTGTTCAGGAAAGAGATAGCGAGGCTGAAGGAGCGGGAGCCTGGGGCTAGGATATTCATCAGCTCGGTCACGGACCCCTACCAAGGGGCCGAGGCGAAGTACAGGCTCACAAGGGGCATACTCGAGGCCGCGGCCGACTCGGAATACGCGGGGCTCATCGGCGTGCAGACAAAGTCCTCGCTCGTGCTGAGGGACATCGACGTCCTGAAGCGCATGAGGAACGTCGAGGTCGGGATGACCGTGACTACAACGGACGACGAGCTCGGCAGGCTGCTAGAGGTGCGCGCGACTAGGACTAGCGAGCGCCTGGCGGCGCTGAGGCGCCTCGCCGACGAGGGGATAAGGACCTACGCGTTCGTGGGGCCGCTGCTGCCGCGGTTCAGGCTGGAGCCGGAACTCCTCGACCGGCTCTTCGGGGGGATCGCGGGGGCGGGCGTGCGCGAGATATACGTCGAGCACATGAACCTGAGGCCCTACATAAGGGAGCGCCTTTTCAGGCTTCTGGAGGGCAGGCCCGACCTGATAAGCGAATTCGGAGACGCGCTCGACGCGGAGCACAGGAAGGAGCTTGACGCCATAGTGAAGAGGTTCGCGAAGAAGCACGGCCTGAGGATCGCGCTGGGCGGCGTGCTGTACCACAGAGAATGGATCGAGAAGGAAGGAAAGGGCAGAGGAAAGAAATCGCAGACCTCGCTGCGGCAGGCCTACTGACGCCTGCGCCGTGGGCTTCAGGTGCCTGGCAGTTTCAGGTAGAACTCCTGCACACCCGGGCCGCACGTATTTTCCCACAGCACCTCCAGATAATAGAGGCCCTTGGCGTTCAGCGGCACGGATGCCGGCCCGAATGAGCCGACGCCCCATGCGGCTCCCTGGTAGGCGCTGACCCAGTTGCCGACGATCCAATTGCCGTTGCTCAGCGAGGGCGCGGGCTTGAGAAATATCTCTATCGCGTTGTCGGTCGTCACCGCGATGCTGGAGCCACCCGGGGCGGTCACGTAGACGACGGTCGAGGCGAGGGAGAGGGTCGAGTTGAACGAGCCGGAGCACGCGATGCTGTTGACCCCCAGCAAGGACGTGCTCTGCGGAAACAGGATCGTATTGCGGCCGTAGAAGGGGGCGCCGATGTTGTTCGCGGTCTCGAAGGAGTACACGAGGGTCCCCGCGCTCACGTTGCTCACCCAGTCCCCGTTCTGCACTATCGTGAAGTTCAGCGGGATCGCCGGGCCGTTGTTGCTGAAGGGCGAGCTGCCGATGAACGAGTTGTAGGACATGCCCTGGAAGTTGGCGGGGCCCACGGCCGCGGCGACGCTGAAGAGCGCCAGCTGCTGCGGGAGCGCGCTCACGGTGAACGAGCCCCCGTACGAGACCCGCTCGTAGTTCGCCTGGCTCGGCACGGAGCATCCGCCCTTCGAGATGGATGAGATGCCCTGGTTGCAGTAGCCCGCGTTTATGAGGTACGAGCCCTGCACCTGGCTCCCTATGGACGGCGCGATCGTCGCGTTCGCCACGCACGTCGCCTCCTGGCCCGGATACACCAACTGGGGCGCGCAGATCCCTGGGAAGGCCGCGCCCCTTACCGACACGCTGACGTTCGTTATGTTTATCGGGACGCTCTGCGTGTTTGTTATGGAGAGGGTTACGAGGGAGTACTGCGAGGGAAGGTTGGAGTACAGCGACACGAAGTTGCACGAGGGCCCCGCGTAGGAGTTGCACTGGCTGGGTATCCCGGAGGAGGCGGATGTGGCCAGGAACGCGGACAGGGCTATCGCGATGCCGAGGATTGCGAACATGAACCCGTAAGTCGAAAGAAACTCCACAGCGGACTGCGCCCTCATCCTATCCCTCGGTTAGCGATCACGTCAATGCTTTTATCCCTTCCCGAACAAGACAGTATTGGAAACAAAGGTAATTAAGAATGTTTGAAAGAAGGCAGATATTCCTGAAGCCCAGGAAGGGGCTGGGGCAGAGCTTCCTGACGAACAGGGCCGTCGCGGTGGCCGAGGCGGAGCACGCGCACGGCAAGCGCGTGCTGGAGCTGGGCCCTGGCTACGGCATACTGACGCGCGAGCTGTGCAGGTACGCGGAGAGGGTCGTTGCCGTGGAGCTGGACAGGAGCCTGTTCAGGATGCTGAGGCACGAGCTGGACTTCGGCAACCTCAAGCTGATCAACGGCGACTTCTTCGAGGTGGGCGAGGAGGAGATGGAGCTGGCCGACACGGACATGATGGTCTCGAACGTGCCCTACAAGCTCTCGAGCAGGGTCATCGACTTCCTGGTCGAGCACAGGCTCCAGGCGGTGCTCTGCCTGCAGAAGGAGTTCGTCGACCACGTTCTGGCCAGGCCCGGGGAAAGGAAGTACTCTAGGCTCAGCGTGATGTCCCAGCTGCATTTCAGCATAACGAGGATGATGGACGTCGACAGGGGCAGCTTCAGCCCCGTCCCGGAGGTCGACTCGGCGATCATCTACCTCAGGCCCAGGGAGAGGTGGATAAGCGCGGCCGAGAGGGAGCTCGTCAACCTGCTCATGCAGCACAAGAAGAAGACCGTCAGGAACGCGGTCATGGACTCGGAGAGGCACTTCGGGATCGGCAGGAAGGAGCTGGCCGCGATCGCGGCCGGGCTGAAGGAGGGGAGGTCGAGGGTATTCCAGATGAATCCGGAGGAGCTGCTGTCGCTCGCGAAGGAGCTCGAGGTCATTCCCGGAAGGAGGGCTCCTGGACCGGGTCGAGTATGATCCCGTTCCTCGCCCCTCTCACGAACTTCGCTTCCGCCTCCTTGTATCCGCCCCTCCCAAAGTGCGACCTGTAGTGCATCGGCGCGACCTTCTTCGCGTGGATCGCGTTCGCCGCCTCTATCGCCTCCTCGAGGCCCATGGTGTAGGTGCCCCCCATCGGTATCAGCGCGATGTCCGTCTCGACACGCCTCATCTCGTCGGTGAGGTCGGTGTCGCCGGCGTGGTACACCCTGGTGCCGTCGGCGTCTATCACGTAGCCCACCCAGCCCTTAGACTTCGGATGGAAGATCAGCCTGGCCGGCTTCACGTTGTACGCCGCGACCGTGCTGAACTTTATTCCTTCGATGTCGTAGCTCTTGCCCGGCTCCACCGCCAGGACGCTCCTGCCCTCGAGCTTCGGCGCAGTCTCAAGGGGCGCGACGAAGCGCGTGTCGGGCGTCTCCAGCCTTCTTATGTCGTCCATGCTCAGGTGGTCGAAGTGCGAGTGGGTGATGAAGACTATGTCGGCGCGGACCGGCTTCCTCACCTGAAAGGGGTCTATGTAGACCGTCTTGCCTCCTGCCATGAGCAGGAACCCTGCGTGGTCTATCCACTTCAGAAAACCAAGGTCCATGCAATAGCCCCACGGCATTTCTGCCGCAATCCCTGACGGAATTGGAGCGCAACGGATAATAATCCTTTCTGTGGAAAGTAGGAATGACGCCATAACGCTACCTTTTTAGCCTTTGCATGAACAAAAGTTATTGGTATTATGAGGAGCGGTAAAGACATCTTGAACCTGCTGGAGAAGAACAGGAAAGAGATGAATAGGCTGGGGGTAAAGCACGTTGGTCTGTTCGGGTCTTACGCAAGGGGAAAGCAGACTAAAGGCAGCGACATAGACTTGATCGTCGAATTCGAAAGCGGGAAGAAGAACCTGCATAACTACATGCAGCTGAAGTATTTCCTGGAAAAGGCGCTGGATGCGAAGGTGGACCTTGTCATAAAAGAGTCGATAAAGCCCCAGTTAAAACAAAGAATATTGCGGAGTGTTGTATATGCAACGTGATTACAAGGTATCTCTTTCCGATATCAAGGATGCGATAAAGAGGATAAAGGCGTATACGAAAGGGATGTCATTCAAGGATTTTTCATCGGATCTGCTTGTGCAAGATGCGGTGCTGAGGAATCTCGCTGTGATTGGAGAAGCCGCCAAAAACCTTCCGGAAGAGATTACGAAGAAATCCGACGAGGTGGAATGGAAGGACCTGGCAGGGCTCCGCGATATTCTCATGCATCAATATTTCGGGGTGGACCTTGAAACCATCTGGGGCGTTATCGAGACGGATCTGCCCAAATTGGATAAGTGCGTATCTAACCTGCTTAAGTAGTCATCCAAAGGGAGTAACATGAACATAATCATAGCAGTACCGGTTGACGAGAACCTTGCCTCGTTCATTGGCAAGAAGGGCTCCGCGGAGAGCATCACGTTCTTCAACAGGAGGTTCGAGAACGACGTCATCGTCATGCTCTTCCCGAGCCAGGATGACGAGAAGGTGCACGCGCTCGCCGAATCCCTGCTTATCGCGTCGAGGATCGTTCTGAGCACGGCCGCGATAGACAGGAAGTTCGGGGAGGCGCTCGTGGCCGCGTCGCTTCTAGAGAAGCCCGTGCTCCTGACGAGCGACAACAACGTCGATGGCATCCTGAAGGGCGTCGGGATGTCCGGCTACAAAATCGTGCCCAAGGAGGAACTGCTCAATGCAATAGTCGCGCCGATCGCTGATCCCCGAGCGGCGGGCTCCGGTGTGCGGGTCGACATAGACAAGGCCTTCCCCGTCAAGGGGATAGGCACCGTCGCGCTCGGGGTGGTCACGCGCGGCGTTATCAGACAGCACGACAAGCTGTACCACACCTCGGGAAAGCAGGTCATGGTGAGGTCGCTGCAGAGCCAGGACGAGGACATTATCCGCGCTGACATGGGCACAAGGGTCGGCGTCTCGCTCAAGGACATAGAGGAGAGCGAGATCGGCAAGGGAGACCTGCTGACGAGCGCGCCTGTGCCTAGGTCGAAGAAGCTCACGCTCGGCTATAGGACCAGCGCGGCGGCGAAGGAGAACATAATGGAAGGGTCTTCGTACAGGTTCGTCACGAACTTTTCGCGCAGCGACTGCATCGTGACTAAGGTAGGGAGCAGCGAGCTGGAGATAGAACTCAACATCCCACTGCCAATGGAGCTGGGCGACGAGGTCTTCCTAATACGGAAGGAGATTCCCAGGCTGTTCGCCTCCGGTAAGGTGAAGAAGGCCTAGGGACCCGCCTATGCTATCCTCGATATCCTCGGCGCTCTCTTGTCGAGGTGCGGCAGCAGCCAGGCCACCGCAGAGGGCGACAGGGAAGGCGGGTTCCTGATTGCCATGCGCCCGGCGGGGCTTTCGCGGTCGTCGTCCAGAATCACCACGTCCTTGATGATGCTGAGATTCATCTGCAGTTCGGGGTGCAGGTCGGTTCTTTTGCCGCGCCATACGACCCGAAGCCGACTCCTGCCTTTGTCCCCTATTGAATCCTGAAATATCTCCGCCGTCTCGTCCTTGTTGCAGATTATTGCGCAGTTCGTAGAATATTTCCCCGCCGCGTCCCTGCCGCCGACGTAGACGTACGCCACGGTGGGATACATCTCGGACGTGGGCGAATACCTAAGTGTGCCCCAAGCGGCCTCTCCGGTGCGGAGCAGGCAGTTGAACTCCTCAAGCGCGAGGCTTGCTTTCCCAGCGGTCCTTTCCGCCATCTTACTCAAATCCACAGTGGCAACATCCACCCTATCTCCGATTAGCTATTGCTTGCGCTAGCTTAAAATTGCTTCTATTGGGGGCGTCAGTACATCTGCTCCAGCTTCTTTATCCTGTCTGCTATAGGAGGGTGCGTCGAGAAGAGGTTCCCCACGCTCTTCATGTTGAAGGGGTTGGAGATGTACATCGACGCGGTGACCTCGTTGGCGTTCCTGACGGGCTGCGCGCGGGGGCTGGCCGAGTAGCTCTGCAGCTTCTTGAGCGCTCCCGCCAGCGCGGCGGGATCCCTTATCATCCTCGCCCCGTTCGCGTCCGCCATGTACTCCCTCTTCCTCGATATCGCCAGCCTGATCAGTAGCGCGGCGATGGGCGCTAGGACGCCTACCACTATGGCCAGAAGGACTATCAGTCCCTCGCCCTTGTCGTTCCTCCCGCCGCCGAACCACAGCGCGTTCCTCATGAGCACCGCGAGGATCCCTATGGCTCCGGCGAAGACCACGGCGATCGTCATGAACTGGATGTCGCCGTTGGATATGTGCGACAGCTCGTGCGCGAGCACCCCCTGGAGCTCGCGCCTGTCCATCATCGAGAGCAGTCCGCTCGTCACCACGACCGCGGACGTCTTCCTGTTCCTTCCCGTCGCGAAGGCATTCGGGTTCGGGTCGTCGACCACGTAGACCTTCGGGACGGATATCTGCGCGGCCAGGGCGAGGCCCTCTACCGTGCTGTAGAGCGTGGCGTACTGCTTCCTGTCCGCCTCCTTCTTGGCCCCTCCGAGCCAGAGCGCGGTCCTGTAGCCGAAGAAGTATGTGTATGCGGCGTAGGCCGCGACCACGGCAACGCCCACTAGAAGGGCGAGGAGCCCTCCTCCGAAGAGCCAGACGACCGCCGCGATCACCAGCGTGAAGAGGGCGAAGAACGCCGCCATCAGCACCAAGGACTTGAGCCTGTTCCTCGCTATCTCGTCGAAAAAGCTCGCCATCTCAAACCACTACTTTCGCGCCCTTCCCTTCTTCGCCGCGGGCGCTTTCCTCTGAGCCTGCGCCCTGGGCCGCTGAGCCTTCGGCTCCTGCGCGCCGAGGTCGCCGAAGTCTACCTTGACCGGCTGCCTCTCGGCCTCGCCGGCGGTCTGGAAGAAGTCGGCCTTCCTGAATCCAAGCGGCGCCGCGAAGACGTTCCCGGGGAACTGCTGTATGTCGTTGTTGTAGTCCAGAACGTAGTCGTTGTACGACGTCCTCACGAAGGAGATCTTGTCCTCGGTGTCTGATAGCTGGTCCTGTAGGTTCTTGAACGTCTCAGAGGCCTTCAGCTCGGGGTAGCTCTCCGCCACCGCGAATATGCTCTTCAGGGTCCGGCTGAGCTTGTTGTTGGCCTCCGCCTTGTCCTGCACCGAGCCGGAGACTATCGCGCTCCTGAGCTGCGTGACCTGCGTGAGCACGCCCTTCTCGTACTTCGCGTAGCCCCTCACGGTCTCTATCAAGTTGGGTATCAGGTCGTACCTCCTCTTCAGCTGCACGTCTATCTGCGCCCACGCGTCCTGGACCCTGTTGCGCCTGGACACGAGCCCGTTGAAGATCGCGACGATAGCCAGGAGCACTATCGCAACAGCGCCTATCGCTATGTACAAAAGAATCGGCATTCTATCGACATACATGGGGATTATAAACTTAAAAGCGTTTCTGCGCGTTTCCTCCGCGCCAGAGTAGAAAGCGGGCGGCACCGCATGCTAGATGGTTATTTAACACTTGCACTAGCACTATAATCGGGATGAGCGCATGGCGGCGAACAAGGACGACGGTGCGGAAGGCGAAGTGGACAGCGAGGACGCCGTCCTGCTGAAGAACGTCGATTACGATGTCACGAAGGCGGTGCTGGACTCGATATCCGCCACAACCGAGGCCATACTCCTCGCCGAGTTCGACAAGTTCCTGAAGAACGACGAATTCATGCGGGTCACCAAGAGCGACCCGATGTCCTACCTCTCGACCCTGGCCATCCTGAGTTTCGCGCTCAAAGAAGAAAGCAAGGAGAACATATCCAAGCTTATGAACGCGATAGGCCTTGGCTTCGACGAGAAGACCTTCGACATGATACCGAAGATCTACGAGCGCAACCGCCTGGTCTACGTCCACGCGTTTTATTTCCTGGTGATAAACGGCAAGGAGACCAGCGAGGCGAACATACGCGGCGTGGTCGAGGCGCTCGGCATGGAATTCGATAAGAAGACCTTCGAGGAGTCGCTGGGGTACATCTGCTCGAACACGAAGTGCGGCAGAATTCAGCTCTGACGAGGTTCTCCCGGCAGGCCCAGCGAATTGCCCTTCTTCCTGAGCCACTTCCTCTTCTCCTTGTAGTCCGGAATGGCGCTCCCGACGAGGCTCCAGAAGTCCCTGGAGTGGTTCAGCTCCTTTATGTGCGCCAGCTCGTGCACTATGACGTAGTCGAGCACGTCCCCGGGCGCGAAGAGGAGCCTGAAGTTGAGGTTCATCACATTCGTCCGCTTGGAGTAGCTGCCCCACCTCGTGGCCTGGTCCCTTATCCTGACGCCGGTGAGCTCGAACCCGAAGTGCCTGGCGTTGAGCGCGTCTACGCGCGCCCGCAGGTCGGGGAGCACGGAGTTTGATATCGCCCTCCGCGAGAGCGTGCCGATGTGCTTCTTCCTCTGCCTTCCGCCGAGCGAGTCGGCGAGGCTTATGCAGACCACGCCGTCCTCCACCCGGGCGCGAGAGGTCGCTCCGGCGCTCTCGCTTATCCTTATGACAAAATCTTTTCCCAGCACGGAAAGCTCCTGGCCGTCGCGGAAGTCTATGGGCCGCGGGCTGCGGCTCCGGAAGTAGACCCGCCTGGCCCTCCTCGGCCCGAAGAGAAAAATCCTGAAAGCGCTTCCTTCCTCCATTTAAGTCGCCATCGCGGTGTCCGCATCAGAATATCGCTGCGAGCGCGCCTCCTACCAGGGCTATCACCCCCAGCGCCGCGGTGAGGTAGACTATGCTCGACTTCTTGGCTATGCCCAGAAGCAGCCTTATCAGTACCAGGCTGATCGCCGTGGCTATTATTATGGACACTATCAGGCCCGTGACGCCTATAGAGGCTATGCCCGACGACACGGCCGACCTGCTCGCGATCCACGTCAGGAGGATGGCGCCGGTGGTGGCCAGGATCATGTCGATGAAAGACAGCCTGAACGCCTCGTCCGTCTCCACGTTTAGCAGCAGTAGCGCGCTCGTCGTTGCGCCCGACCTGCTCACGCCCGGAAGGGCCGCGATTCCCTGCGCTATGCCCACAACGGCGTAGTCCTTCACGCCCAGCTGCCCGACCGTCCTCCTGTTCTTCCTGCTGCCGTACTTCGACCGCGAGTACTTTATGAAGAGCGCGTCGCCGATGAGGACCGCACCGACGACGATCATCGGAAGCCCGACGTTGTACGTTCCCTGCAGGGAGTCGACATAGAGATAGAGCATGCTGCCCAGGATCCCCGTGACCACTGTCGAGACGATGACGTACCTGAGCAGGAACCTTCCCTCAATGCCCCCTCTCCCGAAGATGGCCCTTATCATCGAGACAACCTCCTTCCGGAAGTAGATCACCGAGGCGAAGACCGTCCCTATCTCCATGAACAGCCCGAACGCGTAAGCCTGGTTGAAGTTGAGGTTCAGGAGGTAGGTCGATACGATAAGTATCTGGGTCTTGCTGCTTATCGGGAGCCACTCGGAGACGCCCTGCACGATCCCTAGGATGGCGCCGTACGCCAGCTGCTGCGAGAGGGCGGCGGCCAGGGCAAGCATGTGGATCGCGTTCTCGAGCATGAAATCAGCATCGGCGGGCGCGGCAAGCGCGTTCTGGCCTTGTTTTTACCAGAATTGGAGCTCGGCATTTTAAATAACAGCACGTCTCCGGACGCCTTTCCACTGCGCGGTTTCGCGCATATCCGGGAATCAGCTCGCGCAGCCGCCGGCCGAATGCAGGCATACGCCGTTTGTGCACGTCGTGTCACTCCCGCCGCCGCAGTCGTCGTTGCTGGAGCACGTTACCGCCTGGCAGTTAGCGCCTCCTGGACAGATGGACACGGCGCAGTGGCACAGGGAATCGCTCCCGCAGTAGGCCGGCCCCTGGCAGGTGTTCTGTCCGAAGGAAGCGCAGTCGTTGTTGGAGGAACAGTAGCACGAGCTTGCGGTCGTGGCCGCGGTAGTCTCCACGCTGGTGGCTACGCTGGTCACGTTGTTGTTAACTGACGTGGTGGTGTTGTATGGCGAAGGGGGCAGGGGAATGCTGATCAGATAGGCGATGGACGCCAGCGAGAACAGGGTCCCGAGGACGCCGAGCGCCAGACCCGCGGCCGAGGCCGTGGTCTTCGCCGTCTTCCTCTGCATATAGGCGAGCAGTACGCCCAAGAGACCGAAAATGATGCCGATGCCGGCGAATGATAGAAGAATGCTCAGTATGCCCAGAACGAGGCTCCACTTCCCGAGACCGGTCGGATAGGTGATGGGCCTTACGATCTTGGGCCGGGGCGGCGCGGGTCCCCTCCGCGGGCCTGGATCGACAATGGGCTTGCGCGCAGTGGATGCCGTTGGCATGGTTTACCTATCTATCCACAATTTATATACCTTGCGCTGGCCTCGCGCCCCGATGGCGCTTCACAGGCGGCCCGCGGCGAAGCCGATTCCCACTGTCACCGCCCACGCGAGTTCGTCGTAGAAGAGTATCTCCTCCACTCCGCCGGCCCCGATGCCGAGACTGAGGCGCACGCCGGCCAGGCTCAGCGCGAACAGCACGAACACCGCCGCGCCCAGCACGCCCGCCGCGAGCGAATAGGCCGCGGGACGCCCCCTGAAGATCCTTGAGAAGCCCAGCGCCATAACCGCGACGGTCCCGAAGACCACTGTGGCGGAGATTACGTGCGGCAGGCCGGTGGTCTCGGGAAATGCCCCCACGCCAATGCCCCCGACGGCGGCTATCGCGAAGGCCAGCGCGACGTACCTGTGCTCCCCCGCCGAGTAGATGAGATAGGAGGCGAGGATCAGCAGGACGCCGAAGAGCTGGATCGACGTGTTGAATATCGCGGCGGTGGCGCCGACGCCGAGGTCGCTTATGTAGTTGTTCGACAGGCTGTAGTTCGGATAAAGGCTCTGGGCGATTATGACCGAGAGGACGAGCTCGATGGCGGCTATCACTATGAGCATGCCTCCGATCCTGCCGTACGAGTCTGGTCTGCCTGGCACGCAATTAGATGGAAGCATCGGAATTTAAACCGATGCTCGCGGTTCAGGATTCGGCCGGCATGGCCGCGCTCATTATCCTGCCCGCCGGGACCGCACCCTCCCGCACGACGTTCAATTTCCCCTCGGAGGCGTCCACGACGGTGGACGCCCTGCAGTACTTCGTCCTCCCCTCGTCCACGATGGCCGCGACGCTCTTTAGCAGCAGCCCGTCGACTCCGTCCGCGCTGACGGGGTCCCGGCCGCCCGAGATGTTGGCGGAGGTGGAGGTCACGGGCCTGCCGAAGCGCTCCCAGAGTTCGCCGAAGAATTCGTCGTCAGGTACGCGTATCCCTATGTTGCCCCTCGACGTCGCGTGTTCGATGCTTACCCTGGACTTCAGTATCAGCGTCACTGGTCCCGGAAGGAACTTCCGGGCTACCGCTTCGGCGACCGGATTGAATTCGGCGATCTTGCGCGCGTATTCGACATCCCCCACGGCGACGGAGACCACATTCTCAAGTCTCCTGCGCTTGGCCAGGAACACCTTCTCCACCGCCGATCCATTCGCCGCGTCCGCCCCAAGGCCGTACACCGTCTCGGTGGGATAGACTATGAGCTCCCCCGCTTTGAGGTATCTCGCGCACTCCCTTGCCGATTCCGGGTTTGCCCTTAGGATTCTCATGCGCTTACCCGGGATCATTCGTCATCGTACTCCGCTTTCCCAGGGAAGAGGAGCATGAACGGATACCCTTGGCGGTACCTCCGTATCCTGCCGACGCCCAGCCCTTTCAGGAATTCCACCATCTCCGAAGCGGTGCGCTTCGGGTCGGCGCTCTCGCCGCTGAACTCTATCTCGACGAAATCCCCGAGCCCGGCGACCGAGTCTATCACTATCTCGTAATCCTTGTACGACCATTGGCGCCTCAGCTTCTCAACCTTTATCACCGGCCTTATGCCTAGCGCGACGAATATCTTTCTCATCCCGTCAATCGCCCCAACGCGCGTCTCGAACTCGTCGCAGTAGAGCGTCTTTCCGCCCTCGTCCCTGTGGTAGTTCTTGTAGGTCACGCTGAATTTCCCGCCCTCGTCCCTCAGCCTGAGCCATTCGTTGATCGGGGATGCGGAGAAGTAGTCCTTGTGCGCCGGCGTGAAGTACTCGTCGGCCTGACGCGCTTCGCCCTCGTACTTCCCCTCCGTCCCCATCAGGGCGAGAAGGGGTTCGGCGCGCTCCACCTTCACCTTTATCTCGATCTCTATATCGCCGTGCGCCATCGTCTCACTTGCCAAGGATCCTTCTTCTCAGTTCGCTCATCCTAAGCCTGTCGTACTTCAGGTCCTTCAGGAAGCTGCCGTTCGTTTCCTGCATTGCCCTTATGAACTCTTCGAAAGCTACTCCTCTGATCTTAATTATCTCCCCGCTTTCCAGACGCTGCGGCGAGACCTTCCTGCAGTTTCGCGCGACAAACCAATAGATCTTCCAGTCCATGCCTGCGCACCTGTTGATCTTTGCGACGAATTCCCAATCGTCCGAGACGAGCCCGGACTCTTCCAGGAGCTCCCTTTTCGCCGACTGCAGCGGGATTTCACCTTCCTCTATCCTTCCGCCAGGGACCCCCGCCCACCATCCCTTCGAGCCGGGCTGTTTCTCCCTTGTCATTATTATCTTCCCTCCCAAGGTGGCGATCACCTGGGTGCTGTACGCCCTGCGGACCCCTTCGAAGGTCTGGTACTTGCCGTCGAACATTTTCTGTTTCCAAGTATACACACTGAAGACGCTGCCCTTGAAGACGAGTTTGGATTTTTTGGGTATGTCCATAGGAATCTACTCTGAGCCTACAAGAACTCCCATCTTCTCGAGTATGCCCGACAATGTCGCAAGGGGCAGTCCGACCACGTTGGAATAATCCCCCTTTATCCATTCTATCAATATCGCACCCTTGCCTTGTATTGCATAGCTCCCTGCCTTGTCCAGCGGTTCCCCAGTTCGCACGTACCTTTCTATAAGTCGGTCATCCAATTTTCTGAATTTGACTTTAGTTGTGACTGACTTCGTGACGGTGGTTTTGGAATACTTATTTATGACGCATAACCCGGTGATTACCCTGTGCACTTTGTCATCGAGCAGCTTCAGGGTGTTGATTGCGTCCCATGCATCGCTCGGTTTGCCGAAGATTTTGTCACCCAGGCACACTACGGTATCGGCGCCTATTATTATCCCCTCGGCCACCCGCTTGGACACCGCCCTGGCCTTGAGTTTTGCGAGTTTCCTTACATAGGACGCGGGACGGGCTTTAGGCATGTCCTCCTCGGCGACGCCGCTTGGAATCGCCTCGAATTCCAGCCCTATCTGTTTCAGCAACGCAATCCTCCGCGGCGATTCTGAAGCGAGTATGATTCTTACCATGCGTGCCACTTCTTCACTTCGGCGTATGAGAGTAGGTTGCGGGAACCAGACGTGATTAGTTCAGTTTAAGGTTCAGTTTAAGGTGCCGGTTCCTCTTGTAGATGGAATCCACGAGTAACTTCTGGCGTTTGCTCCATTCCGCGTTGCTCGTCCGCTTCATCCACTCTGCGCGGAGCTTCACAAACTTCAGATTGTCCTCGAAGTTCTGCTTCTTGCTCTCCGCTAGCTCTTTAAGGAACTTTTTGCGGTTCCTGATCTTAAATTCACCCCTGCCCCTCATACATCATCGTCCAATACCTTCTTGGCTACTGACCTTTTTATATTTAGCCTTTTCAAGAATTTCCTAAGTTCCTCCATGTCCAGTATCTTCTTGAATGTCACATAAAGGTGAGCTGCATCGTCATAATCCTTCTCGCTGCCAAGATACAACTTGTAGGCTATTTCAAGCTCCATGGGCGATATCGTTAGTCTGGCTCCGTTGCCAAGGTCGGCGACCCAGGCATTGTTCATTGAGTAGAAATCGGTTTCTTTCCTCGCAAACTTTATCTCGAAATTCGGATCGAAAGTGCCTTTCTCCGCGAAACGCAGAGAACTCTTGTCCACCGTCATTAGCTCATATGCGTCACGTGCGCCCTCCGCATTTATGGCATAGTATTTGCCGTCTGAGACTATCTTCTCGTAGAAAGCGGTGAATGCCGCGAGGCCGTCGTCCGATATGAATATGTCTATGTCCTCAGTGCTCCTGCTTCTCCCGAACAGTATGGCCACATAGCCGCTCACTATCACGTATTTCACGTCGACCCGGGAGATGAAGCCCAGTGCGACCCTGTCCAATAACGTCAATTCCTTGTTTGGAAGCTTGATGACGCCCATCTTGTACTCATATTCCATTAAATCATCGCACTCTGCCTTCATGGGTTTGGGGTTGCTGGAAAACGCACCTTAAATAAAATCCTTAACTTTGATTGGGACTCACGCTTTTATAAATTCGGAGCAAATCTTCGCAACCTCATGCTGGGGGGCTTGGTGCTGAATGTAGCGGCGGCCGCGCCCCAGACGCCTCCTTCGGAGGCGGTCGGCGCGTCCGCCTCACATGCAGGGCAGTTCGGGAAGCTCAGGGAAAGCTCGATCTTCGACTCGGGGGCCTTCGAGTACGACGCCTACTTCCAGGCCGAGCGTTGCCGAGGAGGTTGTTTCTTCGCATTACCAGACGTTGAGCTCTACGTCAGGCTCACGGCTATCGAGGTGTCTATCTTGAACATCAACGAGGACACCAAGCTGGCTGAATTGGAGCGCATCAAGGGAGAGCTTAGGGAATTGATGCCCTTGCTGTCCAAATGGCGCGTGGAGGAGCTACAACGCTTAATCTCGAAACATTATACTACGAAGTGGAAGCATCGCAAATTCCGTAAGTATGGAGCTATCAATAAAGGGTTCACACAACCAGAGCTTGAGAAATTCTTAGGGGCGATCAACGAACCTCGCTTTAGGCTATTGTTCGAGTATCAGGCTTATCTCGGATTCCGCGTGGGCGAAGTGTGCAAGGTAAACATGAAAGACTTCGATTTCGAGAGACGTGAACTTCGCGTCCATACGGAGAAGGCTCGCACGCTTGACGTTATGAGGATTCCGCAATTCCTGTTCGATGAGACGCTTGAGTATATCAGGGCGCATACAAGGGAGATAGACGAGGCTCAGGGCTACCTGTTTTTCAAGGACAAGAAACGGAGCGGGACTATAGAGCCTTATCTAAATCTGAATTACGTTCGCGGAGTTTTCCGCTACTATATCTCGTTGTCGGGACTTAATCAGGTCTACGACGCTACTGAGGAATCCGTGCCGAACCGAGCCAAGAGAAACCTGCATCGGCTCACTACGCACTCACTCAGGCACTACGCTATAACTAAATTTAACCGAGCAGTAGCGGGCGACATAATGCTCACGAAGGCGTATGCCCGCCACCGCGACGTTTCTTCAACGCAGGCCTACGTTCACACTTCAAGAGAGGAAGTTTTCAACGCTACGGAGCGGGCGTTTTCTAAGAATTCGATTGTTAAAGCTTGACTTCGCCAAATAGGCCGCGAAGTATCTGACAGTTGTCTCCAACCCAATTTGCCAAAACAATTTCTACCAGCGCAGGTTTAGGTTTTTCGTACCGTATTTGCGCAGGAAACCTCCGAAAATCTCCGAAATCGGGGGCGAAATGTTGCTCACCACTGCGAATTTGAACCGTCCTGGAGGGTAAACGAAGGTCACTGTCAAATTCGTCAGGTATTTTTTGAGGAGCTTCACGTTCTTGACGAGGGGATTCTTGCACGGAAGCAGTGTCAAACTGACCATGGCTTCCGCGAGGAAGGCGATGAGGATCGCGCCGATTATCGCGTATTTAGTCCAGTGCCTGACCGGCCTGAGTTCGATCCCCTCCTTCATATTGCGCACGAGTTTCTCCGCGGCGTCCCTCTGCTTGTATATCCGCAGTATCTCTTCGGGAGTCGCGTCGACGGTGCTCTCTAGGATGAAGAACCCCTCTATCCCGTTTATGTAGGGGTTCTCGACGCATCCCAGTGCAATCTGGAGTTCGGGATAAAGTTCGACCCATCCCTTCTCACAGGGGTAAGTCTCCACCGCCTTGCGCTTTCCCGCTTTCTTCGCGAGTTTGTTACCCTTCTCCTTTCGCCTTTCGAACTTCCTGTTCTTGTTGCGTATCTGCGTCTCGAGAAGCGTCCTTGAGAAGTAGATGTATTGGAATTCGCCACCCTCCTTCACCTTCACAGCAAGGTAGGTATTGCCTCCGATGTTTATCGTCGATTTCTCCGCGGACTTGAACAGGGCGATGTATCTGCGATAGTTTTTGACGTTCTTCTGCTTCAGCGTCAGGTAGTTGAACCCGTCGAAGACAATCCGCGCCTTGTTCTCCTTCGTGTTCGCGCCGCAGTCGAATATCAGCAGGGAACCCTTCTGCAGTATCCTCTTGACGACGTTGTACGTCTCGGTAAAGTGCTTCTTGTCCAACACGTTGCCCTTCTGTATCGTCAGCGCGGTGGGAATACCGTTTATCCCCGTCGCTATCCCGAAGGTCACCTGTCTCTTGTCAGGGCGGTGGTCCCTGGAATAGCCCAATGCGCCCATCTCTGCCTTCTTCCCCTCGAAGTATATCGACGACCAGTCGATGTTCTGGTCCTTGTCGGCAAGGTTCCTCGCATTGAGGAAATCCTGGTACTTTTCGATTATTGCTGGCGCAAGCAACCCGACCTTCTCGACGGTTCTGTACAGCGATCTCTCCGAGACGTACTCCGCGCCGAGAAGCGCACAGGTGTCTTCAGAGGAGGTGGGAATTACCTGGTGTATAGACGTCGCGAAAGTCAGGCGGTTGTTTAGGAGCAATTTCAACCGCCCGACGTATGCGGGACTCATGATCCCTCCGAAAACCGAGGAGATCAGACCGAAATCATTTTCTACTTTGTCGATGATAGCTATACCGCCCAAGGGCGTCGTTGTATTTTTCATGTTAATCGATGAAAATACCGCCCTTGGCATAAAAATAGTTTTCGTCAGTTCACGAGAGAAGTGGCGAGGTTAAGTTAAAGAGAGGTTGGTCTGATGAACATTCCTCTTACGCTAAGTCTTATATCATTCACTTTATCCATATACTCAGTATTGCTTTTGAGGGGTGTTGGTAAAATGAGCGCTAATTGGAGCAAAGAAGCGGTAAAGTGGGCTAAGATTGGAACCGCTGTAGCCATCGTCGCAATAGTCGTGGCCGTTGTGCTCTACTTATTACCTATCCTCACACAACCTAAGCCCTATATTGCTTTGATTTTACAAACAAATAATCAACATCCACTGAACGATACGTTATGGATAGTAAATCCAAATAAAACAGAGGCATCCACTTTTACTTTCTATATCAATTCACCCGACCCAAGTGTCGTAATCGCGGCTAAAAGTTCTGCTGATGTGAATATCGAATATAATAAAACAAACAGCGTCTATGTAGAAACGCATAACATTGCCGGCGGAGAAATGAGACAGATAAATCTGACGTTTAGCAAATACATAAAACCCACATTTAAGGTAATCTCCACTGATGCAAGTAACTGTAACACAACCTTAGAAATTTATGTCCCTAACGTAACAAGTATGGTTCTTATGAAAGCATATCCCGTATGGATAAATAGCACATTCGGATGTAGTAATCCTGAGATACTTTCCATATTTATCAGAGGGTCTTTCAATATGTGTGAGAATTTTCAAGGAAATGAGATAACCTTTTCGTTCTGTAACTCAAATAACAATTAATTTCAAAGATGGAGAGTATGGCTAACAAAAAAACAAAAAGAACTACAAATATGCTAACCGAATCTTCTGGCATCAAGCTTTTCAAGAATGAGATACGTTTTCTTGAAATGCTATTGTTGATTTCAACACTTTTGATAGTCATTCTAAATAAAATGTCCACCGAAGTATATTCTTCAAATTTCTTTTTCGTAATGTTCATCGTTATGGCCATAGCATACTATTTTATTGTCGATTTCGGCTTATATCGAAATAGGAATTCCTTCCTGCTTATTGCTGGACTGACCGCCGTATTATTTTCAGGTAATATAGCATTAACAATAGGCATAAGCACGTTAATTGCATCAAATGTGACTATTGCAAGCATACTGTCAATTGCTTATCTGGCAGTTATCACATTTCTTATTTTCTTGATATTGGCAAAACCCGTAATCATATTATCAATTAAGAAAAAGTCGCGCGAAAGGACTTTGACTAAAAAGAAATGATTTTATGGCTAAAGAGAACATAAAAGGATTTGACGCGGCATTATACAACACCTTGCTCGGTGTTACGGGAATAATGGCCGTCCTCGCTATGACCTCTCTCGTCAGCCAAGTTAATTGGCAACTGAACTATTACATGAGCAATTTCACAATTTCCCAAGCTGCCCGAACTTCCAACCTTGCTATTCAACTGCCGCCAGATAATGCTAGCAAATTCTCAAGCGCGTTGGTTAGCATAGTAGTGAGCCTTGCCCTGCTCGTATTGTTATTTAAAAAGGGAAAGAAGGACGATGGGACGATTATTGGGCATCATAAGCTGTATTTTGCTATTGTAAGTGCGCTTTTTAGTTTCGCCGCCTTCTGGATTCTTTTCACGACAATAGTGACGCTGACCACCACTACCTTATTTGAATGTATAGGTTCAATCATGTTCGTATCTGCATTAACCGTGATAAAGATGTCAACGATTAAGAAGTACCTCGAAAAGGCAAAACAGAAGTTTGGGGTTGCTGGGATTTGAACCCAGACATGCAGGTAACTTCTTGCGATTATTCACTTGTCATCGCTCCAAATCCTAATCATCGCTTTTGGCTCAATCCATCTTGAACATCTGGAGCCTGCCGCGCTGCCAGGTTACGCCACAACCCCTGCTCTTAATCTTGCATTGTGCAATATATATTTCTTGTCTTGCTCCGCCTTCCCTGCCGCGCCGGCTATCTGAAATCCAGATACAGGGGAAGGTGGTCGGACACCGCCACGTCAGTGGTTCCGAAGGCGCCGACCTTGACATCGTCCGAGACCAGGACATAATCGGCAAACTGGTCGCGGGCGGACCAGAACGCCTTGGGGCGCGTGGACCTGATCCCTAACTCCTTCACGAGGTTCCTCAGGCCGGACTTCTCCAGCATGCGCAGGCTCTCCGTGTCCGGCTTCAGGTTGAAATCTCCGCAGAGCACCGTCCTGCCCTTCAGCCCGCCGATGAACTCTATGATCGCACGGGATTGTTCAATGCGCTTCGGGGTGTCCGAGTGCCACTTTTTGTAGACCCAGAGGCCGTGAAAGTTCAGTATGTTGTACCGTTTTCCTCCTTTGGCAACCTGCGTGTATTGCAGGACAGGCTTGGACCAGATGTCCGCCCCCTTTGCCCTTTGCCTTTGCTCTACTTGCAGGGGGTGAACCTCATTGCGAACTACTCTTACGCTGCCCGAGATGAATGTGGCCAGACGTGAGACTCCATCGGCGTACGGCGCCGTAATGAACGGGCTGAATCCTCCGAGGACGCTCTTCAAGGCACCGAAGATCCTTTCGTCCGCGACAGTCCCTTTGGCGAAGGAGTCGCTGAACTTGGCTATTCTTCTCCACTCAGGATCATTGGAATTATCGATATCGAGAATTTCCTGAAAACAGAAGAGGTCGGTATCCTTTGCGGAATTCGCAACGAAAGGAATGAGTTTCTCCTTCACCCTTCCCTCCCACACGTTCAGCGACAATAGCCTCATGCGCTCACAATCGGTCAGATGGACAATCCGCTTGGGTTTGTACGATATATATTTATTGCCGTGTCTTTAATTGTATTCGCTCGGTAGTGAGGATGATAAAGGCAATAATATTCGACGTGGGCGGGGTCATCGTGGACTTCTCCAACGACGACGACTACTATCCGTACCTGTCTGGGGTCAGCGGTGCCAGCGTCAAGAGGATAAAGAGGGTGATCGAGGGGCGGCTCTGGGGCTGGCTGGACAAGGACGAGATATGCCAGAGGGACTTCGACAGGATAGTCGCCCGCAAGCTCGGAATAGAGGAGAAGCAGGTGCTCTGGTACGAGAGCTACAGGAGGGCCGGAAAGGTGAACAGGAGGGTCATCGGCGACGTGAGGAGGCTCGCGAAGAACTACAAGACCGCCTACCTGTCCAACGTGGACCTCTCGCGCTACTCTCACACGCTCAGGCTGATGAAGCCCTACTCCGGGCTGTTCGACCACGAGTTCGCGTCGTGCTACATCCACATGAGGAAGCCGGCCAAGGCGGTATTCCGGTACGTCCTTGCCAAGATGAAGGTGAAGGCGGGCGAGGCCGTGTTCATAGACAACCAGGAGGACAACGTCGCGGGCGCGAGGCGCGCCGGGCTGAGAGGCATACTGTTCAGGGATAGCGGTGATCTTGAGAAAAGGCTCAGGAGGATGGGGATAAGGTTCTAGGGCGTGCCGAAAGCCGGCGCCCCGACTGCGCCGCAACGAACCAGAAGGTACCGCCTCAGTAGGTCCTTCCGAAGAACAGTTCGTGCTTGCCTGCCTTTCCGCACATTGCGCAAGGTTTATCGGATCCGTGCTCGTCATCGTAGCCGATTATTGGAGTGCCGAGCTCGGATTCCAGATTCTTGCCGCACGCCTCGTCCCCGCACCATGGAACCGCGAACATCCCAAGCCTGTCTGCGCTCTTCGCGTACGTCTTTGCTTCCTTTAGACTGGAGAACCTGTGCAGCTTGCCCTTGAAGGAGGCCTGCGCCCTCTTCATCAGATTCTCCGTAATGCTCTCGGAAAGTCTGGATATGTGGAGTTCCAGTTCCTTTTCAGGTATCTTCATCTTGGCTCCGGTGTCCCTTCTGAAAAGCACGAGCTCTTTCGCCTTTATCTCGTTAAGGCCCAGCTCCACCCTCAATGGCACGCCGCGCGCTTCCCAGTGATAGAACTTGTCCCCGACGCCCTTATTTCGGAAATCCGCGGCCGCCCTGTGGCCCGCCTTCTTGAGCCTCGCCACGAGCTTCTCCGTCTCCGCCAGTACCGCCCGCTCGTTCCCCTTCTGGAGTATCGGCACTACGATGACCTGTACGGGCGCGATGGTCAGGGGGAGTACGAGCCCCTTGTCATCCCCGTGTAGGGCCAGCACCGCGCCCAACAGCCTTTCGCTCACGCCGTAGGTGGTCTGCTGTACGTACTTGCTTCCGCTGTCGTCCTGGTACATCAGGCCGTACACTCTCGCGAATTTGTCCCCCAGGTGTATCACCGACCCCAGCTCAAGGCCCTTGCCGTCCGGCATGACCGTCATGAAATCGTAGTTGTATTTTGCTCCGGGGAACGTGTCCCACGACGGAGTCCTAAGTTCCAGGTACGGCAGCAGCAGTGCGTCAAAGATCCTCTCGTACAGCGCCCTGGCCTCTTTTATCTGCCTATCGGCATCCTCGGCCGTAGCGTGGAAGGTGTGCGCCTCGTTGAATCTTATGACTTCCCTTACCCTGAGCATGGGCTTGGTCTGCTTGGTCTCGTGCCTGAAGATATTCACGGTCTGGTACAATTTCATAGGGAGGTCGGAGATGGAGTTTATCCACAGTCTCACCACCTCGTAAATCACCGTCTCCGAAGTGGGCCTGACGTAAAGCTTCTCTTCCAAGGGGGTATTGCTCACCTGCGTTATCACGTACGCCTCTCCGGTAAAGCCTTTCAGGAAATCGCGCTCCTTCTTGAAGACCGATTCGGGGACCAGCGAAGGCATGGATACCTCCTCGTGGCCGGACTCGTCGAGGAAGAGCTCCACGTTGCGCATCAGCAGTTTCAGCGTCTGATAGCCGTATGGCATCCATGCGACCATGCCCTTCAGGGGATAACGGTTATCGCACAGCTCCGCGGTTTTCACTATCTCCTCGTACCACTCCGGGAAATTTTCTTCCTTGCTTATGTGAAAAGTGACCTTGGTGCCCTTTCCTTCCGGTTTTCCTGGGTTCTTATCGGCCATGGTAGTCATCCGCATTTTCTTGCTGCTTTGCTCCGCGCATTTCCACTACCCATATGCTTCTGGCATTTTAAAATGTTGCCCTCTGCGGAAAGAAAGCAGGGTGCACGGCCAACTTCGCTAAATCGTATTGGCCATCAATCAGACAGTATTCTTCTCATCACTAATCAGGAATACCTCGTGTCATCACGATTCCATTAGGCGGTCAAGCCATATAAACCGCGCGCTATCCCACTATGAGCAGGTAGGTGAACAGCAGGAGGACCGCGCTGAGCGCAAGCTTCTTCTCGATCTCGTCCTCCCTGAACAGCAGCCCGCCGGCGAGCACCGTCATGGCGACGTACACTGTGTTCCTGACGGGCGTCACGAGGCTGACGTCCGCGCCCATCAGCGAGAGGTAGTAGGTCAGGCCGTAGCCGAGAGTCAGCGCGGCCATGAGCGCTATCGGCAGCGCGTACGACCTTACCGTGCTGACTATCTCCTTCACCCCGCCGTACTTGAAGGATATGAACACCGCGAAGTCGAACGCGACGAACAGCTCGGAGAGCACGAAGAACGCGTAGACGTCGACGCCCATCAGGAGGATGTACTTCGTGAGTATGGCCTGCGCCGCGACAAGGAACGACCGCACCACGATCATGGTTATGTACTTGTTGCTCTCGAAGGCCTTCATCTTGCCCCGCTCGAAGAGGAGCGAGTATATCACTACCGTTATGACCGCTATGCTCACGTACTGCGTCAGCGTGAGCGTCTCCCCGAGCAGCGGGAGCGCAAGCAACACCACGAAGACCGAGGGCAGAGAGCTGAACGCGGCCGAGGCCACGGAGACGCTGCCGTGCCTGTAGACCCTCGCGGCGAGCAGGTACGTCAGTGCTATCAGCACCCCGTTCGAGAAGACGAGCGCCAGCTGGAACCAGGTGAAGCTGAAGTTCTGGGCCAGGAGGAGGAGGGGCAGCGAGATTATGGCGGCTATGAAGCTGAAGGCGGACGTGAACGCGGTCGCGTGCTCCCGCTTTAGCGAGAACTTCTCCAGTATCGTGAACATGCCCAGCAGTATCGACGACATCAGTGCGAAGTAGTACCACTCGATCATGCAAACCTCCCATCTGTTTGATAGCCCCGACCGGAGTCGAACCGGTGTCCGCGGGTCCAAAGCCCGCTGTGCTTGGCCACTACACCACGGGGCTACATTTACCATTGATCTTTAAGAAGAGATCATACTTCTTAAGGTGCGTATCATTCTTAGAACCCACCGTCTCAAAATATCTTTCTATTTCTTTCTGCCGCGTTATTACTAACCTATTTCCAAAGATTCGGGAGGGATGAAAATTCAATTTTATAAATGCCTTTCTTACATCATCTAATAATCTTTTATTGTTATTTTTAAAAGATAGCTGAAATAGATTCGGCCATTGAGGCTCTAGTCTTGAAATAGACCCATCAGTATCCATTAGTCCTCGTACGCACGATTTAAGAAATGAATTATTATTCCAGATCCACCGAGGAATTGTAACCTTATTCTTTATCTTATTCCCTGGTTTTCCGAGTGAAATTCTTAACAGTGCCATAGTATGTTTCTTACTCGATATGCGTAGGTGAACGCAATTTACGTGTCTGACCCTTTTTTCCCATACATACGCACCGGTATTAGTTTTAAGCAAATCTTTTACATAATTTTTATAGTTCATTTCTTTCGTGTCAAGAGCAATGTCTGTCTCATGATTATTCTTTGCAACATAGAAGGACCCATCTCCTAATAAGATGCCAACAAGTTCTGCCATCGCCACATTTGAATTAAACGGCAAGCAATAACCTTAACTTTGATAAGCCTATTAGAATCAAATATTATAAGGGCATACCATGACTTTACAACTGTACTGGCAGGACGCGTACCTGAAGGAGTTCGATTCCAATGTAGAGCGAGTTGAGGGCAACAAGATAGTCCTGAGCGAGACCGCGTTCTATCCCACGAGCGGGGGCGCGCCGAACGACACGGGAAGGCTTGTCGTTAACGGAAAAGAGCTCCGGGTCGTGGACGTGAAGAAGGAGGGCGGGGAGATAATCCACATTGTCGATTCGGAGGCCGGCGCACGCGCCGGCGACACCGCGCACGGCGTCATAGACTGGGACAGGAGATACCACGTGATGCGGTACCACACCGCCCTTCACCTGCTCGACGCCGTGGTGGAGCGCAACCACCCGGGCTGCCGCATAACCGGAGGCCAGATATTCGTGGACAGGGCGAGGATGGACCTCGACTTCCCGGAGCTCAACAGGGAGCTGGCGCAGAGGATAATCGACGAGACGAACGCGGTCGCGCGGGAGGGGCACAGGGTGATCGCGAGGGAGATAAGCAGGGCGGAGGCCCTGAAGATGCCGAACCTCGCCAGGACCGAGCCCGGCAGGCTGATGATAATGCGCATGGACAGCATCAGGCTCATCGAGATAGAGGGCCTGGACGTGCAGATGGACGGCGGGGTCCACGTGGCGAACACCACTGAGATCGGCAGGATCCTATTCAACGCCTACGAGAACAAGGGCACGCACAGGAGGCGCATGGACGTGGTCCTCGAAGGATAAGTCGCGGTCTGCAATCAAGGAAGTGCCGACCGATTCGCCCTGATCTTTGTTATCCGTCTTGTGTTCTTTTTCAGAATCTTGAAACAAGGAGACAGTTGCGGATGGATATTTTTATCTGTGTTCATCAACTTTTCAGCCTGCTTCATTGTAAAAAACTTGCCTCCGGAAACCTCCCTCTTATCAATCTTGGGGATAGACGAGGCAAATGTAACGAAGATTTTAATGAATTTGTCCGGACCGTCTATAGTGCATTCGAATTTCTTTCCGATCTGGAAAAGTTTGGTCTTGAGACCCAACTCCTCTCTCATCTCCCTCTTCGCTGCCTCCTCGTAAGTCTCTCCAGAACTCACGTGACCACCGGCGGAGGTTACCCAGCAACCGGGGCAATACTTCATTACCTTTGACCTTTTTTGCAAGTATATCCTGCCTGCGCCATCTAAGACAAATACATGCACAATCCTGTGCCTTAGCATTCGCACGTACAGGTCGTAGTGCGTAGACTTTCCTATCACTCGGTCATTCCTGTCTACTACGTCGACCTTCTCCGCCCTATCCTCGGCCTCGGTCATTATAACTCCCTGGTCGCGGCGTCGAGAGGCTTCTTCTCGTGCATAAGGACCGCCCTCTTTATCGCCCTGAGCGAGAGGGTCGCGCAGTGGATCCTCACCGGGCCCGGCTCGATGTTTATGAGCTTGAGGAGGTCCTCCCTCGTCATCTTCTCGACCTCCCGCAGGCTCTTCCCCTTCAGGTGCTCGGTGAGCATGCTCGCCGTGCCCATGGATATCACGCACCCGGAGCCCTCGAAGGAGACGTCTGAGAGCCTGCCCTTCGCTATCTTGAGGTGGACCGTGATCTCGTCGCCGCACGATATGTTCTCCTCGCCCACGCTGACCGTGGCGCCGGGCATCGGCCGCTTGTTGCTCGGGTGCTCGTAGTTGTGTATGAGCTCCTCCGCGTAGATGTCAAGTCCCATTTTGAATCAACCGGCCCAGATATCTCTCATTTGCCCGCGCGCGAGTCACGGTTCTCTGTTGCGGCCTTAACCAGGCCCAGGAACAGCGGGGCCGGGTCCAGCGGGCGCGACTTCAGCTCCGGGTGCGCCTGCGTCGCCACGAAGAACGGGTGGCCTCCGAGCTCCACGAACTCCATGAGCCTGCCGTCCGGTGACCTGCCCGAGAAGACCAGGCCCTTGCCCTCGAGGGCCGCTATGTAGCCGGGGTTGACCTCGTACCTGTGCCTGTGCCTCTCCGAGACCCTCTCCTTACCGTAGAGCCTCTCCACGAGCGTGCCCCTGCGCAGAAGCGCGGGGTAGGCGCCGAGCCTCATCGTTCCCCCGTATTTCTCCTGTCCTATGATCTCCGCCTGCTCCGGGATTATGTCTATGACGGGATTCGCGGTGGCCTTGTCGAACTCCGTGGAGTTCGCGTCCTTCATGCCGCACACATCCCTGGCGAACTCCACCACCGCCAGCTGCATGCCTAGGCACAGGCCGAGGAAGGGGATGCCCTTCTCCCTCGCGTACCTTATCGCGGCGATCTTGCCGTCTATCCCCCTCTTTCCAAAGCCTCCGGGTATTATGAGGCCGTTGACGTCGCTGAGGGCGTCCTCGGCCGTTATCTTGCCGTCCTCTATGTCCGTAGACTCTATCCACTTGATCTTCGCGGCCGTGCCGAGCCGAGGCCCCGCGTGCTCCAGCGCCTTGATTATGCTGAGGTAAGAGTCGTGCACGTACGTGTACTTGCCCACCACGCCTATCCGCACCTCGCCCTTCGCGGACCTGATGCTGTCCGTGAACTCGCGCCATCTGGCGAAGTACTGCTCCCGCCCGCCGTCGGGCACAAGGTTCAACACTTTGAATATCTCCTCGTCCATCTTCATGTCCTTCAGGGAGAGCGGGATGTCGTAGACGCTGCCGGAGTCCCAGAGGTTGTAGATCCTCTCGGGCTCCACGTCCGAGGACATGCTCACCTTCTCGATGATGCTCCTGCTTACCCTGTTCTCGGACCTGCAGATGACTATGTCGGGGCTCAGGCCGAGCTCCATGAGGTTCCTCATGCCCAGCTGCGCGGGCTTGCTCTTGAACTCGCCGAGGTGGCCGGGCTGGAGCACGTATGTTACGTTTATGGAGCAGACGTTGGAGCGCCCCTCCTCCTGCCTGAGCTCTCGCATCGCCTCTATGAAGTAGGAGTTCTCGAGGTCCCCGACGGTGCCGCCGACCTCTATGGTCACGATCTCCGCCGACGAGTTCATGGCGAGGGTCCTCACGAACCGCTTTATCTCGCCGGTCACGTGGGGTATGAACTGGACGTCCCTGCCGAGGTACTGCCCGCCCCTCTCCTTGTCTATCACGGTCTTGAATATCTTCCCCGAGGTCAGGTAGTTGTCCCTGGTCAGGTTCTTGTTGAGGTTCCTCTCGTAGCTCCCCAGGTCCAGGTCGCACTCCGTGCCGTCCTCGAGCACGAAGACCTCCCCGTGCCGGTAGGGGTTGAGCGTGCCCGCGTCGTAGTTGAGGTAGCCGTCGAACTTCATCGGAGAGACGTTGAAGCCGTGGCACGCGAGAAGCGTCCCGAGGCTGCTGGAGAAGGTGCCCTTCCCGACGCCCGACATGACGCTGCCAGTTATCACGACGTACTTTGTCCTGCCCACCTCGTAGTTCTCGGGAAGCGAGTCGAAGAATTCGTCCTCAACGGATTTCTCTGAGGCGGAATTTTTTCGCATGATGTTTATGCGGGCGTAGGAAATATATTGTTATTGTTATTGTTAATAACCAAGGGGACCGATCCGCATGCGCAGGGTGATACTAGACACGAGCTCCATAGTCTTCGCGTTCTCCATGAAGGCGAACATCTTCGAGGCGGCCGAGGACCAGCTCCGGGCGCGCATAGTGGTGTCCACCGGGGTCATGAGGGAGCTGAAGGGCATCGCCTCGGGCAGGACGAAGGAGGGCAGGTCCGCGAGGGTGGCGCTGGGGATGATGGGCAGGTACGTCGTCGAGGTGGAGGACGACGACCGCAGGGCGGACGACTGGATCCTCGACGCCGGCGCGGCCGGGGACGTGTACGTCTGCACGAACGACATGAGGCTCAAGAGGGCGCTGAGGGAGAAGGGCAAGCGGGCCCTCAGCGTCTCCGAGAACGGGGTGCTGAGGTAGTCTTAAATATGTTCGACTCCTATTCATGATGCAACAACGGTGAGCTTTTGTATTACCTATACACTGTAACCGATTCGGTCAGGGTGCCCCCGAAGTACATCGGCGAGGACGTCGAGAAGGCGACCACCGACATGCTGAGGGCCAAGTACGAGAGGACCCTGGACAAGGACATGGGCATAATCCTCGTGGTGTTCAACGTCAGGGACATCAGCGACGGCTACATACTGCCCGCGGACCCGAACATACACCACGACGTCACATTCGACGTCCTGGCGTTCAGCCTCGCGGTCGACGAGGTCGTGCGGGGAGAGGTCTCGGAGCTCGCGGACTTCGGGCTCTTCGTGAGGCTGGGCCCGATAGACGGGCTCGTGCACCTGTCGCAGATAACGAGCGACTTCATAACATTCGACAGGAAGGCGGGCGTCTTCGTCTCGAAGAACACCAAGAGGACGGTGAAGAAGGGGGACACCGTCTACGCGAAGGTCTCCACGGTGAGCATAAGGAACACCATACAGGACATCAAGATAGCGCTGACCATGAGGGCGGAGGGCTTCGGGAAGCCGGAGTGGATAAAGGAGGACAAGCTCAAGGGCATAAAGGAGAAGAGGAGGAAGAAGGGTTGATCGCATGGTTGAGAAGGCGTGCAAGAACTGCAAACTGATAATATCGCAGGGGGACACCTGCCCGCTCTGCGGGCAGAAGAACCTGACGCCCAAGTGGACGGGATACGTGGTGCTGCTCAACGCTGAGAAGTCGGAGGTGGCCAAGAAGCTGAGCTTCAGGGTCAACGGCTCCTACGCGCTGCACATAAACGACTGAGGTCGGCCTGCGGCAAACGATACTAAAGATAGCATAACTTCGTACGCGATGCCTCTGTTGCACTGCCCGATCTATTGATCAACGAAGCTCATCCTTAAAGAAGTCATCAGAGCAGCCGTTGGCCACTATCTGACTGCCCAGACCAGCTAGAGAAAGCACCATCTGAGTTTTCATGTTTCGCTCGACGTCAGTAAGAGGAGTTCGTAAGACACCTTCGAATCCATGACGAACCCTCTGCGATTCGTGCATCATCACTATTTTCTGGACCTTCGCGAATGAAGCCATCGTATCGGCGGGATTATTGCCGATTTTGTTATATGCATCCAGTAGCTCTTTTTGTTCCTTTTTGGTGAGCTCGTCTCTTCCTAACGTCCCGACCCTGCCGGACACTTGCTCCACGGGATGCCCGTGGGAGTCGTGCTCAACAAAGTCCATCGTCAGGTATGCATGTTCAACGAATAGATCATAACCATAACTCAGTATTATCACCGCGGAGCCAGCAGAACTGAAGGAATTATTGTATGTTTCGCTCAGAGTGAATTTTATTCCGTAATCGCCCACTCTCAGGGCTTTGCACTCTTCGCTCTTGGCGCCGCTGACCTTCTCTATGGTGAGTCTGGCACCATGGCTTGAGAGAAACTTTTCGTGCGATTGAAATGCTGCTCGAAAAACGCCGGTCTCTACAGTTTTCTGAACAGGAGCTGATGCATCAACAATAGCGTTCTTAGAACACACACCCGAAGATCCGTCGCCTTTTCCAACCATATTCTCACAGATATTTCTTCTTTTCAGGGTATAAATAAATTGGCTCCGAAATCGTGTTTAATCGACAAACGTCCAACCCCTGAACATGGCTTGTACACTTTTGTTTGCCATCAAAACAAGGTAATCGCAGTCAATTACTACTGTTTCGGAAGTGGACAGTGGGAAAGAAGCCGGCCTGTGGCTTCGTGCAGCCGCCCTGAGAAAAAGTTACTGCTCCTCCTCGCTCTCCGTCCCGGCCTCCTTCTTCCCTTCCTTCGGCTTCACGTAGTCCTCCTCAACCACGACCCTTTCTATGTGAGGCATGTACTGCAGAGTGGCGTTTACGAAGTCTGACTTGTTGACCATGAACCGCGAGTTCTTCACGACCTTGTCGCCGAACTTCACGTTCATCTGACCGCCGCTGATCGCGACAGAGTCCGGCGCGAGCGTGAACGCCTCGGCCAGCGCCCTGGCCTTCTCGTCGTCCTTGTCGAGCTTCGCCACGAGCCTTATCTCGTACTTCAGCTTCTCCCCGGCGAGCGGGTGGTTCGCGTCGACGACCACCCTCCCCGAGTTGACGCTCTTCACCACCGCGACCATGTTGTCTATGTCCAGCTGCATGCCCGGGTACGGGCTCAGGTCCCTCTTCTTGAAGTCGCTGAGCGGCATCACCTTGACGAGGTCGGGGTTCTTGTCTCCGAAGGCGTCCCTCGGCTCCAGCTCGACGCTCCTCGTCTCGTTGGCGCCCATCGTCCTCACGGCGTTCTCAACGCCCTTGATCACGCTCCCCTTGCCGATTATGACCAGCTGCGGCACGTACAGGCGCTCCTTGTCGTAGATGTCGTTCTCCTCGGCTAGCTTCCTGCTCGTCGTGTAGATCATCTTCCCGTCCGCAAGCCTCCACGCGCTGTACTCTATCTTGACAAAATCTCCGTCGTTAAAAGACAAAAGCTCACCTTATCAAAGTGTTTATTATTATTCTGTGCACATTATAATAAACCAGAAGGTGTCATTGCGTTGGAGAAGAAAAAGTTAACCGAACTCCTGGCCGCGATCTTCATCGCGGTCGTATTCCTCAGCTCCTACGCCGCGTTCGGCGCGAACTCAGGGGGCGCGGGCGCGAAGACCAGCACCACCACAATCCCTGGCACCATCCAGGTCCACGGCTCGGCCAGCGCGAGCATAGTGTCGTACGGCACGGTCCTTGACGCGAACGTGTCCTGCGCCAACGCGGGCGCAGTCGCGTCCTCGCTGAACACGTTCCTGTCCGCGCTGGAGAGGAACGGCTCGATCAGCAACTTCTACTCGCCGGAGGACAGCGAGGTCCTGCTTGAGCTCGGCAACTACACTGCCGCCGAGGCGTACGGCGCGCTGGCCGCGAGACTGGGCCGGAACGCCTCCTGCACGAGCTTCTCAGCCACGCAGGCGACCGTGCAGCTCCCGAGCAGCATGAACGTGACCTACGGCACCGGCTCCGTGAGGATAACGATCCCGCCGGGCCTCAGGAACTACACCCGGCAGGTGAGGCTCTCGGGGGCCATGGGCAGCGGCGTGAACGTGTCGGTGTACGCGCTGGTGACCAACAACGGGACGATATTCAACAGCCAGATCGTCGTGACCCTGAAGAACGCGTGACGCCCGGGGTCCGTTCACTTCGAGATCAGGATGAACCGGCAGCTCTCCTTGTCGTCCAGTATGCAGTAGCCGAACCTCTCGAACTGCACTATCTCGTGCGCCTCCAGCCTGTCCGCGTAAGCCTCGACATAGCCCCTGACCGTCTTAAGGCTGCCCTTCCTGACGCCGCCCTTCTCGTCGAAGAGCTCCTCGGGCACCAGCACCGAGGACTCGATGTAGTCCCTCCCCGAGACCCACTGGACAACCCTGCCCTCCTGCCCCTTTACGACCTCGGCCACGATCTCCTTCTCGGTCTTTGAGGAGATCCTGACGCAGATCATGTCCTTGAGCCTCACCATGTCGCCGACGTTCGCCGCGTCCGCATCGTCGCGCGGCACGTAGAATTCGTCCCACGTCTTGTACTCCCTGAAACCCGCATCGCCGGTCGGGCGGAGGCGCAGCTTCACGCCGTGCGGCTTCTCGCCCTTCACGATGACCTTGAAGGGATCCTTCACGAAGAAGAGGTGCTTCGCGATCGGGTCGATAAGCTTCTTGTTCTCCGCCAGCAGCATCTCCATCTTGACGACGCCGTCGGTCTTGCTAAGGCCGAACCTGAGCACGAAGCTCCGTATCGCGGCGGGCGTTATGCCGCGCCGCCTCAGCGCGGCCACGGTGACGAGGCGGGGGTCGTCCCATCCGCCGATCTCGCCCTTCGCTATCAGCTCGCGAAGGAGCCTCTTGGAGGTCTTCGCGCCCTCTATGTTGAGCCTGGCCTCGTAGTGCATCCTGGGGACGGTGAGCCCGAGCTCCAGGATTATCTTCCTGTGCACCTCGTCCCAAACCTCGTACTCCTTGCCCCGCACCACGTCGGTCACTCCGTTGAGATTGTCGATCGCGAGGGTGTTGATGTGGTACGTCGGCCACACCGCGTACTTGTTCCCATGCCGGTAGTGCGCGACCTTCTTTATCCTGAACAGCGTCGGGTCCCTGAACGTCGCATTGTCGGCCTTCATGTCGCCGGTCAGCCGGACGATCGCCTGGCCCTCGTCATACTTCCCGCCCACCATCTCCTCGAAGAGCGAGAGGTTCTCCTGGGGGGTGTGCTTCCTGTGGCTGCAGTTGGCCTTCAGCTCCCGGTTCTTCTCGACCTCGCTCTCGCTGCACATGCAGACGTATGCATCTCCTTGGCGCAGCAGCCTTCTTCCGCTGTCGTAGACGGTGTCGATGAAGTCGCTGGCGTAGTACTCCTTGCCGAAGTTCACCCCCATCCATTCGAGGTCGGCCTTTATCGCATCGACGTACTCCTGCCTGCACTTCTCAGGGTTCGTATCGTCGAAATACAGGTATATCGCGCCGTCGTACTCCCTGGCCATCTCCTCGCTCAGTATGCACTGCTTCAGGTTCCCTATGTGGATGTAGCCTCCGGGCTCCGGGGGGAACCTGGTCACGACCTTGCCCTCCTCCGCGCCCTCGATCGTCAGGTTGTGCTTCGCCGCCCTCTCCGCGGCCGCCTTCGCCCTCCGCTCGAACTCGTCACTGAGGGGCGCGTACTCCTTCTCGAGGTCGGCCTTGTGCATCTTGTTGACCATGGACACGGCCGCCTGCACCTCCTCCTTCAGTTCCGACACCGGGACGCCGGGCGCGGCCTTTATGACCTTGCCGAGTACGCTCCCCGTCTCGGCCTTGCCGTAGTCGACGGCGTTCTTTATCGCGTACTTCCTTATTAGCACCAGGACCTCTTCGCTGACCGGCATCGAACCACTCGAATCGCAAACGCGATTTCAGTATCAATTGGATGCACCATTAATAAATTCCGCGCCTCGGGCGCCGCGCCTCCCCGCCGGGAAGGCATCCGTCCGTGGCGGAGGGGCCAGAGGGGCGCGCGGGGGCAGGTTTTTAAACTTGATTGTTCTAGAGATGAAGTGTTCGCATTCAGGTGACCTCTTGAATATAAAAGCCGCCGGCTTAGGCAACTCCGTCTTCAAGAAGGATGTCCCCGTCAAGAAGTCCTTCTCCCCGGGAGGCGCGTCCTCGATGGTCACGAACGTAATCAAGAACGTGGTGAGGAACGACTGGGAGATGAGCGCGAAGAACGGCAACGCGAGCATAGCGCTGCTGAACAAGATCTCCGAGTTCATGAGGAGCGAGATGTCGATGGACTACGAGGCGCTCTGCATGAAGAACATAGCCGCGCACTCGCAGGCGATGCCGAAGGAGGACCTCAGGCAGTACGTCTGCATGCTGCAGGCGCTCCAGACCGGTTACAAGACGAAGTACGGGCAGGAGGTCGCGAACCTCCTAATGGTCGGGGTCACCTCGGTCGCGAGGGACTCGCAGTCCGCGAAGAGGCACTTCGACAGCCTGCTGAGCGGCATCTACGGCAGCGCGGAGGCGTGGAACGCGGCCGCGGTGAGGGAAAGCACGAAGGTCCAGGACCTGTCGCGCGAGCTGCAGGCCAGGGAGGCGAGCATCATAAGCCGCATATTCAAGAAGGGGGAGATAAGGAGCATAAGGAAGAGGATAGGCGTGCGGAAGGGCAGGATCGCCAGGATGGAGCGCAAGAAGGAGAAGCGCATCGGCCTCGCGGACGCCCTCAAGGGCATGGTCAGCCCGGCGCCGCCGAAGGCGTGACCCTCTGCCTTATTTTCCTGAAATTGTATATCCTCCGTCAACTATCAGGGTCTGCCCGGTAATGAAACTCATCCTTTCGCTTGCAAGAAACAACAGGACCTCAGCGATCTCCTTTGGTTTCGCCGTCCTGCCTAAAATAGAACTCCTTGCCTGCTTCCATACCTTTTCGTTCCATGTCTTCGCCATGCTGGTCTCAGTAAAACCCGGAGAGACCGCATTCACCAAGATATTCGGCGCGTATTCCTTCGCCAATGCCGCAGTCAGATTTATGACCCCCGCTTTTGACACCGAGTAGGCCATGCCCCTGTTGCTCGAGGTCTCACTGTGCCCTCTGATTGAGGCAACGTTCACAATTCTGCCGTAATCGGCCTTTTGCATATAGGGAATCACCGCCTGACAGAAGTGCACAGTCCCTAACAGGTTTATTTTGAAGGCCTCCAACCAATTCTCATCGTCTGTCTCAAGAAATGGTTTTGGGCTTACAATGCCCGCGCAGTTTATCAGGGCGTCTATCCTCCCAGTTTGTCTGACTACTCCATCGACCGCCTTCTTCACCGCTTGCCTATCCGATACATCGCAAAAAACAAACTTGCCGTTTAGTTTATTGGCAATACTTTCTAAGTCCTTACTTTTTGTTCTACCATGAAGAATTACGGACGCCCCGTAGTCTTTGGCGAGCCTTGCGGCGACTCCTCCGATGTTATCGTACCTTGAGAAACCCGTTATCAGCACCACCTTGCCTTCCAAAAGATCATTCATGATTCCGCCTGTATGCACCTGCCCCTTTGGAATATAAAAACCTTTTACACAGAACATTTTGCCAATAAGGCAAGCGGCTTTAGAATTTTGCTGGCAAAACTCGCACACGGGTCTTGCAGGAATTCCAAAGTCTGTCGGCCTAATATCTCTTTTGTCTGGAAATCAATATATGGACAAGATCCAGGAATTGGAGGCCTTGGTAAAAGATATTGTCAGGCAGGCCAAAAGGCTGAAAGATAAGTATACGCAGGAACAGAACGCACCGGTCAATTACTCGGCCGTATTCTGCCGCACACAAAACGAGTATGGCGAATTAGTCAAGGTGGCTAAAGGGATGGGGCGCGTGGTCGATGACACGCCAACCGGGCCAGTTTTTCAAATCAAAACGATTAGCACGGTGTCTGGAGAATTAAAACTACTCAAAATACGTGCTCCAGACCAAACAAGACCCGAACGTGGCGATGCAGACTTTACAGTCAGGGATTATGGGTCGTTCAAAGCGGCATGCCTGCGCAGACCAGAGTTTAAGCTCATCGAACGCGAAAATTTTGAGATGATAGAGCTTAGCACTAACAGTTTCAACGTGAGGGCTTACTTCTCAAATCCTCCTTTAGATAAACAGCTCGGAATCTGACTTGTCGGAATAATCCCCTTCTTGTCTGTTTGGTGGTATTTTTCCGACAAAGCACTGCGAGTAAGATCAAGTACGAGGAGGGGGTAGGCCAGATGGTTCGCATGGCAGAGACTATTTTTATTTCAAATACTAATAGGTACTAATCAATGTTAAATTAGTAGATAGTTTTATATATCAGTAGTTCATCAATTACTAATCAATACTGAATTAGTACTTAAGAGTGAGCACATGAAACTTCCAAGAATTCCACCGAGTGATGAAGAAGTAAAGAGAATACTAGCAGAGCCTGCGAATCAAGAAATTATGAAAGAACTTGGAAAAAATTTGAGTAGGATTAACGCATCCTATTACCATTGGGATGAAATCCGACTCAGATATAGGCCAAATGAGGCAGAAATTTTATGGGCATATACGAGCTTTTTCAGACAAACTAACGCCAGATACATAAACTTGAAAGACATGGTTTTGCGCTATGTGCAAACACTCAAAATTGAAGAAATGCTTCATAATACCGATATGGCTATTGGAAGTAAAATAGACTATCTTCTGGATGATCAGTTGCCTTCACCAGAATTGAAAAAGAAATATTTGGTTAGTTCACTAATGGAAGAAGCAATATCCTCAAGTCAACTAGAAGGTGCAGCCACTACTAGAAAAGTCGCTAAAAAGATGTTGAGAGAAAATAGGAAACCCCGTAACAAAGACGAACAGATGATATGGAATAATTATGCTATTATGAAATATTTAAAAGAAGTAATTCAGGCAAAGACGCCGTTAACACTAGAACTTATTAAAGAAATTCAAAAAATAATCACTACTGATACTCTTGAAGAAAAGCAATATGTGGGTAATTTCAGAACAGATAATGATGTGGTTGTTAAAGACAAAGAAACAGGCGCATTATTACATGATCCGCCTGATTACAAAAATATAGAACCTCTTCTACAAAACGTGTGCGCGTTCATCAATGCTGAGCCCACCGAGTATTACCTGCATCCGATAGTAAAAGCGATATTTCTACATTTTATGATTGGATACGTACACCCATTTTATGATGGCAATGGTCGCACGGCAAGAGCATTATTTTATTGGTATGCTCTTTCAAAAGGCTATACTTATTTGGAATACATATCCGTATCTTCAGCCATAAAGAATGCGCCAATTCAATATACCACTGCGTACCTGTACGCTGAAAGCGATCACAATGATCTTACTTATTTTGTAAAGTTTAATCTAGACAAGATTAGAATTGCCGCTGAAGCATTCAACAAATATATAGAAAGAAAAAAAGAGGAAAACAAAAGACTAGTTCAAACTTTGAAATATAATCAAAAATTGAATTATAGGCAAGCAGATATACTCATAAGCCTATGTCGCTCGGAAAAAACAAGTATATCGATAGAAGAAATGCAAGAACGCTATAACACGACTTACCAAACTGCTAGAATGGATTTGTTGAATCTGGTAGAAATGGGGTATATGCATCAAATTACGATAGGGAGGAGATTCTTATTTTCTCCAGATAAAGAAAAATGCATCGGAATGACACAGCTTTAAACAACTTAACACTTGTCGGAATAATCCCCTTCTTGTCGGCCTGATGGCCTTTTTCCGACAAGAGAAAGGCCATTCCAACAAAAATACCTATACCCTTAAATAATTGAAAGAAAACCTATTTATCAGGTCATCATATGGTTTTGGAAGAGGAGCAGAAAACATACGGAGATCGCAAGGCGGAATTGCTGAGGGTGGCTAGGGGGGAGTATGTCCTGATAAAAGGCAAGAAGGTCGTGGATACTTTCGAGACTCGAGGCGATGCAGTCAGGGTGGGCTATAGGATGTTTGGTAACGTTCCCTTTTTTACTAAAGAAATTGTAGAGGTAGATGTTCCACTCACCTTCACTAGAGGATTAAGTAAGGCGAAGCTCGGGGTCTAACGCCTGATAGTTGACGGGGTTTATGCTTTTCTCTTGCGCTTGCTCTAAACGGGTGTTACACTTCGGGTTTAGTAAAGCCTTTATCAGATTATTCTGACAAACTGCCGAATAAACCGACAAAATGCCATTTTTCCTACAAGCCCTCGCATATGGGCTTTGTAGGTTTAATAGGATTTTGCCGACAAAACAAAGATTAAACCGACAAAGCGTGATCATACGCCATAATTCGAATTCAGTCATTAACAATTTCCAATATTTTCATAGCAAAAAACACCTTGTTCTTTTTTTGACCAGTGATTTCTTCTAAGATGCCTAATTCTACAAGAACATCTATTGCGGATTTTGCCGTGTTATAGTTTATTTTTAGTCTTTTAGCTTCGTTCGTAATAGTTATGTAGGGGTTTTCAAATATGCTTTCGAATATGTTTAAACTTTTTATGTTTTTCTTATTTTTAATTTTATCTTGTTGGTCATTAAAATAAGCAATTAATTCTGCCTCGCGTTCCTTTGCATCTAAGCTTTGAGTTATTATTGCATTCAGGAAGAATTTGAGCCAGTCAGTATAATCACTTTCTTTGCTTACCTTCAAAAGCAAATCGTCATATTTATCCTTATATTTTTCAAAATAGCCACTTATGTAAAGGAGTGGCAATTCCAAAATCTTCTTTTTGATTAAAAATATTGTTATCAGTAGTCGGCCAATTCTTCCATTACCGTCCAAAAAAGGATGTATTGCTTCAAATTGATAATGAGCAATGCCTATTTTTATCAATGGAGGTATTCCATCTGCATCATTGTTAATATATTCGAAGAGGTTTGTTAAAAGAGGAATAATACTATTCTCAGGTGGAGGAACGTATCTTGCGTCCACCATTGAGTTTGTAGTTCCAATAAAATTCTGAGTCGTCCTGATTTCACCAGATCTTTTATTTGCTCCACGCGCGTTGGACAATAAGGTTTTATGTAACGCCAAGATTAGCTCCAAATTAAAATCTTGGGTTTTTACTAAGCGCAGGCCTTGATCCATTGCCTCGATATAATTTTTTACTTCTTGTTCATCACCTTTTGGTATTTCATTTCCTTTGGCTTCTGCAAAAAGTGCAGTATCCAACTCACTTTTGGTACCTTCAATTCTTGAACTTGCAACTGCTTCTTTGTACATATAGGGTTTTAGAAGTAGATCTGGCGATAATATTTTACTTCGAATCCCGTTAAGGTTGCCCAATTCTAAATTTGCTTTGCCGAGCAAATCTGCCAATTCCATATCTAAAGGTAAAGATATCGGCAAAAGACCAGGAGTAAATGCACAATACTTTCCTTTAATAGAAGAATACGTTGTTAGTGTTCCAGACGGTTTAACAAAATCTTCTGGGTTCATAGCAACACACAATAGTGTACCTAAAAGTATTTAAAGGTATTTCAAATACCTGGCAATTTCAAAATATGATTTCCATGTCACAATGGAATAAATATCTTTTTTAGAAATAGTAATTGCGCATTACAGTTTAATAAATCCTCTTTTTTAAATCAAATAGTATACGTATTAGTTTATTTAAAAAATAAATTAATCAAATTATAAAAAAGAGCTAAAATCGCACTGTGAAATGCAAAGTTTAATAAATATTGAGGTTGATACTATAATACGCCCTGGCCAAGTACGGGTAGCTAAGTTGTGGCCTGATTAGCCCAACTGGGGTGCGCTCCTACGCATCCCATCCGGGTTCGAATCCCGGCCAGGGCGTCAGACCGTTTTAAGTACAGGTAGCTGATTGAGTATGGGGGCATTAAATATAAAAAGCTATGCTATTAATAATCGTTAATGGCTATTTACTGTTCTTAAGACCTTTTTTAATGAGCTTGATCACTGCTTCATTATTGTTTTTTGCACCGCAGTCTATTTTGTATTTCAGAACTTCTTTCCAGGTTTCTTCATCAATATCAAGTATTAACTTCTTAGGCACATTAACATCCGTTAATAGTTATTAATGAAAAGGTATATTAACCTTGAGGTATTAATAATCATTAATGATTGTTAATGGTGTAAGGGGATGAAAACGGAACGGGGAATAAAATGCAAACATATCTTAGCAGTGAAATTGAACTTGCCAAGAAAGGAATCGGAAGCGAACATTTCGGCAACACAAATCAAGCGCATTACTTATCCTCAAGTCTGGTCTGCATACGACAAGGCTCAAACGCAGCAAAAAGACCTGTTTATGAAGCTCTTGCATGACATATGCCAGACGATACCAGAGGATCCGAGGCCGAGAGGAAAGGGCAGACCAAAACTGCCTGTCAGGGATATGGTCTTTGCCTCTGGCTTAAAGGTATTCACTACCTTCTCGCTGCGGAGATTCATGTCAGATGCTAATGCTGCGAAGCAATTGGGCTACATTGAAAGAACGCCTCACTTTAGCATGGTATCAGAGTACATGGAGAAAGAGGAGCTAACAGCGATCCTGAACGAATTAATCACTATTTCTTCTCTGCCCTTAAAAAGTGTGGAAACCAAGTTTGCCATAGACTCAAGCGGATTTAGGACTACCAAGTTCGGCGATTATTGCAGAGAGAAGCACGGCACGGAGCAGGAACACCAATAGATTAAGGTTCATATCTGCTGTGGTGTTAAGACCAACGTAATTACCGCCGTCGAGGTTTCTCTGGCAGGAAACAGGAATGCAAACGATTCTCCTCAATTCATTCCTCTCGCTAAGAAGACACACGACAACGGATTTAAGATCGAGGAAATGACAGGAGACAAGGCATATAGCTCAAGAAATAATCTCAGCTATATCGACGATTTAGGCGCAGTTCCTTTCATACCTTTTAGGAGCAATGCAAGGAGAAATTCGTGGGGAGCAAACCTAATCTGGCGCAGAATGTACAGCTACTTTACTTGTATCTATTTAGCTCCCGACGGGAGCTGAGTTGTACTGTCTTATGCCTCTCTGTATGAAGTCGAAAACGTTTACATCGTTCTTCTGCTTCGTAAGTATCGTTGACATCATTATCTCCCTGCAGTGCGTTCCAACTACGCTCCTGTGCTGCCCAGATATGTTCCGTGCAACTACGTTCTTGCGAATGTCCCGTTCAGAGGCGTTGTTGGTCGGTTCCACGAAGTCGTAAACCAGGCAGGTGAACCACGAGTCAATGTATTTTTGCAACCGCTTCACCAATCTTTCTGTTATCCTAGATCTGCGTTTGTTCTTGCGCAACCTACGTATCCTGTCCTTCATCTCATCGATGCGATCCATAACTTCGGGAGTGCCTTCGAGGTGGTCCTCCTTTACCTGTTTGATGTATGCGAACATCTCTTTCAGCATCTCACGAATTCTCTTGCCGTATGCATCCTCTTCGGCCGCTTTGTCCGCGAACCCGAGAAGGTGCGACCAGCACTTCGATGATTCCGAACCGAAACAGTCATATGCCGAAAAGCAGTCGGTATTGGATATACCTGAGAAGTCCCCATCGAACACTTCCCTCAATACTCCTGTTCCCCTGCTGTCCCTCAAGAGGACCAGGGACGTGTCGTGATTCGACAGGTTCCACAGCCACCAGTTGCGGCCGTTGAAGGGATACGACGTCTCGTCCGACCTTACGTAATTTGACTCCCTTATCTGCTGTCTTATCTCCTCGAAGGTCGGTTCGAATATCTGCGCCGTTCGGTATATCGCGTTGTGCATGCCGCCCTGGGTTATTGGCACCCCGAAGAGGTTCCCGCTTATCTGCGAAAGGCACTCGAAGGGGACGTGTCCTTTGTAATGCAGCATTTCCCAGATACCCGTTATCGTGGGCCCGAATATTCCCGTCTTTGGAAGTTCCGGATGCGTCGTTACATGGTCACAGCCGCAGTCGTTGCAGTGGTATCTGTACTGGGTGAATTCCGTGACGACCTTCTCTATCCTGATGTCCTCTATGATCTTCTTCTCCTTTCCAGTCATCTCGATGTTGCGGCTGTTGCACCCCGCACAAACTCTCGGTTTGAGGTCGATGAAACGGTTCGGTTTTGGCTTATCTCTGGTTGCACCAACATGGCCTTCGGGTGCGCCTTTCTTTCCTTCTGGCCGGTTCTCATCGTCTTTCTTCTCTTTCAGTATCCTCTTCGATGAAGGGATGTTCGGATTCTCGTATATCCAGAGACGTCTCTGGAGTTCGACTACAGAGTTCTTGAGTTCTTCCACGTTCCTTTGAAGTTCCTGAACCTTTTCTACTTTCTTCAAAAGTGCAACGTAGATGTCCTTCTCTATGGTAACATACTCAGTCAGAAGATCGCCGAGGATACAAATACTGAAGGAATAGTATTCTTTTCGCCCGCGGCGATTTAGTGGAGGTTCAGAGGGGAGCTAAATAGATACCTTTACTTACAACCGAGAGGATTTCCTACAGCACTACCATCTGCGTTCTAACGTCGAAACCACGTTCTTCATGGTCAAGTCCAAATTTACGGATTTGATAACTTGACTTCGCCAAATAGGCCGCGAAGTGTCTGACAGTTGCCTCCAACTCAATTCGCCAAAACGGTTCCTACCAGCGCAGATTGAGGTTTTTCGTACCATATCTGCGCAGGAAACTGCCGAAAATCTCCGAAATCGGGGGAGAAATGTTGCTCACTACCGTGAATTTGAACCTTCCGGGAGGGTAAACGAAGGTCGCTGTCAAATTCGTCAGGTATTTTTTGAGGAGCTTTACGTTCTTGACGAGGGGATTCTTGCATGAAAGCAGTGTCAAACTTATCAGGGATTCCGCGAGGAATGCGATCAGGATTGCGCCGATTATTGCATATTTCGTCCAGTGCCTGACAGGCCTCAGTTCGATCCCTTCCTTCATGTTGCGCACGAGTTTCTCCGCGGCATCCCTTTGCTTGTATATCCTCAGGATATCATCGGGACTCGCTTTCACCGTGCTCTCGAGGATAAAGAACCCCTCTATCCCGTTTATGTAGGGGTTCTCGACGCATCCCAGTGCGGTCTGGAGTTCCGGGTAGAGTTCGACCCATCCCCTCTCGCAGGGGTAAGTCTCCACCGCCTTGTGTTTTCCCGCTTTCTTCGCGAGTTTGTTACCCATCTTCTTTCGCCTTTCGAACTTCCTGTTCTTGTTGCGTATCTGCGTCTCGAGAAGCGTCTTCGAGAAGTAGATGTATTGGAATTCGCCGTTCTCTTCCACCACTGCCGCAAAGTAGGTGTTGTCGCCGATTTTTATCGTCGATTTCTCCGCGGACTTGAACATGGCGATATATTTCCTATAGTTCTTGACGTTCTTCTGCTTCAGGGTCAGGTAGTTGAACCTGTCATGGACTATCATCTCCTTGTTACCTTTCGTGTTCGCGCCGCAGTCGAATATCAATAGGGAATCCTTCTGCAGTATCCTCTTGACGACGTTGTACGTCTCGACAAAATGCTTCTTGTCCAGGACGTTCCCCTTCTGAATCGTCAGTGCAGTAGGGATTCCATTGATTCCCGTCGCTATCCCGAAGGTCACCTGCTTCTTGTCGGGGCGGTGGTCCCTGGAGTAACCCAGTGCGCCCATCTCGGCCTTATTCCCCTCGAAATATATCGACGACCAGTCTATGTTCTGGTCCTTGTCTGCGAGATCCCTCGTGTTGAGGAAGTTCTGATACCTTTCTACTATCGCCGCCGAGAGCAGCCCCACTTTCTCGACGGTTCTGTACAGCGACCTCTCCGAGGCGCCCTCTGCGCCGAGAAGCGCACAGGTGTCTTCAGAGGAGGTGGGAATTACCTGGTGTATCGACGTCGCGAAAGTCAGGCGGTTGTTGAGGAGCAGTTTCAACCGCCCGACGTATGCGGGACTCATGATCCCTCCGAAGACCGAGGAGAGCAGACCGAAATCATTTTCTATCTTGTCGATGATAGCTATACCGCCCAAGGGCGTAGTTGTGTTCTTCATCTTATCAATGAGAATACTGCCCTTGGCATAAAAATAGTTTTCGTCAGTTTACGAGAGAAGTGGCGAAGTCAAGTTGATAAGAAGCAAGAACGAAACAGCGCAGCGCAACGAGGTTCTTTTAAAGGTTCTTTGCCATAATATTAGTGTATTGATTCAGGAGATGTTTGAGTTGGGCATAGAGCCTAATTTCCTTCGAGGGGAATGATATGAGCAAGACATTCTTAGAAAGTCAAAATCTAACGATAATTAATGATGACGTTCTTACGACTAACGCCATCAAAGAGAAAAGCATTGACCTAATAGTCACTTCGCCTCCTTATAACTTGGACATAAAATACAACAACCATAACGACAAAGTCTCATACGAGGACTATCTGGAATTCAGTTCAAAGTGGATGAAGAGATGCTTTGATTGGCTCACCGATGAAGGGAGGTTTTGTCTTAACATACCTCTTGATAAGAACAAGGAAGGGCAACAAAGCGTTGGAGCAGATCTGACCTGTATAGCCAAGAAACTCGGTTTTAAGTATCATTCCACAATAGTGTGGAACGAAGGAAACATATCGAGGAGAACTGCATGGGGATCGTTTAAGAGTGCCTCCGCTCCCTATGTTATCGCACCTGTAGAGTTGATCGTCATACTCTACAAGAATTCTTGGAAAAAAACGAGCGGGACAAAAATATCTGATATAAGCAAGGAAGACTTTATGGCATGGACTAACGGGCTCTGGACATTTAATGGAGAGAGTAAGAAAAGAGCAGGAGGCCACCCTGCGCCGTTCCCTATTGAACTTCCTAAGCGTTGCATTAAATTATTCAGTTTTGTTGACGACGTAATCTTAGATCCTTTCTTAGGCAGCGGATCGACTTTGGTCGCCGCCTCGCTTACTAATCGTAAAGGCATAGGAGTAGAAATAGATTCGTCTTATTGCAAAATAGCCAAAAACAGATTAGCGAAAGAAGGTCATATCTTCGAGAAGAAGCTATGAGAGGTATTTCTTCAATATTTTCAAAATCTCTCTGAACATTTGTTCTACTTTCGTGTCCTTGTATTTCTTGGATCTTTCAATCATCTTCTCGGAATACTTCACAAGGAAGTCCGTAGTTCCATACCTTTCCTTCAATATGTTGTGTTCACTACATAGTGTTTGACCATTCTCTAAAGTATTCTGCCCTCCCTTGTATTGAGGCGTAATATGGTCAGCGCATATTTCATAGCCGTTCCATTTTCCATTCCCACAAACAATGCATCTGTAATTATCTCGCTTGAAGATTTCCCGTTTTATCTTCTCCGGGAATGGAGCAGTAGAATTAACTCCCTTATAACCGGGAATTCGTTTATAGATGCCCTTTCCTACTTTGATGAGCCACCCTTCCTGATATAGCTGCCTTATAGCTCTGTCAGGATCTCTGAACTTCTTACCCGTCCTTTTTTGATATTCAGCAGTAACCCAATCGACGATCTCTGGATGTCGTATATTGCGATTTGGATGTTTCTTGAAGTACTCTTTTATCAACTCCATTTGCGAATGGTCGTTAGCAAGCATGAGACTACTGAGGCATTAAACCTTAAAAATCTATTATTCCGACAACTTGGAGATTATTCCGACAGAATTAGATTAAACCTACAAAGCCCCGCATATGGAAAGCTCTATATATGATGACCTTCCAATAGTCTCCATAATACTAGCGGAAATGATAGTGAAGAACTAATTTTCCTGATTTTGGTGTTTTGATTGGCGGAATTTAGAGAGATGCCCCTGAAGCCGGAACTGATAGAATCCCTCAGGAGGATGGGCTTCGTCACCGCGACGGAGGTCCAGGAGAAGAGCATCCCGGAGCTCATGAAGGGCAAGAACCTCATAGTGAGGGCGAAGACGGGCACCGGGCAAGACCGGGGCGTTCATAGTGCCGATACTGCAGCGGATCGACAACAGGTCGAGGGACGTTGATGCGCTCATCATAGTCCCCACGAGGGAGCTCGCGGTCCAGGTCTCGACCTTCACGCACCGCGTCGGCGCGCCGCTGCACACGGAGGCCGTGACGATATACGGCGGAGCCTCGATAAACATGCAGATCCAGGCGCTGCGGGCCAACCCCAACATAGTCGTGGGCACGCCGGGGAGGCTGATGGACCTGTACAAGAGGGGCGCGCTCGCGCTCGACAGGGTCAGGTTCCTGGTCCTCGACGAGGCCGACATGATGCTGGACATGGGCTTCATAGGCGACGTCGAGTACCTGATGTCCAAGACGCCGTTCGACAAGCAGCTTATGATGTTCTCGGCCACGATGCCGAGGGAGATAGTCAAGATGGCGGAGCGCTACGCAAGCGGCCCGGTGGAGAGGGTGATCGTCGGCGAGGAGGAGGAGATAACCGTCGAGACGATCAGGCACCTGTACGTCATAGCCCCGGGCAGCCAGAGGTACGCCGCCCTGCTCGCCTACATAAAGCAGTACGCGCCCAGGAAGGCGATAATCTTCGCCAGGACCAAGTACGAGGCGAACACCATACACAGGGTGCTCCTCAGCCAGAACCACGAGGCGATACTGCTGCACGGCGGGCTCACGCAGTCCGCCAGGGAGAGGTCGCTGGGACACTTCAGGAAGGGCGCGGGGCTGCTCGTCGCGACAAACGTCGCTTCAAGGGGGCTCGACATAGACAACGTCACCGACGTGATAAACTTCGGGGCGCCGGAGGAGCCCAACGTCTACGTGCACAGGGTCGGGAGGTCGGCCAGGATGGGCAAGGAGGGGAAGGCGTTCACCATAGCAACCGCGGAGCAGAGGGGCTCGATAAGGGACATAGAGGACTACGCAAACATCAAGATGAACCAGGTGCAGCTTGACCTGGAGCCGTTCAAGAACCTGCAGCTCCCTCTACACCAGCCCAGGGAGGACCGCGACGGAAGGCCGAGGTTCAGGGACAGGAGCGGAGGGGGGCGCTACGGCAACCGCGGGGGCGGAGGGGGGCGCTACGGCGGCAGGGAGGAGAAGCCGGAGGCCGCGTTCGGGTTCAGGAAGCGCAGGGGATTCCGCAACTTCCACCGCAATTAGGATTAAAAGCCTTCGCGGTGCAGTTCATTGCGTGGTTGTATGATCCTAGGGAGTCTGGCAGTCAACAGGAGGACAGAGTACATCATATCCGACGGATCCGTGAATGGCGATTATGCCAGGGGACTCCTTGAGAAGTGGATCCTGAAAGGTCCGAACTGCGGCACGGCGCTTTTCGTCACGGGCGAATTTTCCGACCCACGAATAGCCCCGCGATCGGAAAGTTCTTGGAGAACGATTATTCTGTGGACGTCGTGTTCGGCCCGAAGATTGAAGAGCGTAGCAAGGATGAATTGATCCTGCTAAAAAAGGCCCATGGGGGCAAATTTAGGCTCTTCCAGGTGGACGAAAGGCCGTCGGATCACGCGATAAGGGTTAACGACAACCTGCTCTTCGAAAAGCCGCACGACGGCGGAACGCGGTTCTGTTACGCGCAGGTCATCGAGAACGCCTCCGAGGGAGATATCCGTCACTTTGATGAAACCTTCCTTGGGGATGCCAGCAGGGGAAGGACCCTCAATGCTGAGGACATGCAGAATATCGCAACCATCCCGTTCTGCAAGCGGCGCTGATAGGCGGAACTGCGGATGCCGGCATTCGTATTTAAGGATGCCGATCATATACTCATCGGTGACTCTGTGGAGTTCGTGGTCGTCGCGAAGGTGGGGGACATCCCTAAGAACGGCATGAAGGGGTTCACGGTAAAGGGCAGGAAGATACTCCTTGCGGACGTGGGCGGCAAGATCTGCGCGATCGGCTCGGTCTGCACGCACCTCGGCGGTCCGCTGGACAGGGGCAAGCTCGATGGAAATACGATAACGTGCCCGTGGCACGGGTCGGTCTTCAACGTGAAGACAGGAAATGCGGTCGGGGGGCCTGCGAAGAGGGGCGTCGACAGGTACGACATAAAGATAGAGAACGGCGAGATCTTCGTCGGCATCGAATAGGACTGCCGGCATGAGGCACGCATAAAAGCATATCTTCTCAATATAAACGGAAGGACTCAGCAAGGGGCATGATTCCATGGTGGAAAAGATAGACAAGGTCGCGCTGGTTTACATAAAGGACGGAAGGATAATGTGCACGAAATCGAAGGGGAAGGACGTCTTCTACATACCGGGCGGGAAGAGGGAGGCCGGCGAGACGGACCCGCAGGTGCTCGTGAGGGAGATCAAGGAGGAGCTCTCCGTGGACATCATCCCGAGCTCGCTGAAGTGGATGGGCATATTCGAGGCCCCGGCGCACGGCAAGCCCGCCGGGACCATAGTCAAACTGCTGTGCTACACGGGCGAGTTCAAGGGGAACCTGGTGCCCGCGGGGGAGATAGAGGAGATCGCATGGCTGGGCTTCGCTGACAAGAACAAGATGTCCGTGGCGGGCCAGGAGCTCTTCGACTGGCTGAAGCACTGGAACCTCCTGAAATGAGCCGGTGCGCCGAAAGGGGATGATATGGTGGACGATGGCAAGACAACCATTGAAGAACTCAAGAACCTCATCAAAAAATTCAACGCGGACAGGGACTGGGACCAGTTCCATAATGCAAAGGACCTGGCGATAGAGATCTCCAACGAGGCGTCGGAGATCCTTGAACACTTCGTATACAAGACGAGCGAGGAGATAGAGGAGCTCTTCAAGGGAAGGAAAAGGGGAGAGATAGAGGAGGAGGTCGCCGACGTCCTGTGGGCCACCCTGACGCTGGCAGAGAGATACGGCATAGACCTCTCCAGTACGCTGAAGAAAAAGATGAAAAAGACGGCGTTGAAATATCCCGTTGAGAAGGCCAGGGGGTCGAACAAGAAATACAATGAGCTGTGATGCCGAACTACGGCGCAGGATAGTAGGTTATATATCATGCGCTTCCAATAGTAATACGTAAAGAAGTGAGCTAATGAATGGAAAAGTGAAGATGTTCAATGCTGCGCGCGGTTTCGGATTCATAACCGGCGACGACGGGAAGGACGTGTACGTGCACACGACGGCTATAGAGGGCGGAGTCGCTCTCGCGGTCGGGGACGCTGTGGAGTACGAAGTGGAGTCGGGCGAGCGCGGGCTTCGCGCGAAGAACGTAAAGAAGGTCTGAGGAGGCACTCCGTGCTTTCCCAATGTTGGACCCCCTAGCCTAGCGCATGAAAACGGGCCCGCCCGGTGCAAAACAATATATGCGCCGGACATCCATGACTATCGTGCGCGTAAGGCCGCACAACGATGATCGCATGAGGTTCCAGCTGATGCTTGCGCCGATGGAGGGAATCACCGACGCGCCGTTCCGCGCGCTCTGCCACAGGAACGGCGCGGACCTGACGTTCACCCCCGTGGCCAGGGTCGCGAACCTGGCGAGGCTGAAGAGGGGCGAGCTCGAGAGGACTGAAATCCCGGATGCCACGCCGACGCAGATCCAGCTCGCCGGCTCAAGGATGAGCGAGTACGAGAGGTTCCTGGCCGGTTTCGAGGCGAGCAAGGGGTTCAGGGGATTCAACCTGAACCTGGGCTGCTCCTCCCCCGAATTCCTGATGCAGGGGATAGGCGCTGCCATGGTGAAGAGGGTATCCAGGACGAAGGAGATAGTCGAGCTGATCAATAGATCGGGCTTCGAGTGCTCGGTAAAGATGCGGCTGGGAGTGGACGACTACGAGAAGGGGAAGGGGGCGTACCTCAACCTGATAAACGAGGTGGACGCTTCGTTCTTCGTGGTGCACGCGAGGACGGCGGAGCAGACCCTCGACGACCGCGCGGACTTCTCGGTCTACCGGAAGTGCGTGGACACGGGGAAGCGGATTGTCGCGAACGGGGACATCGGTACAAGGGAGCAGGTCGCGGAACTGAAGGCCGGAGGCCTTTCCGGTGCCATGATAGGGCGCGCCGCGATAGGCAATCCTGGGATATTTCGCAAGTTGCAAATGGATTGAAAGATGCAAGAGGTTAGGCATAAATAAGTCCACGTTGTGATATCGGCGGGACGGTGATTGAAAATGATTAAAAAGGAAACCAATCAGGCCGCGAAGAAGGCCAAGGGATTCACGGGCGAGGAAATAGCCGCGATGAAGGAGCGCATCCAAGAGCTTAACGCGGACGAGGCGGGTGGAGAAAGCGCCGTGCTCGCGAAGATTGCGGAGATGCCGGAACCGGACCGCGCCATGTGCATGCGGCTACATGCCATCATCAAAGCCAGCGCGCCGGCCCTTGCGCCGAGACTCTGGTACGGGATGCCCGCGTATCCCAAGGACGGCAAGATCGTCTGCTTCTTTCAGGGCGCGTATAAATTCAAGGCAAGGTACGCGACGTTAGGCTTCAGCGACAAGGCGAACCTCGACGAAGGCGCCATGTGGCCGACCTCCTTCGCGCTGAAGAAGCTGACCGCCGCCGAAGAGGCGAAGATCGCCGCACTCGTGAAGAAAGCGGTGAGCTGAGGACTGGGCTCGCCAGCCAAAAGGAGTCCGGTTCCTCACGATTACCTGTATCCCAAAACAAGAATGGGGAGTCCGCGATTTGAACGCGGGTCACCAGCGCCCGAGGCTGGTAGCCTAACCAAGCTAGCAGAACTCCCCCTATCAGATAATCTTACATCCCTTCTTCGTTATAACTATATCGTCCTCGAACCTTGCCCCGCCGAAGTCAGTAACGTACACGCCGGGCTCTACCGTTATGACCATGTTCTTCTTGAGCTTCAGCTTGGAGTGCGGAGAGAAGCCCTCCCCGTCATGGACTTCTATACCTACGGAGTGGCCCAGGGCGTGTATGAACCTATCTTTGTACTTTCCTTTGTCCACAGCGTACAGATATGACCGTGCTACTTTGTCCACTTCGCTGCCGATCCTTCCTGGTCTTATGTATCTTATGGCCTTCTTCTGCGCTTCCTTTACTATTTTGAGCATCTCCGCCTTCTCCTTGTAGCCCTTTCCTCCTTTGCCTCCGAAGATGAAGGTCCTTGTCATGTCGCTGCAGTAGTTGTTCACCGTCGCGCCCGCGTCTATCAGCACGAAGTCCTCCTTCTTGAGCTTCGTGTCGTCCGGCTTGTGATGGGGCAGCGCCGCGTTCTTGCCGAATGACACTATCGTCTCGAAGGACGGTCCCTCGGAGCCGAGTCCCTCTGAGATGTCGTCGAACCTCCTCGCGACGTATCTCTCGGTCACGCCCGCCCTGAAGTCCTTGCGTATCCTTTCCAGGGCCGCTCTAGTTATCCTTGCCGCATTCCCTATGTTCGCCAGCTCCTCCGCGTCCTTGATCATCCTCGCCTTGAGGAACGCGTCGCTCACGTCAACGATCCTCCTCGGCCGGTACCTCTTCTTCAGCCGCACGCAGGTGGAGTAGGGCAGGAACGACCCGTTTATCCCTATCCTCTTGCCCTTCAGCGCGCCCAGCAGGAGCGCCCTCGTGGTCTCGGCGTCCTCCATCTTTACTATCCTAAGGCCGCTGAACCCCTGCCTGCGCGCGGTCTCGTACTCCAGGGCGCTCGTGTACAGGGTCAGGCCCTTCCTGTCGACCATGAGGATATCGCCCTCGAAGATACCTCCCTTGAAGCCAGTGAGGTATTTGAAGTTGGGGTCCTTCTCAGAGGTGTTCACTAGGACTATCCTGTCGACGCCCTTGCAGGAAGCGAATATCCTGCCCAGCCTTTCCTTCAGCTGCTTCCTCATCCGATGCCCTCCTTGTCATTCCGAGAATTGAACGCTCATTAACAAAAACATTTGCGTATCGCCCCGTCTGCCGATTTGTATCGCCCTACGCCTGCGCGACGCATAGATATTTATCGCGGAGAAGGCATAATAATATCGGTAGTCGGATGTACGAGTCTGAGCTCTCGATAAAGCGCACGCCCGTCGCGTACCTCAACATGCGCAACCCCCGGCTGCTCAAGTACTTCTACAAGTTCAAGACCATGAACCTCATAGAGAAGGAGAGCATCTCCGGCTCCTCGCCGCCGGACATCTTCGTCGGGCGGATGGGCTACCCCAACGTCTACATCGGGCCGATGGTCCCTCCCCTATCGGGGGATACCACCATACTCTCCACCCCGGAGAGCTGGGTTGGCAAGTCCATCCCCGAGATCGTCGAGTACCGGTCCATGCTCGTCAGGGGCATGCACAAGGAGAACGTGAAGAGCGCCGGCAGCAGCAAGGTCGGTGAGATGCTCCAGGAGCTCGCGATCGCGGACAAGTACACGGGCGTGGACATGGACCTCAGCAGGAAGCCCTCCATGGGCATAACCTTCAACGACAACAGCGAGCCCTTCGGGCCCAGCGCGCCGATGAAAGGACTCAGCGTGGCGAACACGCGGGCGAACCCCGCGATGGAGAAGGCGTTCTTCGACACGGACCTCGCGGCAAGGGACGCGATCACAGAGATGTACTTCAAGGGACTGCCGGTCTCGCAGCTGCAGAAGGCCCTCGCGGCCGGGACCCTGGGCCGGAAGAACAGCAGGAGGTTCGTCCCCACGCGGTGGAGCATAACCGCCGTGGACGACACGCTGGGGAAGCACCGTCTCGAGTCCATCAAGCAGTACGAGAGCATAGAGTCCCCCAGGGTCTACGAGACCGTCGGGCTCGACAACCGCTGGCTCGTGTTCATGTTCCCGGGCTCGTGGAGCTACGAGCTCATAGAGGCCTGGTATCCCAACACCACCTGGAACATGGAGAGCAAGGACATAGCCATCTACTCCTCGAGCGAACTCTTCTCGGGCAGGAAGACCTACGCGGAGATAGGCGGCTGCTACTACGCCGCCCGCCTGGCCGTGTCCGAACTGCTCGACAAGATAAAGGCGCAGGCCAGGGTCGTGATACTCAGGGAGACGCACCCGGGCTACATAATGCCCGTGGGAGTGTGGAACGTCAGGGAGCACGTCAGGGCCGCGCTAAGGAACCCGCCTACTACGTTCGACTCGACGCGGAGCGCGCTCGACTACGTTGCCAGCAAGATGACGATACCGCTGAGCGCGTGGATAAGGAACAGCACCGTGCTCAGGTACGTGCTTCACCAGAGGCTGCTGGGGGCGCAGTGACTCCGTGGCAGAGTAAAGCTAGATACTATGGAAATATTTAAATAGTATTTCATGTATAACATAGTATGGTGAACTAAATGTGCGCGGTAAAATCTACCAACCCTTTCAATCCCGGAGCCCCCGTTGATCCCAATGACTTCGTTGGCAGGCAGCAATATCTGGCAGAGTTTGAGCAAAAGCTGAAACAGACGGCAAACGGGTCTTTGGCAAATATGGCCGTCACCGGAGGCTATGGAATAGGTAAAACATCATTTTTGCACAAATGCTATGCGATTGCAGAAGATATGGGCGCTTTGGCGGTGTACTTCTCGTTGAACGAGGTTGATAAGGACATTGATGCGAACGTGCTTGCAAACATTCTCCTTCAGAGAATCAACGAAAAAATAAAGGAAGAGATAGTCCTTCAAAGGCTCTCTGAAGACATCTTGAATACAATAAAGCGAATAAAGGTTGCTGCGGCAGGGGTGGAATTAAGTTATAACAATGATGTTGCAGAAACTGCTGCTCCGAATCTGCAGTCAGCTCTGACCCGAATCTGGAAAACCCTAAAGGGCAAGAAAATAGCGATAGTTTTTCTAATTGACGAAGCGGGAATACTGGAGCGGCGCCGTGCGGATCTCGTGCTATACTTACGGGCAGTGATAGAAAATCTGCAAATAGAAAAAACTCCCGTGATGATCATACCTGGCGGGAAGATCTCGATTTACGGCCCTTCGGGTTCTGGATTCTCCCCTTTGGTGCGGACCTTCACTCCAATCTTATTGGAAAACTTCAAGAGGCAGGAAGCAGACACTTTCATCATCAGTAAATTGAAGTCAGTGGATGTGAAAATATCTGATTCGCTCTTGGAAAGGATTTATCAAACAACCGAAGGGCATCCGTTTGTGCTATCTGCTTACATGTCCTCTGTCTATTCAAAGATGCAGGCAGACGAAAAGGAAGTGACAACGGCGCACCTCGATGCAGTAGATCTGGAATTTTCTAGCAGAGTCTTAGCTCCCTTTTTTGCGCGTTTTTACGACCAAGCAGGAAAGACAAGCAGAGGCATAATGTCAGAACTGGCAAAAAATAATGGAGAGGGTAATTTGTCCGAGTTATCGGATGCCCTTCACAAAGAAAATTATGAGATATCCCCCAACTTGGCTAAACTAGTCCAAGATGGTGCAATCATAAGAACAGAAAGGGGCCATTACAAACTGTTTCACCATCTTCTTGGCCAGTACATCCAGATCGGCAAACGTTAGATTATTCCCCGATCTAGCATACACAGAGTAGGCAGCCGCCCTACTCACTCTCCTAACTCACCGCTTTTGCGAATTCCTCGAAGGTATGGTAGTGGCTCACGCCAACGACGCTAGACTATGTAATAAAAAGGATGACCATACCGCTGAGCGCGTGGATAAGGAACGGCACCGTGCTGAGGTACGTGCTCCACCAGAGGCTGCTGGGCGCGCAGTGACACACTGAGTCGCTCAGGCGGAATCTTGCGCCTGTCGATGGAATGCCGGCCCAATGCTTACTTTTCCAGCAGCCAATCCATGAGCCTCACAAACCTTATCTTTGTCCCGTTTACTTGCTTGTTTTCCGTGACGTCTCGAGTCAGTATGGTGGCCCGCTTCGGCCTGAGTTCGCCCGCACATAGCGACAGCGCTTCGACTTCGCGCTTGTACGTCTTTTCATTCTCGAGATCGTACACAACTTGGATTACCTCGCTCACTTCGTTGCCCTTCTTTACTACGAAATCTACTTCTAAGCCGTCCTTGTTTTTCCAGTAGCAGATCTCCCCCGCTTCCTGCAGCCTTCGCCTCAGCTCCAGGAACGCCAGATTTTCAAATAGCCTGCCGAACTCCATCTTTCCCGTGTTGCTATAGTAAAAACCGACATCGCCGCAGTACGCTTTTCTAGGATACTGCGATCTGTCTTTGACGTTGTATGAGAAAATTGGGATGAAGAAGAATAGGTTGGCCGCTTCGGAATATCTTTCTAGCTGCAAGATCTTTTCCTTCCCTATCTTATATCCCACTGTCTTGAAGAAGTTGAGGGCTTTCGAGGCGGAAAAATAGGGGCTCATGATGGCATACCTTCCGAACCTCTCGACTATCCCCACGTCTGCCCCAGCCGCTTCGGCGATGTCTATCCCGACGATGTCCCTGAAATATGAATCGAGTATGCGCACCTTGTCCGTATCGTTTTCTGTAAGTACGACTTCTGGAAATCCGCCGTATTTCATGTAGTCTGAAAATGCCTTCTCAACCCTGCCCCTCCCGACGGTGGTCTTTTCAATGTCGACACCCTTGAACACGAGGAATTCCCTTAGTGACAGCGGGAAGAGTTCAACCCTGAGGACGCGCCCCCTTAGTGACTTGTTTGGCGCGGTCGCGGCGCCGCGGGATGAGCTTACCACGAGGCGCAATCTTCCCTTGAGCAGTTCGTGCGTCCTTGACAACCACCCCTGCCAGTCGTCGGCACCGGTGATCTCATCAAGCAGAAGGTATCCCTCTCCGCCAAACCACTTGAGTGCCTTATCGAGAATCTGCCGGTCGTTTCTTATCCTGCTGTCCTCAACGTTTATGTAACCGACATTTGTACCGCGAGAAGCGAGCAGTTGCAGAAGAAGCATCAGCGAGCTTGATTTCCCCGAGCGCCTTATCCCGGTGACTGATATGATCTTCGTGTCCAGATTTCTTACTATAGAATCAAAGTCCACGTCCCTCCGAACCAGTTGCTTCTTGCTCGCGTACGTGCTCCATTCCTCAAAAACTTCTGCGGCTTCCATAATACTTGTTTTGCATCAGAACAATTTATAAAGTTTTCTGTTCTATAGGAGAACAATTTTCGTATGACCTAGTATCTGTACTACGTACCCCTTTCATACACTAATTCTGGTAAGACCACATTATTTAATCTGAGCCTATGCATGCCCTTGCGCCCCCCGAGCGCGTGGATAAGGAACGGCACCGTGCTCAGATATGTGCTGCATAAGAGGCTGCTCGGGGCGCAGTGAAGTTTTATAAGCCGGTGGTTCCTGAGCCAATTTTTAAATACCCTGAAAGGGCAGGGATGTCTGGTAGAGTGGATGAACGACGTTATGATGAAAAAAGAACTCGCAATGCCTCAGATAAAACCCATTTATGAGACGAGTTTTACGAAAGCGAGACCCCTTAAGCGGGGCAAAGTGCGCGACATTTACGACGCGGGAGAGAACCTTGTCGTAGTGGCAACAGACAGGCTCTCGGCCTACGACGTGGTCTTCGGGAATCCGATACCGTGGAAGGGCATAGTGCTCAGCCAGCTCTCGAAGTTCTGGTCCAACGGGACCCGGCACATAATAGAGAACGATCTGGTGTCCACTCAGGTTTCCGCGCTTCCTAAGGAGTTCTCTGCTCACGAAGACGTATTGAGAGGCAGGGTGAGCCTTGTCAAGAAAGCCATACCGTTCGGAATCGAATGCATCGCCCGCGGTTACTTGGCGGGATCCGCCTGCCCAGTGTACCAGGAAACGGGCGAGGTTTGCGGAATACCTCTCAGGAAGGGCCTGAGGAAGTCGGAGAAGCTTGACGAGCCCATCTTCACCCCCACCACCAAGGAGAGCAACGGGCACGACAGGCCCGTCACTGCGAAAGAAGCCGCATGGATAGTCGGAGGCGAGGAGACCCTCGAAAAGCTGAAAGACTACACGCTCAAGCTGTACACTTACGGAGCGGAGTACGCCCTGACTAAGGGAATAATCATCGCGGACACGAAGTTCGAGTTCGGGGTCTGGAAAGGCAAGATCGTGCGGATCGACGAGGCGCTGACCCCAGATTCGTCGAGATTCTGGCCGGTCGATTCATACGTGGTAGGGGAGGACCCGCCCTCGTACGACAAGCAGTTCGTGAGAAACTACGTCAAGTCCATCGGCTGGAACGAGGAACCTCCGGCACCGGAGCTGCCGCAGCAGGTGATAGACGGCACGACCCAAAGGTACATCGAGGCGTACGAGAGGATCACGGGCAGGAAGCTGTCTTATTTTGCTACCGCCATCAGGGGGTAAGGTGGCCTACGGGCCGTCTGATGCCCGCCGTTCGGTAAAGAGGAAGAGGATTCCCCTAATCCTCCGGGAAGATCGGGTTCCTCTCCTCGGTGAGCATGTGGGCGTAGGCACCCAGCTTTGTCTTGTAGATGACATAGATCCTCAGCAGGTTGTTCAGGCCCCTATGCCTCTTTCCCGTGACTAGGATGTAGAGCCACTGGATCACCGTGCAGATGCACGCCAGTATGCTGAACAGCCACAGCACTATCGCGCTCACTATGACCCAGACAATCCTGACGAAGAGCTCCACCCTCGACGCCTTCTCTTGGCTCTTGATATCGACCCTTACGGTTTTCATGCGATCTATGAGTAATCAACGGACAGCTTATTAATTGTGCGCCAGATCCGGTCTCGGCCTGCAGGTTAGGTGTGATCGGACGGCCTGCCTAAGCCTTGAGGCCGCCTAGCCTCCTTTCGAGTTCATTGAAGACGAGGCGCTTCTTGTCCTTGCTCAGACGGAAGACGGTCCTGGAAATCATGCCTTCCGAAATCGTAAAGATGTAATTTAGTTTTATCACGCTGTCCTTCACCGCGCCTTCGCTTCTGGTAAGGGGGATCCCCCTCATCTTTGTATTGCTTGTTATTCCCGCGATTACGACGTTGCCCAATTCCTCGAAAAGCACGACCGCCGGCCGGATCTTTACCTCGTTGGTGTCGGTAAATTGCACGCTTGCTATTATGACGTCCCCTGCCTCAGGCATTCTCCCACGCCTCGTCCTCCTTGTTGTCCCACAGCTCCCTCATTTTCGCCTGCTGGATCTTATGAATGAAGTCGTCGTACTGGTTCCTTTTCTTGGAGCCCTTCGCGTTCTTTATCAGGTCTGAGATTATTTCATTGTACGTCTGCCTTGGATACTTCCTTATGCCTTTTAATTCCCTTACCACTTTTTTCTCAAGTTGCACGGTAGTCACTTCCTCCATTATATGTCACCCATAGCTCATATATAATGAGATATAGCAAATATATTAATCTTTCTGAGCGCGCTATCGGAATTGCGCTTGGCGCCACTCAGTCGTAGGATTTGGTGCTGCCGGACTGAAGAGGGAATCGCATATTGCGGGACAAAACGCACGTTTTAAAAGCTGTAATGGCAAAGGATTCTAGATGCACATGACCTACGCTACGAAACTGTTACTGGTTATCCTTGCCCTCTCCTCCTTTGCCGCGGTCTCCGGGGCCTACGTCACCCAGATACACGCCTCCGCGGTCCTCGAGGGGGCGACGAGGGGGCTGCTGACCGAGATAAGCCTCAATGTGACACCGGGAGACGGGAGCGTGATTTTCGGCGGGGCGTCCAACGTGAGCGCCGGCACCGTAGCGTCCGCGGGTGCGGCCGTGCAGTACGCCTCGTCATACCTCTCGGCCAACTCGATGCGGTACAACTTCACCTACGTCATAGAGAACGCGACCGGGGACGTCTCCGGCCCGAGCGGCGGGCTGGCCTTCACGCTCCTGGCCATATCCGGCCTCGAGCAGAGGCCCCTCGCGCAGAACTTCTCGGTCACGGGCACGATACAGCCCGACGGGACCGTCGGGCTCATAGGCGGGATCTACGACAAGATCGACGCGGCGAAGGCGGGCGGCATGGGCTACATGCTCGTTCCCGCAGCGCCGGAGTCCAGCATGGAGGCGCTCCTCTACTACATCTCGCAGCAGGTCCAGGGCATCGCGGTGGTCGAGGTCGGCAACGTGTCGCAGGCGATCCCCTACGCATTCGGGCGCGCGGGAGCGGCGCCGATGAGCCTCAACTTCAGCCATGGCTACGACGCCGGCGCCATACCCGCCCCCAACGTCACCTGCGCCGGCTGCAACTCCGGCGCGTTCGGCGAGCTCGTCGACTCGACGCTCAACTTCACGGGCGGCTACGCGGCGGGCATCGGAGGCAACTTCAGCTCCGCCAGGGCGCAGCTCCTCGGCAACCTTGACGAGTACAGGGCGCTGCAGAACAAGGGCTACCTGTACACCGCGGCCGACTACGCCTTCCTCGACTTCCCCAAGGCGCTCACGCTTTACGACGCCTACAACCTCACCCCGGCGAAGGCAGGGCTCCTTGAGTCCAACGTCTCCTCGTACTGCTCGTCCCTGGTGCCGCCTCCGCTGACCGACGCGAACTACGAGTACGTGGTCGGGGGAGAGCTCAGGCACTACTGGGCGAACATAACGCTCAACGAATCACAGGCGACGCTCGGCTCCGTGCAGACCACCGACGACGTGGCACAGAGCGTCTACGAGTCCGCGCAGGCCCTGGGCTGGTGCAGGGCGGCGGACGTGCAGTACCGGATCGCGTCATCGCTCGGCGGCAACTACGTTGATGTCTCCCCCGCGGCGAAGGCGTACGCGAAGTCCCTGATGGGCGGCCAGGCCGGGCTCGGGAACAGCATATACTCGCAGTCGGCCGCGCAGGCCTACGCGTCTGGCGACTACGCGGCGGCGCTCTACGCCGCCGAGTACGAGAACGCGTTCGGCAGGCCGTTCCCCAACCTCACCGACAGCCAGCTCCGGGGCGCGGTCCGCGCCAACATCGGTAATGCGACCTCGGGCGACTGGCCCTCGGAGTTCTCGTCGCACGCCGAGTTCTACATCAACGAGGCGAACCTGGCGAAGGACAACGCCACGGAGAGGGGTTACCTGCTCCAGGCCTACTCGACGTCCGTCCTGGCCGGCGGGATTGCCGCCGCGAACGAGAAGCTCTCCGGCTCCTTCGTCGCATCCAACAGCATACCCTCAGGCGTGATCGCGCAGGAGCTTAACGGCCTGCAGCAGAGCGTCGCCGCGCTGCAGCAGGAGCTGTCCGAGATCTACGCGGTCATGCTGGTCGTGCTGGTGCTGCTGCTCGCCCTGCTGGCCGTCATCCTCGCCCTGCTGCTGAGGCACGGCAAGGAGACCGGTAGGCCGCCTGAGGCGATAAAGGGAAGGGGCAGGGGAAGGCGGTAGCATGCCGTACGACCCCTTCTGCAAGGGGAAGATATACGAGGAGGTGTTCCTGGAGACGGAGCATTTCTTCGCGGTGCCGAACCTGCACCCGATCCTGCCGGGGCACACCATCGTGGCGCCCAAGCGGCACGTGCTGCTGATCACCGAGCTCAGCGGCGAGGAGATGGCCGACCTCGGGTCCATCCTGGGCAGGCTGCTGCCTAAGCTGCTCGAGGAGTACGGCACCGATTCCTACAACATCGTGATCAACAGCGGGGAGACGGCAGGCATGTCCGTGGAGCACATGCACCTGCATGTGGTCCCGAGGCGGGGGGACGACGTGTTCAGGAAGGCGTGGGCGGACGCGTTCCAGGACTCGCTGGAGAAGGGGGCAGGCCGCTGGCGAAGGACTTCAGGGGCGAGATATCCCGGATGAGGAAGCTCTTCAAATACGCACCAGGGGAGCGAGAAGTATAGAGACGATCGCCAGCGACATCGCCGCAAGCGAGACGTTCCTTGCGATATCGTAGAACTTCTCCGAACTGGAGAAGACGTGACCCACGCTGACGTACAGCAGCAGCGCGTCGCTGACCAGGACGATTCCCCCGTAGGCGAGGTTTGACTCGAACGGCGCGACATAGAGGAACAGGTACGCGCTGATCGCTATGGCGATGAGGTAGAGAGCGAGCGCGGCCTCGGCCGACCCGCGGATTCCAATCGCCTTGGGAAGGGTCCTCGCGTTCCTGACCTTCACGTCCCCGGAGTAGTCCCTGATTGTCCCGTGTATCTCCCTTCCGAGCCCGCTCAGGAAAACCATCGCGCAGACCGGGGCTATGGCCGGCGCGAGGGCGCCGCCCGAGACGTAGCTGCCGTATATGAAGGGTATGACCATGCTGAGCGCGATGTACGCGTTGCCCAACAGCAGGACCTCCTTGAGTTTCCATGAATAGACTATTGCGAGCAGCGCGAATGCCAACGCTATCGCGAAGGCGTAGGCGCTTATGAACGCGCTGGCGAGGACCCCGATGGCGAAGGACATTCCCGCGACAAGCAGGGCCTGCGCCGGCGTAAGCGCGCCGCTGACCAGCGGCCTCTTCTTCTTTCCGTTGAGCCTGTCGACGTCTATGTCGAAGTAGTCGTTTATCGCGAAAGAGCCCATGCTCACGAATATCGGGGTTATCAGGCTGAGCGCGAGTATTCCCGGAGCGGGCGGTCCGCCCGCCAGCAGTTCCGCCGCGACGACCGCGATGACGAGCATCAGGCTGTGCTCTACCCTGGTCAGCCTCAGTACCGCAGACACCTTGCCCATACCCCTATTCTATTCAAAAAGGTATAAAAACAGCGGACGCCGCACAAAGACCATCCGAGGCCGCGCGCCGTCCGACACTCTCAGAAAGCTTTAAAATAGTCGCCTTGTAACATTACAGCGAGCGCATGACCGCTTCAGACTATTGCAAAAAATCCAGGGCCCAGTCCGCGATGGAGTACCTGACGACGTACGGCTGGTCGATACTCATCATCGCGGTGGTGATCGGCGCCCTCTTCGAGCTCAGGGTCTTCTCCCCGACGCTGCCCGCTTCGTGCGCCTCCGCGGAGCCATACCTCTGTACAAACCCGACCCTGACCATCAACGGAATCCTGGCGGCGCGGATAGGGGAGCTGGGCAGCGCGATAACGGTGACCAACCTCAACTGCTCGGGCACCTCCGCCGTGCCCAGCGCCTGGACGACGCCGGCGCCAGTGCCCCTCGTCTCCGGTGCAGTCACGATCTTGAACTTCTCGTGCCCCGTGCCGCTCGGCACGGTCGGCGCGTCATTCTCCGGGAAGCTGTGGATAAGGTACAGCACCGCGACGCAGAGCGGCCTGGTGGCGCAGGTCGGCACCGTCACCGCGACGGCGACAGGCGCAGGGCCGCAGCCGATCGCGACCGCGGGGCAGGTGCAGGACTACCTCACGACGGCCGTCGCGGGGGGCGTCGGGGGCACCGTCACCCCGGCCAGCGGGACCCACCCGGACGGAAATACCGTGACCGTCACCGCGATGCCCGATACCTACTACGATTTCGCGGGCTGGTCCTGCAGCGCGAGCGTGCCATGCCCTTCCGGGACGGCGCAGAGCTCGTTCAGTTTCCAGATAACTGACACCGCGTCCGTCACCGCGAACTTCGCGCCGCAGTCTTCGTTCCAGTTCTCCGCGGTCGCCGCGCCGGCAGCGGACGGCACCGTGGCGTGCAGCGGCCAGGGGATGTCCTGCTCCACAGGTTACCCGGCCGGGGCGCAGGAGACCGTGACCGCCACGGCGGACCCTGGCTACTCCCTGACGGGCTGGTCCTGCACCGGAACCGGAGTCACCTGTCCCGGATCCGATCCCGCCCTGACTGTCACAATACCAATTGGAGGGGCGACTGTCACCGCGAACTTCGCGCCGATATCCTACTCCTTCTCAGCGAACGCGCTCCCAGACGCTGACGGCTCCGTGGCGTGCGCCGGCGGAGGAGCGACGTCGTGCTCTGTGAACTCCTATCAGTACGGAAACGTGATCACTGCGACCGCCACGGCGGACCCTGGCTATTCCTTCTCAAGCTGGACATGCAGCCCAAGCAGCGCGTGCTCCACTACGTCGGCCTCTCCCACGTCGGTCACAATACCGGTCGGGGGAGTCACGGTCTCCGCGAACTTCGCGATACAGTCCTACTCCTTCTCAGCGAACGCGCTCCCCGTTGCAGGTGGTTCGGTGTCGTGCGCCGGCGGAGGCGTAGTCTCGTGCGACGCGGCGGACTACCAGTACGGGAACACCATCACGGTGACCGCGACGAACAGCGTAGGTTATTCGTTCTCTAGCTGGACATGCAGCCCAAGCAGCGCGTGCAACACTCTGACAACCTCCCCGATGATCGCCACTGTACCCGTCAGCTTAGTCACGGTGACCGCGAACTTCGCGATACAGTCGTACTCGTTCTCCGCGAACGCGCTCCCGACTGCGGGAGGCGCCGTGGCCTGCACCGGAGGAGGAGCCACGTCCTGCTCTTCGGCGAACTACCAGTACGGTAACACGATCACTGTGACCGCGACCGCAAACACCGGCTACGCCTTCTCGGGTTGGACCTGCAGCCCCAGCAGCGCGTGCAACACTCTGGTTGCATCTCCGGTGGCAGTCACTGTCCCCTCCGGGGGAGTCACGGTCTCCGCGAACTTCGCGATACAGTCCTACTCCTTCTCAGCGAGCGCCGGTTCCGGCGGCAGCATCGTCTGCACGCCGTCGTGCTCCGGGACCTACACTTACGGAACGTCGTTCAGCGCTACCGCGACGCCCAACGCGGGCTACGCTGTGTCGTGGTCCTGCTCCGGGAGCAGCTGCTCCGGGACGACGAGCGTTGCGGTATCGGGCACCTTGACGGCTGGCACGACCGTCACAGCCGCCTTCACCAACACCTGCGTTTCTGGCGGCGGTGTGACTTGCACCGCATCGCTAAACGGCGCGAGTACGGTTGATACGTTTACTTACAGCTCTTCTCCAGGCTCGACGACGTGGTCGACTCCGGCTGGCGTCACTTCCGTTGAGTATCTTGTTGTTGCTGGTGGCGGAAGCAGTGCAAAGGACTATAGTTCCGGCGGAGGCGGAGGCGGGTTTTTAGCTGCAACCGGGTTTCCTGTTTCCGGCACATTGACCGTAACTGTTGGCGCTGGTGGTGCTGTTGTTTCATCTGGTAGTGGAAACAATGGGGGTAATAGCGCATTTTCAAGTATCACTGCCACTGGCGGTGGTGGTGGTGTTAGTCTCGGTGTTGGGGTAAATGGGGGGTGTGGTAGCGGCGGCGGGCCAAAAACATCGGCCGGGACAAATGCCGGTGGTCAGGCGTCTCCATCAGGTCAAGGATATGCTGGTGGAGCTGGAACATACATATCAACAAACAGATATCCTACCGGCGGAGGCGGAGGATGTGGGGGCGTAGGAGGCGACGGCTCAACCAGTACTGCGATATCTGGCAGTGGTGGTTCAGGAAGATCCTCCTCTATAACTGGAACCCAAGTTGTGTATTGTGGCGGGGGCGGCGGAGGGTGCTATGCCTCTCAGTCGTGCTCCGGAGGGACAGGCACCGACGGGGGAGGTAATGGAGCATCCACGCTCGGTTCCGCGGGTGGAGCGGGTGCAGCCAACACAGGTAGTGGTGGAGGGGGTAATGCCGGTGGCGGGCAGTCCTCCGGTGGCGCAGGCGGTTCTGGCGTCGTCATCATAAGCTTTACGACGACCTAGCGGGATCCGGCTGCGCCTCTTATCCGGCCCTAGCCCTTTTTCATGAACGACTTGCCGATCGCGGCGATGTCCTTGAAGTTCCTCAGCTGCACGCCGGCGTCGTCCTCGGAGTTGAAGACGAGTATCTCCACGCGCTGGCCGTACGCGATGTCTAGCAGCTCCTTTATCCTCTCGTCGTTCAGGACCGAGTCGTTGACCAGCACCATCCCGGCCCGGTAGTCCTCCAGCGCCGCCCTCACCTTCTCCGCGCCGGAGAAGGAGTGGCCGAAGCTCAGGCCGCCCAGGAACGCGTTGAGCGCGTCGAACTCCCGCTTCACCTTCTCGTTCTCCAGCAGCTTCGAGACGGCCTCGCTCTGCATCGCCTCGCGCACGCCCGACCTCTCAGCGTCGCTGGCGCTAGTGTACACGACCTTCTTCTCGAGCTTGACGCCCTTCGTCTCGAGATACTTCTTGAAGTCGTCCTTGGTGAACCCCGGCCCCGCTATCACGACCAGGTCTATCTGCATGCCGTTCACCTTCTTCGCGATCTCGTCGAAGTACTCCTGCCTCGCCTTCCCGTAGTCCGCCTGCTTCATCTTCTTGCTGAGCCTGCTGTAGATCTCGGTCACGACCTCTATGCCGTAGCCCTTCACGTATGCGAAAGTGGCCTTCTCGTCGTCCATGGCGACGACGCCGAGCTTCGGCTTCCTCGAGTCGAGGACCGCCTGCCTTATCATCCCGAGAACGTACTCCTTCCACTCCGGCTTGCGTATCCTGAGCTCGTCCCCCTCCATTATGTTCAGGGTGTGGTAGCTCCCCAGCCTGACGTACTCCTCGGGGTGGCCGCTCAGTATCTTCCCGGTCAGCCTCAGCGCGTGCGAGTTCTTGTCCACCTCCACCTTCTCCACTCCGACCTCTATGACCACCTCCTTCTGCTCCCCGACGTCCCCCTCGCTGGGCCTGAACCGCCTGTAGGTGCTCGCGGCGACGCTGTCGCCGGCGCCGATGACCCTGGCGAGCAGGTAGAGGTCGTCGAAGGAGCTCGGCACGAGCTTCAGCTCGTTCGTGGAATGGTTGAACCTTATTACCTTCATCTCTATCAGTTCTCTATTCCTCAGGCAACGATAAAAAGGTATGCGGGCAAATAGGCTTATGATCGAACTGTTAGGCAGCATATTCGGAGTGACGTACGGTTCCATAAGCGCGCTGATCGGCGCTTACGGCTACGCCGCGATCTTCGTGCTAACCGTGCTCGAGGCGGCGATCCCGATCCCGAGCGAGGTGATCCTCCCGCTTGTCGGCTACTTCGGCGCCACCGGGCAGATAAACGTCTTCGCGGGCTACTTTGTCGCGATAGTGGGAAGCGTGATCGGCATGACGATCGACTACTACATAGCGTACTTCCTGGGCAAGGAGGTCGTGTACAAGCACCTCCACCTCTTCCACATAAAGCGCAAGAGCCTGGAGACGTTCGACGCGTGGTTCGAGAAGAACGGCAGGTTCACCGTCTTCATATCCAGGCTCATCCCGCTGGTCAGGGCGCTGATAAACTTCCCGGCCGGATTTGCGGAGATGTCCGTCAGGGACTTCATACTGTACTCGCTGGCGGGCTCGCTGATATGGTCGGCGCTTCTCGTGGGCTTCGGCTACTACGCCCACGGCCTGGTCGTGATGAACCTTCTCTACCTCGTGATCGCGATAGCGCTATTCTTCGTGGCCCTGTACGCGCTCTACAGGATAATGATGAAAAGGATAAGGGACGAGCTGAAGAAATGAGAATGCGGCGCGCGTTCTGTCCTGTCGGGGGCGCGCAGCGATCAAAAATCCGCGGATTATTTGCTGGATGTCAGGATGTAGTTCTTGACCACCTTGACCACCTGGTCTATGGCCTTCTCTATGTCCGCCTTGGTCTTGGCGCCGGTGCAGATGACCTTCCCGTTCTTGAATAGAAGAAGCGCGACCTTCGGCACCTTTATCTTGTATATGGCTCCGGGGAACTGCTCCGGCTCGTAGTCCACGTCGGGGGAAGCCTTCGCTATGGCGTAGAGGTCGAGCTCGACGCCCAGGTCCGCGCTCGCGACTATGTTCTCTATCTTGAATGTCGGATGGAGCGCAATCTTCTTCTTCGCCATATCTACCACTACCTCTTCTTTATAAACATGAAAGGTATTTATATATGTTCGGCTTAGTACTATAAACGATTTCTGGTGTTCAGCATGAGCGAAAGATCACACGGCCTGTTCTCGGGAAGGACGAGGCACCTGTCGAGGCACCACGCGCCCAGGAAGCTGACAATAGGCAACCTCCTGAAGGACTTCAAGGCTGGCGACAGGGTCACGATAGTGCCGAAGGGCAACTTCAAGGACATACCGCACCCTAGGTACAGGGGAAGGGTCGGGGTCGTCGTCGAGAAGAGGGGGGGCGCCTACGTCGTGGAGTTCAACGTCTCGAAGAAGACCGTCAGGACCCTCATAGTAAACCAGAGGCACCTCGACAAGGCATCAGCGGTCAGGGCTAAGTCCTGAGCGAACCGCTACTGCTTCTTGGCAAAGTAGTTGGAGCACAGAAGGAACCCCAGCACGGTCTTCCCGTCGCATATTCTCCCGCTGTGCACCAGCTTCTCCAGAGTCGTCGCACTCATCCTGACAAGGCTTATTACTTCCGTCTCATCAAGATGTTTCTTTCCTTTTTTCTCTACAACAGCGTGGAAGAAAAAGAATCTCTGCGGACTGCTCCCCGGAGTCCAGTAGAGCTCCGACATGGGCGTGATCTTCTTGGCGTGGTATCCGGTCTCCTCCTCAAGTTCCCTGATCGCCGATGCCTTCGGGGTCTCCCCTTTCTCAATGTGGCCCGCCGCAAACTCGTACAGGGGCTTCTTGATCGAATGGCGGTACTGCCTCTCGACAATAAACCTGCCGTCGCGGAGCTGCGGCACGACGACCACCACGTCGGGCCTGATCTCCCTGAAGGTCTCTACCTTTTTTCCTCTTACCGTGGAGGTCCCGCGCTCTATGGAAAGGAATCTGCGCTTGTAGACTATCCTCTTCATGGGATCAGGCGTCATCACTTCACGTACTGCGGCCTCGTCAGCAGGTAGAACCTGCTCTCGCCCTTGAGCTCGGATATGACCCGCTCTGTGAGCAGCTTCACCGGGTCCTGCAGCAGCGGGACGCGCTTCGATATGTCCGCGAAGGTCTCGAAGGGCTTCTCCTCCCTTGCGGCGAGTATCGACTTAAGGTGCTTCTTGCCCACGCCGGGGAGCAGCTCCAGGGAGTGCATCCTTATGTTGAGCGGCGAGGCGCTGTTGAACACCGCGACGAACTTCGGCTCGCTGCCCTTTATCATGTCGTAGACCGCCACTGGCAGCTCGCTCTTAGCGACCTCGGTGAGGTCCGAGTAGTTTATCCTGGACTTTATTAGCGCTATCTTGTCCCTCTCGCCCTTGCCGAGGTAGACCCTCTCCCTGACCTTTATGTCCCTGACCTTGGGCACGGCCTCCAGCAGCGTGAACCTGTTCTCGCCGAGGAGCTGCACCAGCGGCTCCGGGTTCGGAGAATAAGACTTTCCTGTGGGAAGGTAGTCGAGGACGACCGCGTACTCCTCGAAGCTCTCATGGAACTGCTCTTGCGGTTGCATCTATATCCCTCTTCCACTCCACCGTGCGTTCACTTACCCCTGTGGGCGTCCACTTCATCCATCATCTTCCTTATGTCGTCCTCGTCGAAGTTCTTCTTCTCTGGGGCAAGTATGTGCTTGAGCTGGGCCATGTCTATCGGCATTATGTCCGATATCTTTATTGCGGAGACCTCGCTGGCGCCCAGCTCCTCGAGCGCCTTCCTCATCTTCTTCGCGGCCGCGGGGCCCGCGCCCGGAAACTTCGTTATGTGGTCGTAGGCCAGCTCCTGCTCGTACCCGAGCTTGTCCGCCTTCTTCCTCTCCTCAAGTATCTCTAGTGCCTCTGCCACGTCAACGGGCCTTTTTCCTGTCTCGCTCTTTCCTATCATCAATGCACCGATCTCTTAGGGGTTTAAAGCAATTTAAAGCTTTTGCATGTCATTAGAGTGCGGGGGCATTTAATGACGCGTTTGAGGCCGGGCGCCTACCATATGCTGCTGGCCCTGCTGGTTTTTGCATATCTGGCGTTCTGGATCTCTTTTTCGTGGAACGCCTACAGGACTTTCAACTACAGCTATCTGGACCTAGGCTCAGCGGCAAGCACGCTGAACATACAGATATACCATGCGAGCCAGGTATCTGGCCTTGAATATCTCAGTTTTATGACTCACGTATCGCCGTTCCATCTCCTGATCATCCCCCTATTCTACCTCTTCAATTCGCCGATGACGCTGGTCGTGCTTCAGGACGTATTCATAGCCGCGGCTGGCGTGGTCGCATTTCTCACTGCCGAATACATAACCCGCAGCAAAAAGATAGGGATGGCGCTGGCGCTTGCATTCTTTCTGAACCCCGGAGTCGTCGGCCTTTCTTATTTCCCCTTCCACCTGGAGGCGATAATGATGTTCTTCTACCTGCTCTCGGTGTACTTCTTCGCGAAAGGCGCCAGATACCTTTTCCTTATTTCCTACTCGGCGGTGCTGAGCGTGTTCGACATATCCGCGGTGGTCGGTCTGACCCTGCTCCTGGGCCTGGTCGCGTATTGGTTCTTATACGTCAGAAGGAAGGTCGCGGACAGCAGGGCCTGGAACAAAGACTGCGCTAAGATGCTGCCGTACGCTTTCGCGCTTACGGCCGCGTTCCTACTGTTCTATGCATATGCAGATGGGTCCTTGCTCGGCTCTTACTCGAGCGGGTCATATCTTTACGTACCCAACATCATGCACATATTTGGACAGTTCAGCCAGCAGAGCGCGGGCGCGGGCAATGCGCTTGATTTCGGATGGAGCTACATGGCCTACGCCCTGGTCCTGCTGGCGATAATACTCCTGTGGTTCGGACCTTTCATGCTGGCCGCGGCGGTGCCGGGCATACTCCTAATCTCCCCCTGGCTGGCGGAAGTCTTCCTAGTGCACAACGCAAATTTCTTCTACCTGTACACGCAGAATTTCTCGTACGCGACCATGGGGTCCCTGACGGCAACAATCTTGGGAATTGGGGTGCTGCTCGCTTGGAAGCCGGGTAACAAAACCCTGGCGGGATTCCGCGCAAAATACCGCGAGCGCGCGGTCGTTGCCGCGGTCGTGGCTTTCTCGGTCCTGTTCGGACTGCTTTGGTTCCTCTCCCCGATGCTCGGCGTCGCATGGAGCCTGGGCGTCCAGGCAAACTCGAACGCCTCATACTACCGGAACGTCTCCGACCTGCTCGCGACGATACCGAACAACGCGAGCGTAATGGCCGACAGCCAGACGGCGGTGCACCTATACCGCGTGTACGACCTCGAGCTTCCTCCCGACGAGGGTTACTCTTGGTTCGTGCCCCTGAACAAGACGCTTTATTCCTTTTATTGGCTTCGGTCCGAACCCGAGTTCATAGTTTTCGGCAAAGACTGGGGCGATTACGGCGACCTGACGGGAAATTCCTTTGATGTGTACGGCTACATGCAAGCCAACTACTCTCTATACGCGCGCGCGGGAAACGTTTACCTTTACAAGAGAATGAATTAGCGGGCCAGCGGCGGATGGCCTGGAAGGTGGAAGGGTTATAAATCTACATATGCGTTATAGAACCTAAATCCAGCGGTGAACTCTTGGACGCCAGCAACGCATACAGGGACATACTCGCCGAGATGAAGAAGCACATCTCGGGCAAGGAGGATACTATAGAGCTTATGTTCATAGCGCTCCTGGCGAACGGCCACGCGCTCCTCGAGGGGGTCCCGGGCGTCGCCAAGACCACGATGACGAAGTCCCTCGCGGGCGCGATACAGGCGGAGTTCAAGAGGATACAGGGGACGCCGGACCTAGAGCCCAGGGACATAGTGGGCTACAACTACGCGGACTCTGACGGGAGCGTCAAGTTCAGCAGGGGCCCCGTCTTCACGAACATACTCCTGGTGGACGAGCTCAACAGGACGCAGCCGAAGACCATGAGCGCGCTCCTGGAGACGCTCGAGGAGCGCCAGGTGACCATGTCCGGAGTCAGCATGGCGCTGCCGAGGCCCTTCACCGCCTTCGCGACGCAGAACCCGCTAAAGATAGAGGGGACGGAGCAGATACCCAAGGTGCTCGCCGACAGGTTCCTCCTCAAGATAGACGTCGACTACCCCAGCATGCAGGAGGAGGAGGCGATGCTCAGGATAAAGGAGAGGGAGGAGAAGGTCGAGGTCAGGAAGGTGATAGACACGGGCGCGATAATGGAGATGCAGGAGCAGGTCAAGGGGGTCGAGCTCCCCGAGGACGTCGCGAACTACATAACGAAGGTGGTCGACGCGACGCGGAAGGACATTCACGCGGTCATGGGCGCGAGCCCGAGGGCGGACATAGCGTTCATGTGGTGCGGGAAGGCCAAGGCGCTGATAGAGGGGAGGAAGGCGGTCACGAGGGACGACGTGAAGTTCCTGGCGAGGCCGGTGCTGAGCCACAGGATAGCGGTCAGGGCAACCGGGGGGATAGGCGTGCACGGGATAATCGACGGGATCCTCGCGACTCTGGGCTGAGCCCTCGGTCTCGTGGAATAAAAAGGTATTTTAAATAGTGCACTTTATTATATCACACGGTTGTTTCAATGAACTTTGGCAAACTCAGGCTGGTCCTGTACCTTCTGGTATTCGTAAACATAGCTACGCTGGTCATGCCTCTGACTGCCGATTCGACCAACTCGGTCACCAACGCGCTCACCTCGCAGCTCTGCGGGATAGTCGGCTCGGTGCGCACGATAGTCGGTGTGCTCGCGCTCACGCTCTTCCTAATAGGCGGGGTCCTCTTCGCGGTTTCGCACTTCCTGCCCACGAACCTCGAGTTCAAGAAGAGCCTTACGGTCTGGTCGCAGGGCATGATAATCGGGGGCCTGATAGGGCTGATCATAGTCCTGATAGCGCAGCCGATAATATCGCTCATAACCCAGATCGGCACGTCAGCGGGCGGCAGCAGCATAGCCGCGATAACGTGCTGATTCAAATTGTCCGGGCTCAAAAAGCGGTCCGTGCTGCCGGTCGACGGCAAGATCCATTACGCCGAGTTCTTCTGCTCGCTGGCGCTGATGCTGGTAGAGACGAACAGCACCTACCTGCTGCTCTTCCTCTCTGACAGAGTATCGCTCGCGAGCCTCGCCTTCTTCGTACTGTTCTTCGCTTATGTGATCGCGTACGTGATGAGGAGGCCAGGAAACGCAAAACGCGGCGGCGCGCGGGGTTCGGCGTTCCTCCACCTCGCATTCGCCGCCATGGTCATAGTCTTCGCGGTCTCCATGACTGCCGACGTACGCCTGTGCCTGAGCGAGGTGCTGAAGGCCTTCCTCACCCTGTACATGCCCCTGCTCTACTTCGTCCTCTTCCTGCCCCTCTTCTTCTTCACGCTCTTCGCGGCGTACTTCGCGAGGGTGAAGCACGATTACAGAGTGGCGGCCGTGCTGCTCCTCGTTGTGCTCCTGATCCTTGTGCTGTACTACTCCTCCCGTTTCCTGTTCAACGGGTTCACCGTCGACGACGAGGAGGTGCTGAGCCTCGAGAGCGTCAGGCTGATGCTCAACGGGACGAACCCGTATTCCCACTCGATCTCCGGAGCGCTCTACGGCAGCGCGAACGTCATCGGCGTCACGACAACGACGAACGGCAGGATAGTGGGCACCATGGACTACCCGGCGCTGTTCTTCCTGTCCTTCGCGCCGTTCTATTTCGCGTCCCAGCCCAGCGTGCAGAACATAGGGAGCATAGACATGCCCCTGCAGGCCTCGGCTTTCGTATTCATACTGCTGGTCGTCTTCGGATTCACAATCAAGGAGGAGGACCTGCTGAGACCGAAGTTCCTTCTGCTCGCCTCCTTCACGTTCCCGCTCGCCTACATATCCTCGGTCACGACGTACCTGATGCTCGGCCTGATGCTGCTGGCCTACGCGAAGATGGACTCCAAGTACGCCTGGCTTCCACTCGGCCTCTGCCTCTCGATACAGGAGGAGCTCTGGCTGCCCGTGCTCTTCCTCTTCGCGTACTCGATCAACAGGCACGGGGTCAGGAGAGGCGTTTGCAACATCGCGGGGGCCGCGGCGGTGTTCCTCGCGATAAACTCCTACTTCATCCTCCTGAATCCCGCCGCGTTCTACGGCGCGGTATTCTCGCCGCTGGGCCTCATCCTGCCCGGCAACCCCTCGCCGTTCGCGCTGCTGCTGCTGAAGGGATATCCCGTGCTGCTCTCGGCGTATGCGCAGATCTTCGGGCTTGCGACTGCGACGCTTCTCCTGGCGTTCCTCTACGCGAACAGGAAGGAGCTGGTGCCCGTGTTTAGCCTCGCCGTCCTGCTCGTGGTGCCCCACACCCTCACGTCCTACTACGCCCTGTTCCTGTTCTTCATGATGTTCGCCGTGTGCCTGAAGGAGAAGGAAGCGGTGCCAGGGCGCGTGGAGAAGATCCTCAGGAAGAGGAAATGGCTCTTCTGCTCCGTCATAGTGGCGCTGGCCGCGTGTATGGCGCTGGTCGTGCTAGCGTCGCACGCCGCTTACGCCAGGAATTTCGACGTGAGGCTCGCGAACCAGAGCCTGACGCAGAACGCGCTCGACAACACGACTACGTACAGGGCGACGGTAGTCTACGGCAGCCTCGCCAACCGCACGGTCTACCTGGCCGCTGACGCGCACGGAGGTCTCCATGCGACGCTTGTGGGACTGCTTAACCAGACGATCATCCCCTCGGGGGCCGCGTGCGGAAGCGATTACGAGTGCCACGTCAACACGAACAGGCTGGTTCTGCCCGGGAACCGGACCAGCTACGAGCTGAGCGCGGCACTGCCCTGGATCAACGGCACGCATCCCGTGGACTACGCCGCGGTCGCGCTCTACAACGGCGAGTACTTCTACATCGGGAACGCCACGGCCTACTCCGGCGGGTGAGACATAAGCGCTCCGGCCCATGCAAATGTTAAAATAACTTAAGGATAAAGCCCTCACTACGAATGATATGAAAGAAATGCTGATTAACGGCGACGCGAAAGTTCTTGAGCCAAAAAACAAACAGGCATTGGAAAGGATACTAATTAACGCGGACGATATTTTCAAATACGCGGATGGATTGGTTGCTTATTACCGAGGCGCGGTGAGCGCCAAACCCGATTCCGGCGGGCTGAACGGCGAGAGGGCCGCGGGGATTCTGGTCGCGTGCGCGATGGCCGAGAGGCTGGGCGGCCCGCGGGCGCTGATGGAGATCGTGAGGAACGAGGGCGAGCAGGGCTGCGTGACGGAAGGATACGACGAATCCCTGAGATGCGCCTTCGGCGCGGCGATCCTCAGGGGGGATTACGGACTCGCGAGCATCGTCGCCCGCGTCGGCAGGATGGAGTACGTGGATCGGGAGGAGATCCTTGGACTGTTCCGCGATCTAGAAAAGGCGGACGGTTAGGATTTCCCGAAAAGCGCTCGCGGGCGGGCGCGTTTTGCGGAAAATGGGCGAAATCGGCAGCGACTCTCGCGGTGCGCCCCCGCCGCCAATATTTTTTAATGTTGGCGTACATTGTTATACGAGAATTATGGGAAACGTACTCGCCGACTCGTGGGAGACATACAGGGAGCACATCGGGCTGGTCCTCCTGTTCTCGATACCGTTCATAATCGCGTTCCTCATACCGCTCCTGGCGCCCCTCCCGACTTACATCTCCAGCGGCGGGATATTCCTCAGGAGCGCGAGCGTCTTCCTTAACCTAAGCGCCTTCGGGCTCGGGGTCATAATCATATCCCTGTTCCTCGCGCTGCTCTTCCTGAGCTTCGCCTTCGTCGCGATAAACCTCATAGTGAAGGCCAAGAGGACGCACACGAAGGTCTCGGGGAGCGTGATACGCGACCTTGAGAAGTACACCGGCAGGGTCTTCGTGATACTCCTGATCTATGCCGCGGTGCTGATCGCGGTCGAGATCTCCAGCTACTTCGTCGGGCTACAGGGGATAGCGACGCCGGTCGTCGGGTTCTTCCTCTTCATCGCGATGTTCTACGCGCCCGCGGCAGTGGTGCTCGAGAACAAGAGGGTCCTCGCCGCGATAAGGCAGAGCGCAAGGCTCGTCGCCAGGGAGCCGCAGTACTTCCTGCTCTGGGCGGTCGCGATAGTCGCGGTCGTCTCCGTCCTGGACTTCGTCCTGATAGGCCTCACTGGCGCGCTGATGGGGCCCGCCGGGACGACCTTCTCGAGCTACGCGCTACTGGTGGTGAACTCGCTCTTCGTGCTTCCGTACTTCGTGATATACCAGGCGGAGGCGTACATGAGAAGGTTCTCCCTGCTCAAGCACTGAAAGCATATTTATAGGTGCTCTTGTTAATACGAAAGAGTCGCATGAGGAGTAGCCCAATCTGCCTGCTGGCGCTTATCATGATTCTTGCCGGAGCGGGCGCGGCCTCAGGGACGACCGGCGCCGCGGCGGCTCCCCCGACCTGCCTCGTCCAGGGCACGAGCTACCCCTCCAACATGGTGGCGCTCGCGCTGCTCGCGCTGACGATGTCGTTCGACGTCGTGGCGATAGCGTACATAATAAACAAGCTCTTCCCCACCGCGGGGATAAGGGACTGGATCAACGCCGAGTACTGGGAGATAGCTAAGACCGCGATGCTCATCGTGGGCATATACGCCGTGCTCACACTCCTGGGCAACGTGGCGGTGCTGATCGCCCCGCCAGGCCTTGTTTCCGCCGGCTCCACGACTTCGCAGGCCTCGTCCGCTTCCTCCGCCTCCTCCACGTCCCTGAACTTCGCTGGGATGGACGGGCTAGTCAACGGCGCCTGCACGTACCTGAGCGGAGAGACCGCGTTCACGGGCACGACGCTCAACTACCTCTTCGGGCTCTCCGAGGGCATCGGCGCGATCAAGAGCACGCAGGTCGCGATGAACACGCCGATACCCCTCGGCGCGTTCGGCATACCCGTGGAGTTCGACAGCGGCTTCTTCATGAGCATCTACTGGAACAACATGATCTCCTCAGAGGCGGGGCAGAGCACTTACCAGTCGATGACGAACGACCTCATCACGCTGGTGGTGGTGCCGGTGACCGTCGCGATGGAGGTGCAGATGACGCTGCTGCCGATACTCTTCGCCCTCGGGCTTGGCGCGCTCATACCCGCGGGCCTGTTCCTCAGGGCGTTCCCGTTCCTGAGGGGGATAGGCGGAACGCTGATCGCGATAGGCATAGGCGTATCGCTGATATACCCCGCTACGCTCGTGCTCTTCAACGACCCGGTCACGGCCGCGCTCCAGGGCTCGGCCATACCTTCCGTGTCCAAGCAGGCGCCGGCCCTGCAGGTGCCGCAGTGCTCGGGCGACTTCGTCATCTGCGGCGCATCCGAAATAGTGTTCTCGGCGATCAGCCAATTTCCTGGCGGCGGGGGGGGCGGGGACGCCATCCTGAGCATGCAGACCATCTTCCCGGCGCTCAACAACACCCTGTATTACAACTCGTACGTGCTCCTGCAGTTCTTCCTATTCATACTCGACCTGGCTATAATATTCCCCCTTGCGGACAACATAGCGAAGATGCTCGGGGGCAAGATAAGCCTTAGCATAGGAGGCAGGCTGAAGCTGGTCTAGGCGTTGGAATGTTAACCGGATTCATGTTGCAGATGTGCGGCTTCGCCACGATAGACAGAGGCGACTGGATAAGCACGAGCATGCTGGTCGTGCTGCTGGCGGTAACGATCGCCGCGCTCGTGTACGCCGTCGGCAGCTTCCTTCCCCCCGAGAGGCGGGAGAAGATCAGGGGCGCGGTGAAGTACGAGATCGTCGAGGCCATGATCAGCCTGGTCATAATAATGGCGCTGATCCTCTTCGCCTCCTTCACGTGCAACGCAGGCGGCGCGCTCGTCGGGCAGAAGGGATACACCGACGTGTTCAACGCCGCGGACAACTACGTGGGCGGGCTGCTGTTCTCCAACGGCATGAGCGTCATGGGCAACATCTACAGCGTCTCCACGCGGTACGAGGTCGTCTCGAGCTTCTTCTTCGAGGTCGGTGAGACGATCTTCCCCGGGATTCCGACAGGTTTCGCCGGAACCGGCGGTGCAGCTCGCCATTCCGATAAGGGGGGCCGAGTTCTTCGTCAAGCTCTCCACGCTCTTCTCGACGGTCTACGGGACCATGATGGACTCCTCTTTCGGCGGGCTTTTCATACTCTACCTGCTGCTGAAGATAGTGGAGGCGTGCGCGCTCACTATAATACTCCCGACAGCGATCATCATGCGGTCGCTCTCGTTCGTGGGCCCGCAGCTGAGGAGGACGTCGAACCTCTTCCTGGCGATGGCGATAGGCTTCTACTTCGTCCTCCCGATGATGATCGTGCTAAATTCCTACGTCGCGGGCTGCCTGAACATCAAGACCGGGAGCGCGTCGGTCGCCTGCAGCTATCCCTTCTTCTCGACCTACCTGCAGAGCTACACCACCCTGACCGCGCCGTCGTCCCTGTTCACGACCGGCACCGCGTTCCCGGTCAACTCCGAGATCCTTCCGGGCTTCGCGACCGGGGCGAGCATACCCCTGAGCTTCTACAGTGCGGCGTTCCCGGGAAGCTGGGGCCAGAGTCTGAGCGAACTGCTGACCACCATGACCGCGGGCCAGAGCGCGGCGCTGCAGTACGGCACGGAGGTGGCGGGATACCTGTTCCTCGGCATAGTGCTCATGGCCCTCGACCTGGGCGTCACGGCCGGGTTCATAATGGGGATCGCGAAGGGGCTCGATTCGATGAGCAGCGGCAACATGTTCGGCGGCGGGCCCTTCTTCGGTGGTTGAAATGGGAAAAATGGCGCTCCTTGCGGTGGCGGCGGTCTTGCTCATAGCCCCGCTGTCCCGCGCCTCCACGACGCTGCCGGCGTACGCCACCGCGGGCTCCGCGCTGGACGACTGGCTTCCCATCGTGGCCGTCGCGATAGTCCTGAGCCTCTCCCTCACGGCGGCGTACTACCTGGCCGGCGTCATGCTAAGCAACAAGAAGATAAAGTCCGCCGCGATAGGGGAGCTCGGCCAGGCGGCGGGCGCGGCGATCATCATGGTCGCGGTCCTCGCGACCATCGCCTTCTTCGAGACGGGCCAGCTCTCCCTCGATTCCGTGGTCTCCCCGAGCAGCATTGGCACGGTGTGCCTGCAGCTCGCGAACTCGAACGTGGTCATGCTGAACAGCGCAGGCACGATCAACGGCGCGGACACGCTCACCAACACGGTGTGTTCGCAGATATACTCGCTCAGCGGCCCCAGCGGAGGGGCCGACGTCGGGGGCGCGGGGACTTCGGCACCGAGCTCATCGTTGACGCAGAGGATCGACTACGGTCTGTTCGCCAACTACGTCATCATGGCCAACCTCACGAGCCAGACCGCGGACAACCTGAACTCGCTCTACATCTTCGAGAGCTGGATAGGCTTCATGTCGAGATTCAAGGCGGTCACGAGGACGTGCGTTCCCTCCTGCATATTGGCTCTGGCGTCCATGACCAGCGTGAGCGTCAGTTTCACGCCGCTCCAGGGCTACGAGAAGCTCGGCACCTTCACGCAGCCGCTGGAGTTCGAGGCGAACCTCACCTTCTACATCCTCTTCATACAGCTCCTGGTGATCTCGTTCTTCCTCTTCGCGTGGCCCTACCTCCTTGCGGCCGGGATGATACTCAGGGCCACGTTCTTCACGAGGAGGCTGGGCGGGCTGCTTATCGCGATAGGCGTAGTCATCGTCTTGATATATCCCCTGATGGGCGTGCTGGAGTACAGCGCGTTCAGCAACAGCAGGCTGAGCCCGATAGGCTCGGAGAACCTCCCGGTGAGCGCGACGAACCTCCAGGGCATGGCCCTGTACGAGCGGCTGCCCGACGGGACCAGCACCATATACGGCTCCAAGGGGATAAACTTCTTCATCCTGCCGAACGCCGGGGAGGTGATAGACTATTACGGGTGCATGCCCTCGGTGCCGGGAAAGCCGAGGAACCTGCTGGCCGGGGAGGCAGCTTTCGGGGCGGCGTACCTGATACCTGGCGTCGGGATCGGGACCGCCTTCGCCAGTAGCCTGGGCGGGCTGCAGGGCGCCCTGCCGTACGTGCCCCCGCTGGAGACGGGGGCCGTGGGCACGTGCACTGCCGACAACGCGCTGAACACGATGCTCGCGCTGGTGAACCTCTACGGCATCAGCTTCGTTACGGGGATCTTCATGCCGCTGATAAACGTGCTCGTGGCGCTGGCGGCCACGATCAGCCTCTCTAAGCTGTTCGGAGGGGATACCGATATAATGGGACTGTCGAAGCTGATATAGTGGTGGCATGAAAACGATAGCACTCGCAACGCTCTTCATCCTCGCGGCCAGCGTGGGCGCGGATATCCTTCCGGCGAGCTTCTGCTCCGACCTGTTCTCCGGCACGAACGCCGCCAGCGCCACCCACGCCGCCAACCCGCTGCTGGCCATGGGCACGTACACGTCGCTTCTCGGCATATCCCTCCTTGTCGTGCTCCTCGTGCTGACCGTCCTGGGGGTGGTCTACGCGTTCGGGATGGCCTTCAGGGTGGAATCTCTGAAGGCTTTCACCAAATCCGAACTGCTGGAGAGCTTCTTCAACGTACTGCTGATAATGATAATAGCCTCGGGGGTCGCGTTCTCCGGGGCCGCGATCGCATTCGTGGCCAACATCGGGCTCGCGGGAATACAGACGGCGACAAGCGGCAGCATCCAGACGGTGACCCCGGGCCAGTGCTACCCGAGCAGCACGCCCGTGCTCGCGACCTGCTCCGGAGGCTGCAAGCTGGTCGGCCTGGCGTGCGGCACTGGCGACAACGCGGGGAAGGAATACGTGTGCGACCCCACGCTTTCGTCGTCCGCGGAGTGCGCGCCGCCGGCGCCGCCGTCGGCCGCGCCGGTGACCGACACGAAGAGCGTGTACATGAACATCTGCACCAACTACGTGAACAACGGGATCAACACGGCGTGGAACAACTTCCTGCAGGTCGACACGGTCTCTGTCGTGATGTTCTCATTCATGTTCTTCACGGCCGACCTCAGGGTCGCCGGGGACGGGGTCCTGTTCTCGCCCTGGGGCGGGGTCTGGTCGATATACACCATACTCGGCACGCAGATCGGGGTCTTCGACGCGGTGGTGGGCATCCTGCTGATGATAACGTTCCTGCTTTACCTGCTGTACTCGATCTTCCCGGTGTTCCTGTACGTCGGCATACTGCTCAGGTCATTCCCCTGGACGCGCGCGGCGGGAGGCACGTTCATCGCCATGTTCATCGCGTTCTACATAGTGTTCCCGGGGATACTCTACCCCTTCTCTCTCTACATGCAGAGCATATACATTACGCTGAGCGTGCCCTCCAGCGGCCTCACTGGCTTCTCGCTCAGCAGCCTGGGGACCCTGCTTCCGTACCTGTCGGGCACGGCCATGCTGACTGAGATAGGCCAGTTCGCGCAGACCGTCGCATTCGTGGGGCTGCAGCTGATGGGCGTGCTGATCGGGCTGGTGGTGTCGCTGGACCTCGTGGAGGCGATAGCGAAGCTGCTCGGGGCGCCGTCCATGCACACCAGGAGCTTGTTGGGCAAGATACTATGATCGGGTTAATGATGCAGGGCATCGCGGGGTACATCACCTCGCCGTACGCGGTGTGGTTCCCGTTCGCCCTGGCCGGGGCCGCGGCCGTGATCGGGATAATAGCCATGATCTACATGCTGAGCACGTTCACCGGCAGGCAGGACCTGAGGGTCTGGGCGCGGGTCAAGATCTACGAGGTCCTGATGGCGATAGTGCTGATCCTGGTCTTCTTCGCCATAGTGGCGCTTCTGACGTCCCTGAACTTCGAGCAGATATTCGCCTCCGCGGGGCTGGTGCCGGCCGCCTGCGGCCCTCCCCTCAATAAGGCCACGGACTTCTTCACCCTCTCGGTCTGCGACATGCACCAGTTCAACCAGGACGTCTCCGACCTGGCCGGGGCCGTGTACTACCTCGGGGTGGCCTCCTCCATGGTGCCCCAGATCGACGTGCAGGTCGGCCTCCCGATCGTCGGCAGCCTGAAGAGCAGCTTCAACCCCATACAGCCGGGGTTCTCCTCGTTCCTCGGCTATCTCGTCGACATAATCTTCGCGGCGTACGTCCTGTCCCAGGTCCAGCTCCTGCTCCTCGCCGCGGCGCTCCTTCTCTTCTCGCTGTTCCTCGGGATTGGCCTCATCGCCAGGATATTCGCGGTCACCCGGAGCTTCGGCGGGGCGATGATCGCTCTGGGCGTCGGGCTCGGCATAGTCTACCCGATCCTGATCTGCCTCACATACGGGTACGTCAACGTGGGCCTGGATGCGATAAGCACGAGCGTGGGAGGCATATTCGTGAACCTCGCCGGCGGAATATCCGAGGCGCTCAGGGTCATGCTCGGGGGCTTCCTATCCAGCAGCGTGCCGGCGGCGTCCCAGACCCTGCTCGTCGCACTGCTCACCTACGGGGGGCTCGTCGGCGCTGGGTTGATATTCGTTCCGTTCCTTAACCTCATCATAGTCGACGTTTTCGTAATAGACTTCTCCCAGGCAATAGGGGAGAGGATGGACTTCCTGAGGCTCTTCACGGCGCTGGTGTGAGGTGGGAATGTGCGCAAGACAACTATCGTCTCCGCTTTCGCGGCGGCCCTGCTGCTTCTGGCGGGGATCAGCTGCGCGCAGGGCACGACCCAGTGCCAGGCGGAGGGCACGGCGAACGTGCTCGCGCCGTGGTACTGCAGCCAGGTAAACCAGGCGGTTGCGGGGGAGTGGCAGGCGTGGGCGCCCCTCGCCTTCATAACCATCTCCCTGGCGTTCCTGGTCGCGGCCGCCATATTCATGATAGGGACGGCGATGAGGAACGACAAGGTGAGGAACTTCGGGGTCGGCGAGCTCTACGAGGCCGCGGCCACCGCCCTGATAGCCGTCCTCTTCCTCACGCTCGCGGCGACCCTCTTCGGGATCGTGCCGGCGTTCGTCACCGGGCCGGTGAACCCCTACGCGACCTCGCTCACGTACATAAGCAACACCGCCACCTCAACGCAGGGGGTCGTGAAGAACCTCTACGGCATATTCATGATAGACATGTACTACGCCTCCATAGAGGTGGACGTCACCGTGGCCGGGAACGCCTACGCGGGGAGCCTGAGCAAGATATTCAACAGCCTGACGCCCGCCGTCTCCTGGCTCTTCATCCTCCCCGCGGAGGCGGTGGGCAGGCTGCTGGTCGACGGGCTGATGGCGCTCTCGGCGGAGTTCTACCTGATACTGTTCTTCATGTACCTGGCGATACCGGTGTTCCTGATCCCCGGCATAATACTCAGGGCGATCTTCCCGCTGAGGGGCGTCGGCGGGATGATGATAGCGCTCGCGATATCCTTCTACCTGGTGCTGCCCCTGCTCTTCTCCGTCGCGTACTATTTCACTAACACCAGCGTCATCGGTTCTCTGCAGGCCTCCGCGGCGGCGCTGGAGGTGCACGGCAAGGGCGCCCTGGCCCAGACCAACGCGGCGACGCCGACGGCGCCTCTGGTCACGGACGTGAACGGCCTGGAGAACGGCATGGGCGCGTACTTCCTGGCGGTCCTGGTCTACCCCGGGCTCGTGCTCGCGCTCTCCTACGTCGCGATGACGCAGATAGCCGAATTCATAGGCGGCGTCTCGAAGATGTCGGGCAAGATGAGGATGCTGTGATATAATATATATCCATAACTCGCAAGTATAAGTCGTGGTCCCTTGGCTCTCTCCGAAAGGCTGGTGTTCGCGCTTCTCATCATGACCTCCATGGCGCTGGTGCTGTTCACCCTCCTCTTCACCTACTCGACCGCGGCGAAGTTCGCGCTCGTGGCGGCCGCGCTGGCGCTCGACGTCCTGGCGTTCTCTACCAAGTACTACTTCCAGTTCTTCCTGCCATTCAGCAGGATGAAGGGCAGGACCGTGCTCCTCAACGGCGGGGAGGCGTTCACGATGGCCCCGTCCGGGAACGCGATCGTGGTGAGGAGCGGGCAGGACACCTACGCGAGCGCCATCGTGAAGATACCGTCGTACAGGTCCGCCACCGAGATGAGCGCCGAGGAGAGGACCGACTTCACGCAGAAGTTCAGCAGGGCGATGAGCCTCGCGAGGAACCCGGTGAAGTTCGCCGCGCAACTCTACGTGATAGACAAGGACAGGTACATAGCAAACATAAAGGGCAAGCTCGACGAGGCGGAGGAGAAGTACCAGGGCACGACCGTGAACAAGAGCGTCTCGAAGTCCGAGTCCGAGAGGATAAGGGGGGAGGTGACGATGTGGCACAACCTCTTCGACAGCGTGAGCAGGACCAGGTCGCAGTCGCTCGAGGCCTACGCGATGGTGACCTCGCCGGGAAGCACGGAGGAGGAGGCGATCAACCTGGCCCTGCAGCAGGCGGACGAGATCGCCACCGGGATGAGCGCGATCTTCGGCATAGGGGCCAGCATAGCGGAGGGCGCCGAGATGCTGAAGTTCCTCGAGCCCGACTACATGATACCGGTCGTAACGATAAGCGAGCAGATGCGCGAGAAGACCGTCGCGAGGGAGGCTTAGGTGAGGCAATGGATGAAAAAACGATGGTGTACCTCGTCTTCTCCTGCTCGGTGGCCATGCTCGTGCTGTTCGGCACCGCGTTCTACGGCCCGTTCGGCGCGCCGGCCGCGATACTTGCGCTGCTGACGATCGTCGCGATATTCGTGATAAACTACGCGGACTTCCTCGTGTTCCCGCTCATAACGAACGCCCTCGGGATAAGGATGGTCCCGGCGAAGAACTACTACATACCGAAGGAGAACAACTGCATAGTCAAGTACATCAACGGCCTGTACTACGCCACGGGGTACCTCACGGCCAACATATACAACTACGTCTTCGAGGCGGAGGGCGTGCAGGAGGGGGAGGAGGCGAAGCTCGCGGAGGGGCCCGAGAGGTGGGAGAGGATAGTGATGAACGCCGGCTTCCCGTTCAAGTACAACATAATCGCCTCGGCGCAGGACGTCCAGAAGTACAGGGACGAGCTGGAGGGCAAGCGCGGGGTCTTCGAGTTCCAGCTCTCGCACGAGATGAGCAGCCAGTCCCCGAGCCAGATGACCATAGACGACCTGCAGAAGAAGATGAGCATACTCGACGCGAGGATCAACAGGCTCTCCGGCGGCGAGAGGCCGGTGAACTCTATAATGTACGTGGAGACCACGGCCGTCGGGGTGAGCGAGAAGGAGGCGGCGGACGCGCTGACGAACCAGCTCAACCACCTGCAGACGCTCTTCAGCTCATTCGACCTCGGGATAATGAGGGTCGTGGGGAGGGAGATGTACCACCTCTTCACATTCGGCTACGTCATCCCCGACGAGGACACGCTCACTCAGGTCTTCAGCATGCAGAGGTAGCGGCGGAACAGGATATAAGCTTATATTGGGATTGTTGAACCATGGCGCTCGTGAAGATCCAGAACGTAATGAGCAACGAGCTAGCGAAGAGGACCATCTTCAGCAGGCCTCCGGAGCCGCCGCAGGAGTACCTGCTCAACGACCCGACGAACTCCATATTCATAGGCATAACCAAGCTCTTCGGCGTGCCCTTCACCTGGTCGTTCGCGAACCTGACCAACCCGCACATCGCGGTCGTGGGAATAACCGGCGCGGGAAAGAGCTTCTTCGTCAAGACCTTCCTCACCAGGGCCAGCTACGTCTGGAACACCAACGCCATAATAATAGACTGGGCCGGGGAGTACAAGGCGTGGGTGAAGCAGAGCGGCGGCATAATCGTCTCGCTCGGAAAGGGCGACTACCTCAACATAATGGACCTCTCGGGCATGAAGCCGCTCGACAGGTCCAAGCAGATACATGACGTCGCTGGAGATACTCACGGACATAAGCGAGTACCCAGAGCAGAAGAGGCTGACCGTCGAGGCGATAGAGCAGGCGTACGTGAACGCCGGCTTCAACCTCGCGGAGATCCCCCCGACGGGTAAGGACGCGCCGACGCTGAAGGACGTCATAAGCCTCCTCGAGGAGAAGCTGCAGGAGGGCACGTACCAGTACCCCGCCGAGCTGGAGAACGCCGTCTACAGGCTCAGGCAGTTCGCGCGGGAGGGCGAGGACTACTTCGCAAGGAAGAGCACGCTCGACCTCGGCAAGCTCATACACGTCGGGCCTGGTCGACATCGACCTCTCGAGCCTGCCGGACGAGAGGTTCAGGGCGCTCGCCGCGCTGTTCATACTGCAGACGCTGAAGGAGAAGATGAGGATGGAGGGATGGAGCGCGACGAAGGGCCTGAAGGCGCTGGTCGTGCTCGACGAGGCGTGGAAGGTCGCCAGCGACGAGAGGAGCGACGCCGTCACGATAGTCAGGGAGGGGAGGAAGTACCAGTTCGGGCTCATAGTCGCGTCCCAGAACCCCACGGACATAAACGAGGCGATATTCTCGAACGTCGGCACGACCATAATGCTCAGGATAAAGTTCGAGAAGTTCCTCAACTACCTGCAGGGCTCGCTCAACTTCTCGGACTTCATGAGGAAGGAGATAAGCAAGTTCGGCGTCGGCCAGGCCGCCGTGGACATGTCCTTCCAGACGTCCGTGCAGTTCCCGGAGGTCTTCCTCCTCGACAAGATAGTAGGCGAGATACCCCTCGACGTGTACACCATAACGCTGGCCGACGTGCTGAGCCAGGCCGAGCTGGAGGACCCGAACGTGCAGAAGGAGTACTACCTGGAGAGGATAGACCTGAACTCCAGGTTCATACAGGCGAACATAAACTCCGTGGCGATAGAGAACGTCTTCAAGGAGCTCGATACGAGGGGCAGGACCCTGGACGTCAGGGGCCTGATGCAGGTGATGATCAACGAGAAGGTCGGCAAGGACACGATCGTGCAGCTCCTCAGGGGATTCGGGCTCTCCGACGCGACGGTGACGAAGGCCTTCGGCTACATCACCTGAGCGCGGCAGGGCGTTACTTGATGACTTCTCTGACAGAGTAGCCGAACTTCGCGAATTCCCTAGGAGAGAACCTTATGCCGCTGAACTCGCTTCCGGCGGCGCCGAAGACGTGGTCTTTCACCATGACCAAGGAGTCAACGAACGCGGCCACGCCGCCCATGTAGAAGGCGAACGGCGGAATCCCTCCTACATCGAATCCGAGCGCGGTCCTTATCTCGTCGGGTCTCGCTAGGACGAAATTGTCTGAGCTGAAACTGCCGTCTGACCTCGCGCACTCTCCCACCTTGCCGAAGTCCATCCTCCGGTCCCCGCACACTATCACTCCGAGGTACTCCGACTGGCCGTTCCTGAGAAGCATCGATTTGACTATGTTGCCGCGCTCCTCCCCCGTCGCGCTCGCGGCCGCTTCCGAGGTCTTGCCGCTCTTGGCATGCTCGATCAGGGAGTAATCTACATGAAACTCAGCGAGAAGCTCAAAAAGTGCGGCGCGTGCGTCGGTCTTCTTCAGTTCGCGCCAGTCAGGACCCATGACACCCCCAAGTCTTTTGCAGATCCTATCGTTTCTACTGATTCTTAAACTAGGACGTTCAGTCCATGCCAAGATGCGGCACAAAAACAATATAAAGCCGGAAGCGCCCATAGCTTCCGTGATTTGGTGGGAGTGGAAGAAGCGCTTGGCCTGTTGAGGGAGAAAAAAGTAAAGTGGGTCGACGTCCAGTTCACGGACCTGCTCGGAAGGCTGCACCACATAACCCTCCCGTCCAAGGATTTCGACGAGAGGTGCTTCACGGAGGGATTCGGAAAGCTCGACGGCAGCAGCATAAGGGGCTTCACCTCGATAAGCGAGAGCGACATGCTTCTGGTCCCCGTCCCCGAGACCATGGCAATGATACCGTGGATGGAGAACACGGCGAGGATCCTGGCGAACGTCAGGTGGGGCGGGGGAAGGGGCAGGTTCGAGAAGGACCCGCGGTTCATAGCGGAGTCCGCCGAGGCCTACCAGAGGGCGCGCGGGTTCACCAGCTACTACGGGCCCGAGCTCGAGTTCTTCGTCTTCGACAAGGTCGAGCTCGACGTCTCGACGCCGCAGAGCGGCACATCTTACAGGATAAGCTCCAGGGAGGCGCCCTGGCAGAAGTCGGGTGGCTTCATGGTCAGGTACAAGGAGGGCTACTATCCCGCGCCCCCGGTGGACCAGCTCATGGGAGTCAGGCTCGAGGCGATCAACGCGCTCACCGACTACTTCGGATTCACGATAGAAGCCACGCACCACGAGGTGGCGACGGCCGGGCAGGGCGAGATAAACTTCGCCTTCTCGACGCTGACGGACGCGGCGGACAAGGTGCAGACGCTCAAGTACGTGCTCAAGAACATAGCCGCCGGGCACGATATGGTCGCGACATTCATGCCGAAGCCCATGTTCGGGGACAACGGAACCGGCATGCACACCAACCTCAGCCTCTGGTCGGCGGACGGGAAGAGGAACGAGATGTACGACTCCGGCGACGCATACGCTGAGATCAGCCAGACGGGAAGGTACGCGATAGGCGGGATACTGAGCCACGCGAGGGCGCTCTCCGCCATATCGTCGCCCACGACGAACAGCTACAGGAGGCTCATCCCGGGATACGAGGCCCCGGTCTACACCGCGTGGAGCAAGTCCAACAGGAGCGCGGTGATAAGGGTGCCCGCGTACCACAAGGGCATGGAGAAGACCAAGAGGATAGAATACAGGGCTCCCGACCCGTCGGCGAACCCCTACCTGACTTTCGCGGCTCTGCTCATGGCCGCGATGGACGGAATAACGAAGAAGACGGAGCCGGCCGGCCACGTGGACGAGAACATATACCACCTCAGCAAAGAAAGGAGGAGGGAGATGAAGATAGGCGAGCTCCCGAGGTCGCTCGACGACGCGCTCGACGCCCTCGAATCAGACGGCGGGTTCCTGAAGCCGGTCTTCAACTCCGCGCTGCTCGACTCGTACATAGAGCTGAAGAGGGAGGAGGTCATGACGATGGCGCAGTACCCTCACCCGATGGAGCTTTACTACTACCTTGATGTCTGAACGCCCTGTTTGTGAAGTGGCCAGGGATTGGATCTCTCGGTTAGCTGCGGCAGACCCCAGGCCAGCTTTGATATGGCCTGGCTTCGGGTTAGATCTGGCCTAGATCTCAGATGCGGGAATTACTTTCACATACGCTCCGATTTTCTTTGCCAGTTTACCGTCTTCCGTTACGAAGACGAGATTGTTCTTCTTAGCGAGGAATACGTACGCCGCATCATAGAACGACAGATTGTATCTTACTGCAAGATTCACCACTTCTTGCTCAGAGCCGTTTACGCTCACAGTAATCATGAGTTTCAGTGAGCGCCCAATTAGGCCCAACAAGGATCTTTGTTCGGCTTCGGTCATCGTCTTCCTCAGATGTCTTTCGGTTATTAGAATATTTCCAATCTCATATCGCGCTAAATCGCAAGTGTGACTCAGGACCAGAAGCTGTACCTTCTCGGCCTTAACTATCGCATAGATCGATGAAGCGTCGAAGAGGTATCTCATTATCGCGCCCTATCTTCTCTTAAGTCATTAACTACAGCGTCGATGCTCAGTATGTCGAAAGTCTTTTTATTCTTCTTGACATCTTCGTTAATCTTGCGCGCTTCCTCTTCGAGTAGTTGCCGTTCCAGGAGATTGCGTACTACTCTGGATATCCTCATGTTGGACTTCTTTATCCTCTCCTTAAGCCCCTTGGGAACTTTTACCGATATGGTTACCATTTGCTCCATGGATGATTTATGCATTTAAAGATATATAAAGTTTACCTTTTGGTATTACTCTGAGTAATACGAATTGCGGTTTTGGGTCAGATACGCTGGAAGTCAGTATTTCACCGATGCGCGCAGCTTTCTCGCCACCTCGCTCTCCTGCGAGCCGATCTCCTTCTTCAGGCCTTTCCTGATCCCCGACAGCGAGTGCTCTATGCCATCGTACGCGCGCGTCAGCTCCTCCAGCTGGTCGGCGTTCTTCCTCAGCCGCAGGAGCACTTCCGCGTCGGTGGTCTTCCCGATGAGCCTCTTGTTAGCGGCGCTGAGCTTCCTGACCGACCTGCCGTACTTTATGAACTTCTTGAATGTGCCCCCAGCAACCCTGTCGAACCTTCTTCCCCACGCGCAGACCTCGTCCATTGCGGCGGTGAGCTGGTCAGCGGTCATTGGCGCGGAGGTGGCCTTCCTGAACTTCTCGAAATCCGCCTCGCGCGCCTTCATATACCTGCCCAGCAGCTCGTCGGATATCCGCTTGGCGTCGTCGGCGCGCACGCCAATCTTTCCTGACGAGAAAGTCTTGTCGTACTCGTGCTTCTGCCCGCTGTTCAGCGTCGCGTAGGCCTCGTTTATCTTCTGCATTATCTGGCCGGCGTCGATCTCCTTGCTCACGTCAGGGTGGTGCTTCTTGACGAGCTCCTTGTACGCGCGCTTTATCTCCTTCTGGTCAGTGGTGTATTTTATGCCGAGCACTCCGTAGTAGTCCGTGGCGCCGGACCCGTGCAGGTCAATGCCAAATACTGCGGCCTCCTTCTCGAGCATCTCCCTGAAGCGGTCGCTCTTGAGCAGCAGCCTCTCGGTGTACCTGTCCTTCAGCGACGCGTCGAATCGCCCGAATGCTTTGGCTGTCTTTCCCAGAAGGCCCAGCAGGGCGAGTATCAGCCGTCCGATCATAGAATTTCCGCGTCTTGCGGCGCGCTCGATCTCGCCGCTAGCGGAGTGCGCCGACGCCGGAGTCTCGCGCGTGCTGTGAGAAGGACCAGGACCGCCTCCTGAGAGCGCGGGTTTGCGTTGCGTCTTGCCCTCGAAATTCAGATGTGAAATCTTTTTATCTTCAGTTAACGGTGATGCGCCGCGGGAGATTGCGCTTCCTTTCCTCAGGATCGTCGCGTAAGACTCATGCGCGCAGTCTCCATGGATTGTGATCATGGATTGTGGTACGAGCTTCTCTGATCTGGATGCCGGACTCTCCTCGGCCGAGGCCACGAATCCGATTGCTTTTCCGATCGGCAGCGATTGCGGTGCGGTGCGCTGACCTGCCATAACGATATCGCCCGTGCGTTCTCTATCGTATGTCATCCATTTTCTGTGCCTCGACTTCTCCAGAGCAACGGAGCGGGCAAGATTCGCCGAACCAAGAATCGCATGTTGCGCGTTTTGCGATGCTTCCGTTGGCGAGATGCCGCTCGCCACGGATAATGCGCCATCATTCCCAATCACGTATACAAGCCTTGCTACGCGAGTATGGCCTCTTGCTGCCGCATCATTTCTGCTATACTGGACGAATACCGTGGCCGGGCTCGTGGCGAGGGCGGGAGAAGAAGCGGACAGTTGCGGCATTGTCGATTGGGCGGCGATGCTTATGGGAGCGAATCCCCTCAGGGCCTTTATATCAGACGACTGGACCGAATAATGCAAGAACATCTGGGCTCCGAGAGGGCCATAGGTTCGGGCCGCATCTTCGGCCACTGCAATCGCTTTCGATGAGCCTATGGCACCGTCCAAGAGGCCTGTCCTGGCTTTTTCATCCGTGCTAGCGTCGGGAGATATTCTGTAGGAGACCGCATTAGATATGGCGTTAGAGGCGGTATTGAAAGCGGGAGAAGCCTGTGAAGCGCCGATTGAGGGGACGGTTGTCTTCGCGAAAGTCTGGGCGAAAGGGGAGATTGTTGAAACAGCGGCAGGCGGACTGACGCGGAGATTTGTCCCCGAATCCTGCCTGATCCAATTTTGCCTATCTGATCTGTTCACCAGATAGGATCTGTTCACCAGATGACTCGCGTCGTTCCACGTAAGTCCGTTACCGAAGACCATTGCCTTCCCTTCCAATCTGACCGCCACATCGGATCCGAAGTACCCGCCGCAGACTATGGGAACCTTTAGCCCCTGAACTTTCAGCTTATCAGAAACGCCTTCGACAACTTTCACATAGTTGGAGCCCATCATGCTGATGAACACGGCACTCGCGTTCTCCTTGAGGGCGAGGCCGGCGAGCTGATCTGGGCCGAATCCAGGCGGGCCTAGGACGACGCGGGAACCCCTCGAATGTAGTTCTTTCATTGCCTTCAGCGCGCCCAGGTCGTGCTCATCGCCGTAATCTGCGAGTATTGCGAATATCACCGTGGGGCACTTAGCGGAATCTTTCTTCAGAGCGATGTCGTTCCACAGGTCTATGCTGCCCCTTTCTATCCTCTCCATTACGCCGGGAGCCAGCAGGGCGGTGTTTTCCATGAACCATATCCCGGCAAGGATGTTCGCCTGGCCCTTCAGGCTAAGTTTCTGCAACCTTTCGATGAATCCCCTGCCAGTCAGTTTATCCGTCTCATCGGTCGCGCCTATCGCAAGCGAGAAGTTGCCCGCTATCTTTGCGCCATTCTTACCTAGCTCCAGTATCGCGCTCAGAGTCTGAGGCCTGGTCAAGGCCGCGATATTGCCAGTGTCAAGCATGGCGCCCACCCATTCGCTGAAGGCGTGAACATCGTTTAGGCTGCTCCAGAAGCGCATCGTGCCTTCTTTCATTACCCTCGGGTCTACGATGGAGATGCTCTTGTGTAGCCACATCTCGTAAAAAATCGCGCTGACCATGTCGAAGTCCATCTTGCCGGACCAATCGAGGAATTCTTTGCTAGTAAGCGCCTCGAGCTCGGAAGTCTCGTCGATCGCCCAGAACAGGCTCACGCCGGCGATGCCGCCCAGTTTCTTGATCTCGATGACCTTTCTCGCGACTTCCGCATCCGTAGCGCCCGGTGAGATTCTCCTGATTACCTGCGGCCCGTAAGCATCGACATGACGAAGGCCTTCCTCTTCAAGGCGTTCCTTCTCCTCGTGGAATTCCAGGTTGGTCTCCCCCTGGCGGTCTTCTTGATTAAAGTGCAGATGAGGTTGGCGGTTCTTTCTTGCAATGCTTCCCTAGTCATGGATGGCTTTTGCGTGCTCAGGGGAGGGGCGGGCTTATGCTGCACGAGGGTTTGCGCTGCCGACATTCATTCACCTACGGCTCTGCGGAGGGATGCTCCCTTCCAAAGGATGCGCTCGGCTGCACGCGCTAGTACTGTTCTAATAACAAGAGAAGTTGTTTTCATCTATCCATGCTCGTGGCACTATCGGACTCAGGCAGACTGGCTTACCCGCGAGCGGGATTACAGTTGCGGCACAGCAGTGGAGTTTCACCACTTTCCCCTGACTTTAGCTGGTTCTGAACCCAGCTGTCCACAGATACTCTTCGCAGGAATATGCTTATAACCCCCGCGCTTGGAATCTTGTATCCATTTGCGCAATACTTAGCAAGCCTGACACTAATCCCACAATATTAAGAATTGACCCACTAATTTAAATATCTGCCCCTGCCAATATTATTGGTGATGATGTGCAGATAACTGTAACGGATCAGAGGGGCAGAGTTACCATAGGTAAGAAACTGGCACACAAACATGGAGGGCGCTTCTTTGTGGTGGGGACCAAGAAGGAGATACTGCTGATTCCAACTCCTAAGGATCCGATAAAGGAGCTTGGCGAGCTTGGAAAACGCGCAGGAATAAATAAACTATCGAAAAGCCAGATTAAAAGAGCTATAGGGAAAGAGGCATTACGTGAGGCCACGGCTAGCGTATAGGGGATCTGTATGCCATATGCCGATACGGACTTTTTCGTGGCATTGTTAAAAGACAACGACAGGCTAGCGGCATCTGCGAAGAGGTTATGTGCGGTTTATAAAAATAATATCCATACATCCCTTGCAACAGTATTGGAGCTGTTGCTCCTGTCGAAGAAGTTCGGCATATCGCCAGAGAAACTGATGGGCAGCATACTTGAAATAGCAAAGGTGCCAGGATATGAAAGCACCACAATACTTTATGCAGCACATTTAATTGAGGAGGAGGGGGTGGGCGTGTTCGATTCATTTCATGCGGCGGTGTGTGGTGGAGAGATCATAAGCTTGGATCACATATACGACAGGTTGGGAATAACCAGAATAAAGCTCTAGCTGGATGCCCGCCGATTTTAATTAAGATAGCTCCAGCCAGATTCGAACTGGCGTCAACGGGTTCAGAGCCCGCCGTCCTTGACCACTAGACTATGGAGCTGCAAATTCAGTTTGCCATTGCACATTAATAATATTTTCTCACTAATCCTAATGCATGCTCGGAAGGGAAGGCCTCAGCCTGTCGAAGGAGCTGGAGGACATAATCGTCGCGGACCTGGTGCTAGCCTTCGCGTTCACGATGGTGCTGAGCGGGGGCATCCTCGGGGGCGCGCCCAAGACCGGGACCACCCTCGTCGGGTGGTTCGCGATATCCCTGGTCGCGGTCTCGCTCTCCTTCGTCCTGCACGAGATGATGCACAAGTTCGTCGCGCAGCACTTCGGGGCGATCGCCGCCTTCAGGAGGTCGGACAGCGGGCTGATGATAACGCTCGTCACCAGTCTCCTGGGCTTCCTCGTGGGGATACCCGGCGCCACGGTGATCTACGCGCACAACTTCACCAAGAGGGAGGAGGGCTACGTCTCGCTCGCGGGGCCCCTGACCAACTTCGCGGTCTTCGCCGCGTTCTTCGCGCTGAGCCTCTTCGCCGCGCGTTCCGGCGATTTCGTGGCGGCGCTCATCAGCACGACGATGCAGGTGAGCCTGATTCTCGCGTTCTTCAACATGCTCCCCATCTACCCGCTTGACGGAAGCAAGGTCCTCAGGTGGAACAAGGCAGTCTACGCCATAGTGCTCGTGGCGATATTCGCGCTGTTCCTGGCCGTCTTCCCCGCCAGCTACATAATCTTCGACCTGCTGTTCATGCTGGTCCTTGCCTTTGCGATGTCCTTCCTTTTCAGGGGCGCGATACGCCTCTAGAAACCCAGGGACTACGGCGGGAGGGGGCGGGTGCGGTCGCCTCTTTTCTCTCGCTTTCGGGCACCCAAGACCTTTATTAATTTTTACGGCATTAATCCTATTGGTATTCTGATGTCCAATGGCACAGAGCTCACGGTTAGTGACGCTCTCATAACCGATTCGGGCAGGGGCATACGCCAGGCTCGACTCGAAGTCGAGGAAGCTCCTGGACGTGAACTCCGGGGACATCATAGAGATCAAGGGCAAGAGCAAGTCCACCGCGGCGATAGTCTGGCCGGCGCACCCCAGCGACGAGGGGCTGGGATTCATAAGGATCGACGGCTACCTCAGGCAGAACATAGGCGTCGGCATAGGGGACAAGGTCTTGGTCCAGAAGGCCGAGGTCAAGGACGCCGAGAAGGTGACGATCGCCCCGCCCATGGGCCAGAGGCCGCCTCTGTCTCCGGAGTTCGCGAACTACGCGAAGGGGAGGCTGGAGAACAGGCCGATCTCAAGGGCGACTCGATGCCGATACCGATGTTCGGGCTGGTGTTCAACTTCATAGTCGTGCAGGTGACCCCGCACGGGATCGTCAGGATAACGAAGGACACGGCGCTCACGGTCAAGGAGGAGCCGGTCTCTGAGTCGGAGGTCAGGGTGGCCGACGTGCACTACGAGGACATCGGCGGGCTCAAGAGCGAGATACAGAAGATAAGGGAGATGGTCGAGTACCCGATAAGGTACCCCGAGCTCTTCGAGAGGCTGGGCATAGAGCCGCCCAAGGGCGTGCTTCTCTTCGGGTCGCCGGGCACGGGCAAGACGCTGCTCGCGAAGGCGGTCGCCAACGAGAGCGACGCGCACTTCATCTCCATATCGGGCCCCGAGCTCGTCAGCAAGTTCGTGGGGGAGAGCGAGGAGAAGCTCAGGGGGATATTCAAGGAGGCGAACGAGAAGTCGCCGAGCATAATATTCATGGACGAGATCGACGCGATAGCGCCCAAGAGGGAGGAGGCGACGAACGAGGTCGAGAGGAGGATGGTCTCGCAGCTGCTCACGCTGATGGACGGCATGGCCGCGCAGGGGCCAGGTCATAGTGCTGGCCGCGACGAACAGGCCCGATGCGGTCGACCCCGCGCTCCGCAGGCCGGGCAGGTTCGACAGGGAGATAGAGATAGGCATACCCGACAGGCCGTCAAGGAAGGAGATACTCCAGATACACACCAGGAACATGCCGCTCGCCAAGGACGTGGACCTGGACGAGCTCGCCGCGATAACGCACGGCTACACGGGCGCGGACCTAAGCGCGCTCGTGAAGGAGGCGGCGATGGTCTCGCTGCAGCAACATATGGCCGAAGATAATAGACAAGAAGAGGATACCTGAGGAGATGCTGATCGAGCCTGACGGTCAACATGGACAACTTCATGGAGGCGCTGAAGAGCATAAGGCCCAGCGCGCTGAGGGAGGTCTTCGTGGAGAGGCCGAACGTCCACTGGAGCGACATCGGCGACATGGAGAAGGTCAAGGAGGAGATAAAGGAGGCGGTGGAGCTGCCGCTGAAGGAACCCGGAGCTGTTCGAGAGGATAGGCATAAGGCCGATAAAGGGCATACTGCTCGTGGGGCCGCCGGGCACGGGCAAGACGCTGCTCGCCAAGGCCGTCGCGACAGAGAGGGAGGCGAACTTCATCTCGATAAAGGGGCCGGAGGTGCTCAGCAAGTTCGTGGGGGAGAGCGAGAAGGCGGTGAGGGAGCTCTTCAGGAAGGCGAGGATGGCTTCGCCGTGCATAATATTCATAGACGAGATCGACTCGATAGCGCAAGGCCAGGGGCGCCGGTTACTCGGACTCCGGCGTATCGGAGAGGGTCGTCGACACGCTGCTCACGGAGATGGACGGCCTGCAGGACATGAAGAACGTCATAGTGCTCGCCGCGACGAACAGGCCCGAGGACATAGACCCCGCGCTGCTCAGGCCGGGCAGGTTCGACAAGATCATAGAGATACCGATGCCGGACGACGTGACCAGGCTCGAGATATTCAAGGTGCACACGAAGCGCATGCCGCTCGACAAGGACGTCGACCTCGGGGAGCTTGCGAACTCAACGGAGAACTACACGGGCGCCGAGATAGAGAACATAGTCAGGGAGGCGGGCATGAACGCGATAAGGAACAAGAGGCAGATAGTCAGGAAGGACGACTTCGTGAAGGCGCTGCAGGAGATAAGGCCGGCCGTGCCGAAGGAGGTCGCCGAGAGGATAAGGCGCTTCAAGGAGGAGCCCGAGAGCATGTACAGGTAGTTTGCGATCAGAAGGTGTTTTTATAAAAATAGTATTCTCAGACAAGAAGACGGGAAAGACCTCGCAGCTGGAGGTGCCGAAGGACAACGAGCCGATGCTGCTGGGCAGGAAGATGGGGGACGTGGTGGAGGGGTCGCTCATAGGCCTCGACGGGTACAGCCTGAAGATAACAGGGCTCAGCGACAAGACGGGCGCGCCGTCCAGGAAGGAGATAGAGTTCAGCAGGAAGGCGTTCGTGCTCCTCAGCGGGGGGCCAGGCATAAGGAACTCGAAGGGCGGCAGGAGGATAAGGAGGCTCATAAGGGGCAACACCATAAGCGTCGACACCGAGCAGATAAACACGGTCATAGAGCAGTACGGCTCCAAGAGCGCCGACGAAATCTTCCCGAAGAAGGCCGCGAAGGCGGAGGAGAAGAAGAGCGAGTGACAGCCCGCTTGACTGATGGTTATGGATAGCATAAAGCAGAGCCAGATGAACATAGGCACGCTGGGCCACGTGGACCACGGGAAGACCACGCTGACATACGCGATAACCCACACCTGGACCGACGTCCACAGCGAGAGCATAAAGCGCAGCATGACGATAAAGCTCGGCTACTCGGACGCGACCATATACCGCTGCGGGGACGAGGGCAAGATGGACTCGTACACGACGGAGGACAAGTGCAGAGAAGGCAGGCCCGCGACGCCGGTGAGGAGGATATCGCTTCTCGACGCCCCGGGGCACGAGACGCTCATGGCCACGGCCATAGCCGGATCCAACATAATAGACGCGGCGCTCTTCGTAATAGCCGCGACCGAGCCCTGCCCGATGCCGCAGACCAAGGAGCACCTGATGCTGATAAACGCGCTCGGGATAAAGAAGGTCATAGTCGTGCAGACCAAGGTCGACATAGTGGGCAAGGAGCAGGCGATGAAGCACCACGCCCAGATAATGAGCTTCATAAAGGGGAGCAGCATCGAGGGCGCGGAGATAATTCCGGTCATGCCGAACAAGAACATAAACGTCGACGCCGTCCTGGAGGCGATCGTGAAGATGGAGATGCCGAAGCGCGACACCACCTCGGACCCCGCGATGTACGTGGCGAGGTCGTTCGACGTGAACAGGCCGGGCACCAAAATCTCGGAGCTGCTCGGGGGGGTCGTCGGGGGCTCGATAATAAAGGGGAAGCTCAAGGTCGGCGACGAGATAGAGATACGGCCGGGCATAAACACCTCGAAGGACAAGCAGAAGAAGGGGTCATACTCACCGATAATAACCACGGTAGAGAGCCTCCTCGCCGGGAAGGACCCGCTGGACGAGGCGATAGCAGGCGGCCTCATAGCCGTGGGGACGGATCTCGATCCCTCCTTCACAAAGGCAGACGCGCTCGTGGGGCAGATGGTGGGCCGCGTGGGCAAGCTTCCGGAGCCCGTGACTGAGATGGAGTTGAAGTACACCTCTCTCGAGAGGAATGACATACCGAAGCAGGCGTTCAGGCCCACGGAGCCGCTGATGCTCGGGATAGGCACCGGCACGAACGTCGGCTACGTCAAGTTCGCGAAGAAGAACTCGCTGACGATAGACCTCAGGCACCCCGCGTGCATCGACAGGAACACGAAGGTCTCGGTGCTGAGGAACTTCTCCCAGAGGTGGCACCTCTCGGGATACGGAATTCTAAGCGGCTGACTAGTCCAGCAGGCCGAGCTTCTTTGATTTCGAGACGATAGCTTCCAGAAACCTCTTCCTGCCTTTTGCCTTGCTTACATCGTAAGCCCGCGGCAATTCGAACCCCGCCGCGTGCGGATGGCCGCCGCCGCCGAATTCCGTCGCCAGCGCTGTCACGTCGCTCTTCACGCTCCTTATGCTCGCCGTCCGCGAATTGGTCTTGACAAGGACGCCGACGTCTGCGCCAGACCTACTAATCATCGCGCGGCAGGCGTCGCTCGAGTCCACCTCCTTGGAGAATCCCACCGCCATCTTTCCCGAAATGATCTCCATGCTGCCGAGCAGGACTTTTATCCTCCTGCGGTTGGTGCGTTCGTAGCTCTTCGCTGCGTCGCGCATCCGTTTGTCGAAGAACCTTCCGGAGCTGATGACGTCGGCCACCCCCCTGAGCCGCTTCTGCTTCGCATCGAAAGAACCGCCGCTGCCGAGGCGGTTTATGCTCATCGTGTACGTTCTTGCCGCGGACCGTGACCATGCGGGATTCGGCTGCGAATCGAAGCCCAGGAACAGGTCGATGCAGTGCACGAGGCTCACGAACCTCTCCACGAAATTCCCGGTTAGCCTGGTGTATTTCTTGGTTATGTCCGTGGCGCAAGCGCAGCTGTTCTCCCCGACGACCGCGACCTCGCACCGCGCGGCTATCTCCTTGATTGCTTCGTCGCTCCAGTAGTGGTGGTCCAGCCAGACCACCGCGCCTCCCTTTGAGTTGACTGAACTGACAAACTTGGAGACCGGACCAATCAGGTTCTCATTGAGGGAAAGGTCGGTAAAGAACACGATGGCGCCCTTCCCTAGGCGCGGCGCGATCCTGCGGATGGCGCTCTCGAAGTCGATCCGCGAGTGATTGACGAAGAACAGGTCCTTGGAGTCGAGGTGGTACCTTATTTTGAGCAGCGCGGCGCTCCCCACGCCGTCTATGTCGTCCGCGTGAGATACGACCAGGGTGTTTGCCATGATTCTATCTGTACGGCAAATCTAATAGAGCTTTTCCGGAAGTCGCGCAGAGACCTGCTGCTGGCCGTAGCCCCAGAATTATTTTCTGAGCTAATCTTAATATAGGCGGAGAATATCATGCTATTGTGAATGGTGGTGTAATGTCTGGAGATGGAAATAGTCCTACAACGCTTCTGATGAAGCCCAAAAATGACGGCATGGTTACGGTAAAGCAGCTGAGGCGCATCGATGTCGATAAGTACGACCCGAAAAGCGTGCTCCAGGGCATGAATGAAGCATACGGAAAGGATGTCACGCATGAATTTCTTGGCGAGTTCAGGGCCGGCAGAAGCTGCTATGGCATGGAAACGGATCTGAAAACGGCGAAGTACTTGAGCGACCTGGGGAAGGGCAGATGGGTCGACCTTCTCCTTGACCGCAGTCTCGTCTATTTCGCGAGCGGGCTGAGTTTTAAGCCCGGGGGCAATGCGAAGTTGATCCATTCCGCGTTTAATTGGATGATCGACAGCAAAGCGGAGGAAAAGGCTGCGCAGAAAACCGCGCTGGAGCGGCTCGGGGACCTCGTGGCAAAGCAAGGATTGCATGAGGAAGAGGCATCGATGCTGCTCAAGGCCGTAGTGGAAAAGCACATGGACCCGGAGATCGTGATAAGCGAGCAGTTCGTAAACGACACGCGCAAGATACTCCTGGAGCGCTACGCGGATGCCGAACACTTCGACGGCGTCGCTCACCCAGGATGTATCGATGCTAGTGAAAGGGCGAGACTCGTCATGTCCGCGCTGGTGGCGCAGAATCTTTTCTGTGATGACGATGCACATAGCCTTAGCTATAATGGCCCACCCGCTTACCACATAACTGGATTCAGGATGACGGTTGGCGGGGGCAAGAAGTTGGCGGAAGAGATACTGGCCGAGATGAGGGTCGATTTGAAAAACCAGGTAGACACTTTCGCTGATGGCATCTACTCCCTTCCGGCGTGGGACCTGCTGCACGCCAGGAGAGACGTTGCGGGATTGCTCGAGAGAGTCCCGCAGAAAAAGGAATAGCCTCGGTCACTTTCGAGACTTGGGCACGGCTTCGGCAAGTACTTTCCTTTCATAGCGTATGCTGCTTTACGGTATCCCTTGCGCAGGCCGGACCTGAACCAGCATGCCTCGGGCTGGGGTTCCATTACACTAATTGAAGGATTAGAAGGGCCTGAACTTGGGGGAAGTCCAGGCCCCTTTCCCCTTACGGGGGTGATACAATTAGTGTGTTGATCGCCTTGCCAGCATCATACTTGTAGTAAACCTTGTGACCGAGCTGCAGCCTGTCGAGCAGGCCCACCTTGTGCAGGCGGTTGAGCCTCGCGCAGGCGGCGTTGTTGCCCCTGTAGTTCATGAAAGCCTTGACCTCCTCGGCGCACGCCATCCCCTTGGTCTGGACGAAGTTTATAAGCTTCGCGTCGACGCCCGAGAGGGGCACCTCCCTGCTGTTCGGGGCTGCGTATTCGTCCTGCGCCTGCCCGCTGCTTATCTCTATGGCGCTTATCTCGTCCTCGAGCACCTTTATCCTCTGGGTTATGCCCTCGAGGATCCTGTTCGTCTTGCCGCGCTCCTCCACCAGGTACTTTATGAGGGTGGAAAGGCCGGCGTTCTCGGGGATCTCCTCGTGGTTCTTCTCGGTGACCACCTTGAGCTCCCTCCTGAGCTCCTCGATCTCCTTAGCCACCTGCTTGTTGTCCATTGAGCCACTCCCCGATACATCCCTGATGGTTACCCGACGAGATCATAATTCATTCACGCCATAAGCATGAAAGAATCATGAAACAATCATATCTAAAGCTGGTCAAGATATTTAAATATTGCGTTTTTGGCCCGCACTTCCAATACTGCAAGCGCCCCCTTTCCCGCCCAATCAGGGGGATATTGACAGAAAAGCCTATAAATGTTCTAAAATATAATTGGCAGGTAGCCGCCGGGCGGCCGCGGCCAGCTCCTATAGCAGTGATTACGATGCAGCAGTTCCTGATATCGGCGAAGAGGGCCAAGATTCTGGAGGATCCCTCCCTCGTCAGCTCCATCTGCGAGCGGCTGGGGTGCGAGATATCGCTGCGCGACGGAAAGGAGCTCGTCATCTCCGGGGACCCCTACGACGAGTACAACGCCAGGAACGTGATGCAGGCGTTCGCCAGGGGCTTCGGCATCGACACCGCCTACAAGCTCCTCTCCGACGACTACTTCTTCAAGTCGATAGACCTCGGGAGCCTCTTCAGCAAGAAGGAGAGGATCCAGAGGATAAAGGCGAGGATCATAGGCAGGGAGGGCAGGGCCAAGGAGTACATGCAGTCGATAAGCGGCGCGGAGATGTCGGTCTACGGCGACACCGTGAGCGTCATAGGGACCGTCGACGAGCTGAAGATAATCAGCGCGGCGCTCGACATCCTCATCGAGGGAGGGACGCACAAGAAGGCCTACGTCGTGATGGAGAAGACGAAGAGGAACCTGATGGGGAGATGAGCATGGCCGATGAGGTAAGGACTTCGGAGGAGATATTCAAGGAGTTCAAGGAGCACTCGATAACCGAGTTCTTCAGGAAGAACAGCCAAATGCTGGGCTACTCCGGCAAGGTGAGGTCGCTCACCACGGTCGTGCACGAGTACGTGACAAACAGCGTGACTCACGATACTCCGACAGTCGTTATGTCAAATGGAAGGGTGGCTATAACAGAAATAGGCGATCTGGTGGACCGATTTCTGCTTGAGAATAAGGACCGTGTTGCGAGCGAAGGGGGCGTGGAGTCTTTGAGGAACTTGGGAGGTCTTGCGGTTCTATGCTTCGACAAGGAAAGCCTTAGGCTTAAGTTCAAGCCAGTAAAGTCAATACACAGACACAGGATGGAAAAGAGCGAAAAAGTAATAACCATCAGGGTAGTGGGGGGTGCAACCGTTGACGCTACGAGACACCATAGCCTCTTCACGATAGACGGCGGCATGGTGACACCTGTAAAGGCCGCGGATCTTTCGGTAGGCAAATACATAGTCGTACCCTCAAGGGGCTGGGCACAGGAATGTGACTTGATTAGCGAACTCAACATCATCGAGGAATTGCTTGGACTACCCTCCGAAACCACGCAGAAGATTAGCATTTACGGGGTAAAGAAACTGTTGGATGCAAATCAAGGAATTAAGGAAAAAATAAAGTCACAGCTTTCGGCTAAGGACAGGCACTACACCTTTTACTCCTACTATATGAAATGCGATCGCTTGCCTCTCCACCTCATCAGAAATCTAACGAGAGATGAAAGGGCCGTCTTCTACGGATGTAAAGTGGGGTGGAAGAAAGGCGCCAAGCCGGTAGAAAACATTCTCAGGATCGACATTGATTTTGCTAGGTTCTTGGGGCTATTTACGGCGGAAGGCTCCGTGAGAAGCAATATGCACAGCATAGCACTTTCGTTTGGCGTACATGAGAATGAACTCATAGCACTTACTAAACAACTGGTATGGAAGATATTCCACATAACGCCAAAGGTGATGAAAGCCCACCCCAGTGCAGTAAACATAACGGTGGGAAGCACTACGGTTGCTTTCATAATGAAACACGTTTTTGGCTACGGGCATTCGGCAAAAACCAAGGCCATACCTCAGGTGGTCTTCAACTTAAGCAGACTTAAGATGGAGCAGTTTGCAGTAGGTTATTTGGCAGGGGATGGCTACCCTTCTAAGATTTTCACGGACATGCTGTTTGGCAAGGCGAGACTGCAAGAGTCGAATTTTAAGGCAACGGCCGCAACAGCGAGTAAAAGACTTGCAACGCACCTTTCATACCTGCTCTCTGCTTTGGGATACACGTGCTCGCTCCAGAATTCTGATGCCGAAACAAGGTTGGTGAATGGCAAAGAGGCACATTTCGGCAACTCTCATATTATAGAGTTTTGGACCAGGCAGAAATGTTCGCCGTTGGATTATTATCCAATAACAGAAGGGGGCATAGGGGAGATAAAAGATTCCGAACTCAGATGGTCAATTAGTAGAAGAAGCCAGCAAACGATAATGATCAGCAGAATAAGGTCTTTGGGGGATAGAGTGACGGTGGCGCCGGAGGCGGCTAAATTCTTGGACGGTGATCTTTCGGTCGTCAAAATAGCAAACATAGACGTTAGAGACGCCAATCTGGAAGAGTACGTATATGATTACTCTGTGGAGGGTGATGAGAACTTCGTTGGCGGGTCCGGCCCGATATGCCTGCACAATTCCTTGGATGCGTGCGAGGAGGCGGGCGCCCTGCCGAGCATAGAGGTCGGGGTGAAGGAGCTGGGCGAGAGCAAGTACGGGATACGCGTCCAGGACAACGGGCCGGGAATACCTAGGAAGATGGTCGGGAAGGCCCTCGCGTCGGTGCTCTCCGGGACGAAGTTTCACAGGTACATGCAGCAGAGGGGCCAGCAGGGGATAGGCGCGGCGGGCTGCACCCTCTTCGCGCTCATAACCACAGGCAAGGGCATACACGTCAGGGCCGGCACCGGCAAGGAGGCGTACGAGTGCGACCTCACCATAGACATAAAGTCGAACAAGCCCGTCGCCAGCAACCTCGCCGACCTGCCCAGGGACTTCCGCGGGCTCTCGGTCTACGGCGAGTTCGGCGACGTCAAGTACGAGAAGGGCGACCACGGCGTCTACGAGTACATAAGGAGGACCGCGCTCTCCAACCCCCACGTAAGCATGAAGCTCACCGAGCCCGATGGCACGGAGGTCGTCTTCCCGAGGTCCGTCGACGTGATGCCGAGGAGGCCGAAGCAGATAAAGCCGCACCCGCTCGGGGTGAGCACGAGCGACCTGCTGGACTTCGCCAGGACGAACGCAAGCAGGAAGGTCTCCTCTTTCCTCGAGGAGGTCTTCTCCAGGATGACGCGCGACAAGGTCAGGGAGCTGGCCGGGCTCGCCAAGGGGGTGGACTTCGAGAAGGAGCCGAAGGACCTGAGCTGGGCGGACGCGGAGGCGCTCGTCGGGGCCTTCAGGCAGGTGAAGTGGATAGCCCCGGAGATGGACTCCATGTCGACCATAGGCGAGGAGCAGATAGCCGTCGCGATCAAGAACATAATCGACCCCACGTTCCAGAGCGTGGTGGAGAGGAAGCCGAGGGTCTTCAAGGGCGGCATACCCTTCGTCGTCGAGGTGGGGATAGCCTACGGGGGCAAGGCGGGCAAGTCGAACGGCCAGACCGTCTCCGGGAACGTGCTCAGGTTCGCGAACAAGGTGCCCCTCCTGTTCGACAGCGGCAGCTGCGCGATAACAGAGGCCGTCGGGGGCGTGGACTGGAAGAGGTACTCGATAAAGCGGTTCGACGAGGAGCCCGTTAGCGTCCTCGTAAACGTCTCCTCGGTCTACATACCCTACTCCGGCGTCGGCAAGCAGGCGATAGCCCAGGAGGATGAGATAATCGAGGAGATAAAGCTCGCCGTGATGGACGCAGGGAGGAAGCTCGAGAGGTACCTCAGCGGCGAGAGGCACAGGAACATGCAGGAGACCGGATACAACATGATAGTCAGGTACGTCGGGCAGCTAGCGGGCGACCTCGGCGGGATAACCGGCAGGAAGAAGGAGGACATAGAGAAGGACCTCAAGAACCTAATAGAGAAGAAGTACAAAAACTTGTTCAAGGGCAAGGAGGAGGGCGGGAAAGAGAAGGAGCAGAAGAAAGTCGCCCCTGAGGAATCGGAAGAGGAGGCCGAATCCTAAGGGGATCGGCACTCCGCGCGCGACGAGGCCGTCATTTCAGGCATCGGTAATAGCTCTCCTCCAGGCCCAGGACTGTATCGAAATTCCCGAGCTCCTCGGGGGAGATCCACCTGTACTCAGTGTGCTCGAAATCCAGCCTTATCTCGGGCTCCGCGGCCATCTCGGCTATGCACGGGAAGACTATCCACTTCTTCCTGATCTCAGTGTTGACGCTCTCGTAGGTCCTTCCGAGAATTATCCTTGAGATGAGCGCCTCGCCGATCCCGGTCTCCTCCCTGAGCTCCTCGACGATCTTCCTCCTTATCGGCTCCACCCGGTCCAGGTACCCGGAGACCGATCCCCACTTGCCCTTGTAGTCGGTCACCTTGTCGCTGCGCTTTAGGAGCAGCAGCTTCCCGCCGAAAGTCACGAAGACGCTCACGATCGGGGCGGTGTCGGAATCGGTATAGTCTATCCTGCCGTCGGGGAACCTGGGCAGGGTCCTGCCGAACCCCATTACGATATCGAGTATCTCTTGCTCCTCCATCCGATTACGCCCTCCATCCCGTCCCTATCAGCGCGCCTCAGAGGGTCATCTGGTCCAGGTGGTCGCAGCCTATTAGACTGAGGGTCGTAAGATTATTGAACTATTACGGAGCAGAGTGTACATGTCTGCCGAATGGCACAATCTATCACGTGGCGTCATATCATGAAGATTGAGAGCTTCAAGGTAAGTAGCATTGACGTGAAAGAGAATATTGGACCGTTATATGCTCTTGATGCCAGGGTCTCAAGAGCCGCTCCGGCCCTTCTGCCTTTCGAAACCGAAAAGAAGCTCTTGGCTTTTCTGACGAAGGAGAACGATTCGGAGACCTGGCTATGGGAAGACCAGGACGGGAGCTTTGTGGCCTACATATCGCTCATAGACAAGCCAGAGGAAAGTGTGATGGAGGTCTTGAGAATCTGCGTCGACCCCGACCTTCAGAGGAGGGGAATCGGCAAATTGATGATGAAATTTGCCGAGAAGGTGGCCCTCGAGCGGAGAAGGAAAAAGATGGATCTGCTCACGAATCCCGAGAACCGCAAGGCGATGGGTTTCTATAAGGGGCTGGGTTACAGGATTGCCAGCTTGACTTCGCCAAATAGGCCGCGAAGTATCTGACAGTTGTCTCCAACCCAATTTGCCAAAACAATTTCTACCAGCGCAGGTTTAGGTTTTTCGTACCGTATTTGCGCAGGAAACCTCCGAAAATCTCCGAAATCGGGGGCGAAATGTTGCTCACCACTGCGAATTTGAACCGTCCTGGAGGGTAAACGAAGGTCACTGTCAAATTCGTCAGGTATTTTTTGAGGAGCTTCACGTTCTTGACGAGGGGATTCTTGCACGGAAGCAGTGTCAAACTGACCATGGCTTCCGCGAGGAAGGCGATGAGGATCGCGCCGATTATCGCGTATTTAGTCCAGTGCCTGACCGGCCTGAGTTCGATCCCCTCCTTCATATTGCGCACGAGTTTCTCCGCGGCGTCCCTCTGCTTGTATATCCGCAGTATCTCTTCGGGAGTCGCGTCGACGGTGCTCTCTAGGATGAAGAACCCCTCTATCCCGTTTATGTAGGGGTTCTCGACGCATCCCAGTGCAATCTGGAGTTCGGGATAAAGTTCGACCCATCCCTTCTCACAGGGGTAAGTCTCCACCGCCTTGCGCTTTCCCGCTTTCTTCGCGAGTTTGTTACCCTTCTCCTTTCGCCTTTCGAACTTCCTGTTCTTGTTGCGTATCTGCGTCTCGAGAAGCGTCCTTGAGAAGTAGATGTATTGGAATTCGCCACCCTCCTTCACCTTCACAGCAAGGTAGGTATTGCCTCCGATGTTTATCGTCGATTTCTCCGCGGACTTGAACAGGGCGATGTATCTGCGATAGTTTTTGACGTTCTTCTGCTTCAGCGTCAGGTAGTTGAACCCGTCGAAGACAATCCGCGCCTTGTTCTCCTTCGTGTTCGCGCCGCAGTCGAATATCAGCAGGGAACCCTTCTGCAGTATCCTCTTGACGACGTTGTACGTCTCGGTAAAGTGCTTCTTGTCCAACACGTTGCCCTTCTGTATCGTCAGCGCGGTGGGAATACCGTTTATCCCCGTCGCTATCCCGAAGGTCACCTGTCTCTTGTCAGGGCGGTGGTCCCTGGAATAGCCCAATGCGCCCATCTCTGCCTTCTTCCCCTCGAAGTATATCGACGACCAGTCGATGTTCTGGTCCTTGTCGGCAAGGTTCCTCGCATTGAGGAAATCCTGGTACTTTTCGATTATTGCTGGCGCAAGCAACCCGACCTTCTCGACGGTTCTGTACAGCGATCTCTCCGAGACGTACTCCGCGCCGAGAAGCGCACAGGTGTCTTCAGAGGAGGTGGGAATTACCTGGTGTATAGACGTCGCGAAAGTCAGGCGGTTGTTTAGGAGCAATTTCAACCGCCCGACGTATGCGGGACTCATGATCCCTCCGAAAACCGAGGAGATCAGACCGAAATCATTTTCTACTTTGTCGATGATAGCTATACCGCCCAAGGGCGTCGTTGTATTTTTCATGTTAATCGATGAAAATACCGCCCTTGGCATAAAAATAGTTTTCGTCAGTTCACGAGAGAAGTGGCGAGGTTAAGTTGCCAGAAAGGTGAAGAACTATTATGGCAGGGGCGAAGTGAGGTACATCTGCGAGAAGACCTTGCGGGCCTAAGCCGTCTTCATTCTGGCCTTGACGAAGCCGAAGAACTTCTCGCTCGTTTCCAGATCGCCCGCGCTCATCAGGACCGTCTCTTCCGGGCTTACGTCCAGAATGTCCGATAGGTAGTTATTCTCCTCCCTGCTCACCAGATGGCCGTCCGTATTCGTGTAGACAAGGATCGCTTTTCTGGGTTTCGGGTTTCTAAAATCCGGAGACTTTTTTATTCTACGGTATTCTCCTTGGTTAAGCTTTATTGCCAATACTCGCCCGCCTCCGCTCAGGGTCTTGCGTATGGCCTCGACCCGCGTATCGTGGAATGCGCCTGTCACATCAAATATCCACAAGTCCTCGACATGCATCTTGCTTTTGGTCATATAAGTTCCGCCTTCCTTGTCAAACTTTTGTATGACTATCCCTATCGTTACCAGAACGGCGATAACCAGATAGTAGGGTTGTATAGTTTCATTCAACAATATCGCCGCGAATACGGCGGTTATGAACGGGGACAGGCAGTAGTAGTTCGTCACAAACGTGGTCTTTAGGGTCCTGAATCCTCTGAAATAGAGGTAAGTGACTCCTACGCTGGTTGGCACTCCTATATACAGCAGGGTCAACGCCGTGGTCGGATTGAGCGCGGGCAGCTGCGCGCCGGTGTACAGGAACAACGCCGTGGCGAATACGAGAGACGTCGAATTGAACATGAACATGGTGCATTCCATGTCGGTCGTGTATCTCTTTATGAAGACGCCAGCCAAGGAGCCGATCAGCACGATTGCAAACAGCGACAGCACCACTCCGGCGTCGGCGCCCGAGAAAGCAAGGGGATTGCCTCCGGTCACGGCGATGTAGATTCCGGCGAAAGCGAGGAGCAACGCGGCCACCTGGGTCTTTGATACCCTCTCCCTGAGCAGGACTGGGAGGAACAGCAGCATGAGGAGCGGTTGCATCCTGTATACCACCGTCGCGAGGATGGCGCTGATGGACTGCTCCGCCCAGCTAATGCCGTAGAACGCAAGGCCGGCGAACGTGAAGCCTACAATCCCTATCTTGAGGTATTCCCGGGGATTCCCCAGATATTCCCTGAGCTGCTGCGTTTTTCCTTTCGCGACTACCAAGACGAACGATGCGACAGTTGCGAGGATGTAGGAGAGGAAAAGGAACGAGTATGGGTTTACGTTGTTGGCAACCGTGACTTTGAGCGCCAGTGGAAATAAGGCTCCGCCTACCATCGCGAGCGTTATGAAAATCAAGGCCTTTGTCTTTATGTTCATCGGGACTAATCAGCAGGGCAGCAATATAAACTCTTCATTTTTTTGCAATATTGAAGTGATTTTCTGTTATTATGAAAGACATATATTCCTGACATCCGATAGAAATCCATGGGCCTCGAATTTGAAGTGGAGAGCAGGTTCAACAAAAGGTACGACCTGGTTACGAGGAAGGTCGTCAGGTTGCTTTCCGAGAACTCCAGACTGTCGATAACCGAGATAGCTAAGCGGCTGGGCGTTTCCAGGCCCACAATCAAGGGCAAGATCGAGAGGTTGGAAAAGGAGCTGGGAATGAGGTATACTGTAGAGATAGACGAAAAAGCGATAGGCCTGAATAGCCCGCATCTGATAGAGGTAAGATTCAAGAAAAGACCGGACTATGGGAAGATAAGGTCAATCCTGGAAAAGTCTTATATCCCGCAGGCTGCTTTCTCCGTGCAGGGTTCGTATGACCTGGTAATATACGCGAACGCCTTCTCGGGGACCGAGTACATGCACTGGAACATGGCCATGGTCGTGCTTCTCTCGGAGTACGGCGCGGCCTGGCACCCGTCCGAGATGCTGCACAAGCACCTGGGCTTCTTCCCTTTGAGGGATGAGGCCATAAGCAAGGCAGATATTGACGAAAACTCTAAGAAGCTGCTCATCTGCCTCAACAGTAACGCCAGGCTCACCTTCCACCAATTATCGAAGATGCTCGGCATGCACTTCAATACCGTCAAATACAACTTCGACAAACTGGTGAAGAGGGGATACATCAAAAGGGCCACCATAACGATGGACCTGGTGAAATCGCTGTCATTCATGACCTTTTTCGATAATTATGCGCCTACCCAAGGCTTCGAAGAGAGTTCCGCCAGGGCGAGGAAAGCCATACTGTTCGACGAGGAGAACCCGCTTATAAGCAGGTACCTCCTATCGGGGCCCCTGGTGGGAAGCCACACTCTGTTCGTCATGTCTGTATTCGACGACAAGGCTTCTGCGTACAAATACGGCCTATCTTACCACAAGAAGATGTATGCGAAGCACGGCCCCAAGCGGGTGTCGGGGGAGGTCAGAGACGTGATTCTGGGCAGGCTGCCCGTTAGGAGCGTGAACATCAGGAAAGAATACAAGACAATAGTCTGGACCACTGATTTCAATCGGTAATGGAATCCGTCGAAAGAATTTTACAATATAACAGAGTTTTACTTCAAATATGTAAAATTACAAAATCTATATAAATCACCTAATGCACAATATTCTACAGGGGATGGCTGGGGTAATCGAATGGGCAAAAGCGTATTTTATATGCATCATGCCTGTTCTCATTTTGTATCTCCTCACCCGAATGCAAAGGTTACCTCTCCCTCTCTAGGTGCGGCGCAAGCCGCGCCTCATTCTTAAACGTGGGGATAAAATGTCTATATGGGATCTTATATCTGGAAAAAGCGATAGCGGGGCAGCGCAGGAATTGGATGACGAAAGGCCTATAAAGTTCGTCCAGGACGGCAGAAACTCCTGGAGGATATTCTACGCAGACTGAACGCTTCGGATAAAGATACATTCATACTCAGTGGGGTTGGGTTATGGACAACAAATCTACAATAAAGGGTAGCCTCGGCTCGGTTTCCAAGAAGCTGGCGAAGCAGAGCTTCATTCTGTTGAAGCCCGCGCGCACCTGCGATTCGGAGACGGTGGCTAAGCGGATAGCCGCATGTAGCGGCGTAAGCGCCGTTTGCCTAACGAGCGGGAATTATGCCTACGTCGTGACGGCCGGCAACGGCAGCGAGGGCGATATCAGACGCACGTGCAGGAGGGTCAGGAAGGCCGCGGGCAGCGGCGGGGAGGTAAGCGTGGCGCTCAACCACTACGTCTATAGGCTACGGAAAGCAACGGCGAACGAGTGAGGTTGACTTGCAAAAATCATGCACATGGACAACCACATAGCACAATATCAGAACCTGGCCAACCTGGCGATAGCGGGGACTGTGCCGCGATAGCCGACTCCCTGAGCAGTGAAGTGAAGCTGGCTATCCCCTCAGAGGGTCATCTGGTCCAGGTGGTCGCAGTCTATCAGCCTGAGGTAGTTGTAGTCTATCCCGAGCTTGAGGGTCTCCGCCTCCTCGCCGAAAGACGAGTACAGCCTGTCTATGAACTCGCGCTTCCTCACCTCGTCGAGGAACACGAGGAACGACCTCGATCCGGCGGAGAGCAGGACCTTCTTGGGCCTCGAGCCCGCGGAGTATATGAACACGTTGCTCTGCTTCCCCTCCTTGGTCACGATCATGTCGACGCTCTGCTCCGTGTCTATGTCCGTGAAGAGGACCGCGTGAACGACGCAGTAGTCCCTGAGCTTCCTGAATATCAGCAGGTACTCCACGTCGTGCTTCGAGGCGTCGACCCACGCCCTCGGCGCGTAGTAGTTGAGCGCGCTCACGAGGTCGCCCTTCGCCGCTAGCTTCGCCAGGACCGCGTCCGTGTTCTGCGTCGTCACCGAGACGGGCATGTTGTTGACCCTTATGTTGTTGTTTATCCCGAGCCTGACCTCCTCGACGTTAAGCGGCATGTACCTCCAGTGGTAGTAGTAGTTGATCTTGTCGAACACCCCGAGCACCGAGCCCGACGGGACCGGGGCCTTCTCCTTCTTCAGGGGCGGGAACTCGGGAACGTCTATGTAGTACTCGTCCCTCGTGGGGGGCTTGAGTATCAGGTTCAGCAGAACCACGACCACTATAGCTATCGCGAACTCGATGTCTATCGCGGGCACGTAGAATATCGTCTGCACGTACTGCTCCGGTATCGCGTAGCTGTTGCCGAAGACTCCGAGCCTGAAGACGTGGTTGCCGTAGCCTATTATCGTGCCGCGGGGCAGCTTGTAGACGACCGTGCCGTTGCTCACGGTGCCGTTGGCCGCGTACGCGCCGTCTATGCTTATCGTGTAGGTCGCGTTGGAGACCGGCAGCCCGTTGCTGTAGACGCTGAACGCGAACGTCCCGTTCTTGAAGTCGAACGGCGAGGCGGTGGCTATCGTCGCGTTCGCGAGGTGGAAGAACGACTCCGCGTAGTAGTTGTTGTAGAAGTCCTTCAGCGCGAGCAGGTAGTAGCCGCTCGGCAGCGAGAACGTCGGCGTCACCACCGGGCGGGAGCCCGACGGGACCGCGCCCGTGCCTATCCTTATCGATTTCACCACCCGGCTCATGTTCCTGTCGTAGACGTCTATGTGCAGCTGCACGCTCGTGCTGGTCCTGCTGGTCGCAGACACGGTTATGCTGGTCACCTGGCCCTCCCCTATCACCGCCGGCGCGTCCACTATGCCGTTCCAGGCGTACCTGTTCCTGAACGAGAGCTCCACCGTGTCGCTGTGGCGGGGGTTTCTCGAGACGAGAGTGACCAGCGAATAGCTGGAGTTGAGCACGGGCATCAGCTCCTCGGACGTGTTCGAGGCCGACGTGTTGATCTCGGCGAAGACGCCGAAGCCGCCGCGCGCGGCGGCGCTGGTGTTGAAGCTCCCCGCGCCGCGGCCGATCTCGGGGATCCAGAACCTGGAGCCTATCACGCTCGCGATGTCCCCGGCCATGTCGGAGACGTTGCTCCACGCGGACCTCGGATAGTCGGGGAAGGCTATCACGGTGCCGTTCCTCGAGCCGACGTAGGTCACGTTGCCGTACTTGGACCCGTACGCGAACTGGAAGGCGGGCCCCCTGAAGCTCAGGTTCTCTCCGTTGAACGCCGCCCTGGGGTTGTTGGCGAAGGGGGCGGACGACAGGCCGTAGAGGGCGAGCATTGCGAGGGTCTGGGGCGACGCGGCGAAGGTGACCCCGTCGGACCTTATCTCGTTTGACAGGTTGCTGCCGGCGTATATCACCGTGTCCCCGGAGTCGAGCATCCCGAATATGGTCGCGCCCGTGCTGTTCGCGAGGGGCAGCGGCAGTTCGCCCGACGGGATTATCACTATCGAGCCCGCCGGGATCGTGCTGGCGTTGGCCAGGTCGACGTACCAGAAGCCGCTCGATTTCACCAGGCCGCGGGCGCCGAGGTCCGAGGCGAGCGATGCCCTGAGCGCGCTCTCGCTGAAGCAGGAGAGGCAGTAGGTGCTCACGTTCAGAAGGTATATCCCCTGCACGGGGTTCTTCGTGTAGGCGCCGAGCGTCACAGTCGCGTTGGTCGCGTTCGTCAGGCCGTAGGAGAGCAGGGCGTAGACGGCGAGACCGTGCGAATTGTTGTAGAACAGCGCGGTGCTCGTGTTCAGGGAGACGTTCGAGGAGATGGGGCCCAGGGCCGTCTGGTTCGAGGGCCTTGCCGTGATCGCCATGACCTGCAGCCAGACGTAGACGGAGAGGACTGAGAACAGGACCGCGAAAACCGCGGCCGCAATCAAGATCGTTTTTATTCTCATTCTGATCCCGAGCTCATCCTTTCCCTGCGCCCGCCCGCCTTGCCATCAGCCTGTCGACGAAAGAGGCGACCGCCCTGGAGAGGGGATTAACGTTCTCGTTTATCCTCTTGAGCACGCCGAAGACCTTGACGTAGTGGTACTTCTTGTTAACAGTGACATAGTACTTCATCGCGTCAACCCTTCAGCTCCAGGTAGCCCATGGACACCATCTTGTCCAGTATCTGCTCGATCCTCGGCTCGGGCACCTTGTACGTGTTCGAGAACTCGCCGACGTCGATGGAGCTGGAGTGCACCTCTATCCAGTCCTGCACCATCGCCATGAGCGCCTCGTCGGAGTAGGTCTGCAGCGACCTCAGCTGCTCGGTGAGCGACTTGTTCTCCTCGCTGAGCTGCCCCGTCTGTATCGTGAGGTTCCTGTTGGCGATGCCCAGCTCGCCCGAGAGCTTCTTGAGCTCCGTGTACTCGCCGAGCACGGAGTCGTACTTGTTGAAGAGCGCGCTGTACTCCTGCGACAGGCCTCCGACGAGGTTGTCCAGCGTGGAATCGATGTACTGGAGGAACTTCGCCTCCTCGATGTGGTAGGCGTCGGCCACGACCGAGAGTATCGACGCGAGGTTCTTTATGACGACCGCCCTCCTGAGCCTGTCGCTGCTGCCGGGTATTATGGAGTAGGTGAGCGTCAGAGCGTCCGGCTTGAGCGTGATTATGTAGAACAGGAACGGCTTCTTGCGGATGTTCACGTTCTCGACCCTGACTATGTCGAGCTTCCCCTCGCCCTCCTGCAGCGAGTAGAACTGCATCTGCGAAACCTTGCCCTTTATGTCCTCGAACGTCCCGGTGAGCTTCCCGGCGAACTCGACCTGCTCGATCTTGGGCTCTACCTCGACCTCGTCCTCCACGCTCTCACGACGGCTATAATCATTAAACCTATTTATTGGTTGTGATGGCGCGGCTCGAATAAAAAATGGGAATGCCGGGGCACGGGGGCGCGGGGATGCGCGGATTCGGCCCTGGGTTTTGAAGCTACCCTTTCTTCTCGATGCCTATCTTTGGTATGTAGCTCATCAGGGAGAAGAGGTACATCACCGCGAGCACCGCGAAGGAGACCAGCACGGTGACGGCCCTGGGCGAGACCAGCAGGCTGATTATGACGAATGCCACGCCGAGCGCGAGGTAGACCCTCTGCCTCGATTCGTATCTCGCCCTTCTCTTCTTGTACTCCGGATAGCAGTCCCTGCACACCACGATGCGGTTGCCCTTCTCGTCCTTGGTGACGTTCCTCTTGAACCACCTTACGGCGCCCAGCACGTGGTCCTCTTCGACCTGTATCCCGTCCCTCTCCTTCCCGCACATTATGCAGTAACTCCTAGCCATCGGACCACACTACTCCACGTATATCTCGACTATCCTGCCGTAGGCGCTCTTTATCCTCTCCTCGTCCAGCATGTTGAAGATGCTCGAGATCGTCACGTCGTCCACGCCTATCCTCCTGAGGACGTTCGCTATGCTCTCGGACTTGAGGCCCAGCCTCTGGAGCATGCCAGCGAAGGCGACCGCGTTGACGTGCCTGTGCATCTTGTTCAGGTTGGCCAGAAGCTCGTCTATGCTCCTCTCGCTCAGCGAGAGCACGGTAAGCATGCGCTTCAGCGCTATCCTGTTCACCGTGAAAGTCGCTCCCAACCTAAAACCCTTTATCAGTAGTATGTTTGACCGCAAAGTTTGATATTCCTTTACACTTCGTGTCAATCGGGCAATAACGAAAAATTATATAGCCTAGCAGTGCATACTGCTAAGGCAATTGCATGGCCGGAAACGATATGAGGGATCACGTCATAGTCTGCGGGTACGGGCTGGTCGGGGAGAACATCGTGGACGTCCTGCTGCAGCACAACGTAAGGGTGCTGGTCGTCGACCAGAACGAGAAGACTGTGGAACTCCTGAAGGAGAAGGGCGTGCCAGCCATCGAGGGCGACGCCACTTCGGCGAAGGTGCTCAGGTCCGCGGGCGTCGAGAGGGCGAAGGCGATAGCCATAGTGATGGACGACGACGCGAAGAACCTCTTCGCGGTCATCACCGCGAGGAGCCTGAACGGCAGGATAGTCATAGCCACCAGGGCGAACGACGATCTGCTCAAGGAGAAGCTGAAGGAGGCGGGGGCCGGGTTCGTCGCGACGCCCAACAAGTCGGCGAGCGACGAGCTCTTCAAGGAGCTGGTGAAGGGAGTCTAACGCGGGTTCCGTGCAATGAAGAACGAAGACACTTTCAGCGTGATGGCGCTTGCGCTCATTATAGTAGCGGTGGTGCTGCTCGTCTCAGTCGTCGCCCTCTGGTTCCTGACGAGGGACCTCTACCTCGACGCCTACTACGTGCTGGAGACGTTCTTCGACGTGCAGAACACGGCGGCCTCCACCGAGCTGGCCGGGCTCGCCTTCGCCCCGGGCGCGGGCGAGCCTGTACCCCATGCTGGCGGTGGTGGTGGCCGACAACCTGAGCAGGGTGCTCATGGTGAGCTTCATACTGGCCGCGGTGCTCGACCTGCTCGAGTACGCGAACGTCGAGGAGTTCATAAACGAGTTCAAGGCGCGCGCCCTCAGGAACCACGTTATCCTCTGCGGCTACAACGACATGTCGGGGGCCCTGATCAAGAAGCTGAAGGGCGCGGGGATGCGCTACATAGTCGTGACCGCAGACAAGAAGGAGAACCAGTGGCTCAACGAGAGCAAGACGCTGAACCTATTCGGCGAGAGCTCCGACCCGGCGGTGCTGAGGAAGGCGGGGATAGGGAGCGCGCGCGCGATAGTCTTCACCTCGGAGAACTCGATGGAGAACTTCATGAGCGCGCTGACGGCGAGGGGGATCAGCGACAGGATAAAGATAATGAGCAGGCTCAACAACGAGCACGTGAGAAGGAAGGTCTACGGGATAGGGGTGAACCTCTCGGTGATACCCGAGCAGCTGGCGGGCCTCGAGATAGGCGAGTACATAGCGAAGGTCTTCGGCGATTAGCATGGTGCAACTAAGGGCGATCCACAGCATTTCCATAATCGCGATAGTCGTGACGTTCGCCGTCTCCACCGCCCTGGTGATGCTGGAGAAGTTCGACCTCTTCACCTCCGCGCTGTTCAGCTTCCTGAACATCATAGGCACGACGTTCCCGCCGAGCGCGGGCCTGGTGGACGCGAGCAACCCGCTGATCCTCGCCGCGGTCGCGCTCGGGACCGCGGGCAACCTCGCCTTCACGATAATGTTCACGACCATCTTCTACCAGATCCTCAGCGGCGCGGACCTGAAGTACTTCTTCGCCAGGCAGAGGATCAGGAGAATCTCGAAGCACGTGATAGTGACGCCGATCAACGGGATAGGGATGGAGCTCGCGAAGATGCTGGCCGGCAAGAACATAAGGGCGGTCTTCATAGACGAGAACAGGCAGCTCGTCAGGAAGACGGTAAGGAAGGGATTCCTGGCGATGCACGGCAACCCGGCGGGGCAAGAGGCCCTCTCGGAGGCGCGCATCTCCGGCGCCCTGGCTGTCTTCGCGCTCGGCGACAGCGACATAGAGAACACATTCATAACCATGGCCGCAAGGAAGGCGAACGGCAGGGTGATCGTCATCCCCAGGATAAAGCGGCTCGAGAACCTGTCAAAGATGAAGATGGCGGGGGCGAAGAGGATAATCCAGCCGGAGGCCGCGGTGGGCGCGGAGATAGGCGACTTCCTGCTCAGCGGCGCGAGCGCCGCCGAGTGACGCCCTCCTTCCGGCAGGCGCGCGACGGGGGCTTCGGCCCATGAAAGGTTTAAATCTTTTTAACAACGATGAAGATGAGTGTATTCATGGCAGGCCCGAACATAACCACGAGCATCGACAGCCTGATGACCTACCTGAGCGAGCACGGCGAGACGGAGTCATCGGAGCTGGCTAGGGCGCTGGGCGTAAGCGAGAGCATAATCGAGACGTGGGCCGACGTGCTCGAGAAGGCCAAGATAACGAAGATCACGTACAAGGTCGGGAAGATGTACGTCTCCATCGCCCCGACCGCGGCGGGCGGCCTGGAGACCGCGAAGGCCACGGCGGAGATCAAGAAGGGCATCGCGGAGACCGAGATCCAGGCGCAGGTCGTGGCGATCGGCCAGATCAGCGCGAAGATAGACGAGTTCAAGCGCTACGTCACCGGCGCTGAGGCGACCTTCAAGGGCAAGGCCGGCGAGACCAAGGCCACCCTCGAGGAGATAGACAGGCTCGACGCGCAGGTCAACGGCGCCTACAAGAAGCTCAGGGAGAAGAAGGACTACATAGACGGCATGGTGGAGAGCCTCGGCAAGAGCATACAGGCGCTCGAGCAGAAGTCCGGCGCGCTGGGCGGGGTGGGCGCGGGCGGCGACGCGAAGGTGCTGATCGAGGACATCCGCGGCAAGCTCGAGAACGCCGAGGCCGTGATAGCCGGCCTCGACAGGGAGTTCAACAGGACAGTGGGCGAGAGCAGGAAGGGCTTCGCGGAGCTCGTCGAGGGGATGAAGAAGGAGAGCGGCGCGCTAAGGAGGCAGCTCTTCCAGCAGGAGAAGGAGAGCGAGGAGTACGACTCGATGGCGAAGGCCTACGGCCGAGAGTCCGAGAGGATCAAGAGGCAGGTCGCCGGGGAGAGGGAGAAGATGCTCGACGAGATCTCCAAGACCTCATACGAGGTCGGGAAGGTCTACGCGGTCGCGGACGGCCAGATCGTTGCGCTCAGGAAGAGCCTGGCGGAGATGAAGAGCCAGTTCGGCGGGTTCGCGGAGCTCAGCGACAGGATAAACAAGACCAAGGGGGAGATAGGCGGCGTGGAGAAGAGGAGGGACGAGCTCGCGAAGGGGCTCGACGAGCTCTCGGCGCAGCTCAAGGCGGCCTCCGCCGCGGGCGCGGCAGGCAGGAGCCTGAAGATGGGGGAGATCGAGAAGAAGGTCGACGAGTCCGAGGAGGAGCTGGAGGACCTTGACTCCGACCTCAAGGACGTCGGCAAGGACATCGAGGGCATTGGCAGGTGATCTGATGGTTGACGCGCAAGCCGGTGGCACCGCAAAGGAGTACGCTTCCTACGAGCTCGACGCGCACGGCCTGAAGGTCAAGGTGAGGATACTCGACAGGGGCGACTTCGCCCCGATATACGAGGTGACGACGCCCGGGCTAGGCGAGGCGACGAAGGTGCTCATGATCTCGCTCAGGCAGTCGCTCCTCTCGATGGTCCCGATAGACCCGTCCAGGATCGAGGACAAGGAGTACGTCGACGAGCTCATGCGCAGGTACGAGGACGCGTCGGAGATAGTCATAGAGAGGTACCTGCCCGGCTCCTCGGAGGAGACGAAGAAGGTGCTGATCGCCTACGTCATAAACGTGATGCTCGGCCTCGGGGACCTTGAGGCGCCGCTTGCGGACGAGGACCTCGAGGAGGTCGCGGTGAACACCTCGAAGGAGCCGGTGTGGGTGTACCACAAGAAGTTCGGCTGGTGCAAGACCAACATCACTCTGATAGGACGAGAACATAATATACGACAACGCGGAGCAGATAGGGAGGAGGGTCGGCAGGCAGATAACCAGCCTCTCGCCGCTCATGGACGCGGAGCTTCCCGACGGGTCGAGGGTCAACGCGACGCTGTACCCGATATCGCAGAAGGGCAACACCATAACCATAAGGAAGTTCGGGAAGAACCCGTGGACCATGACCGCGATGATAGCCAACAAGACGCTCTCGGCGGAGATAGCGTCGCTCGTGTGGCTCTGCATAGAGAACGAGATAAGCCTGCTCATCTCCGGGGGCACTGCGAGCGGGAAGACGAGCTTCCTCAACGCGATGAGCATATTCATGCCCGCGAACCGCAGGATAATATCGGTGGAGGAGACCAGGGAGCTCACGCTGCCCAACTTCCTGCACTGGGTCCCGATGCTGACGAGGCAGCCGAACCCGGAGGGGAAGGGGGAGGTAACGCTCTACGACCTCATGATAAACTCGCTCAGGCAGAGGCCGGACATAATGCTCGTCGGGGAGGTCAGGATAAAGAAGGACGCCGAGACGCTCTTCGAGGCGATACACACCGGGCACGCCGTCTACGGGACGGTGCACGCTGACAACGCGCAGGACACGGTGATAAGGATGACGAACCCGCCGATCGAGGTGCCGAAGCTGATGATGAACGCTTTCGGGGGCGTCGTGACCCTCTTCAGGCACAGGAGGCTGGGCATAAGGAGGGTGCTCGAGATGGGGGAGATGACCAGGGCGGGCGACATAAACGTGGTGTACAGGTGGGACATGCGCAACGACACGTTCTCGCAGATATCCGAGATAGCCAGGCTCAGCGAGATGATATCGCTCTACGGCGGTTTCACAAGGAGCGAGCTGCTCGCGAGCATAGAGGAGAAGAGCAAGGTGCTCTCCTGGATGGTGAAGAACAACGTGACGGACGTCGACGCGGCGGGCTACGTCGTGTCCAGCTACTACAGGAACAGGGACAAGATACTCGACATGGTGGCCCAGGACCTGCCGTACTCTCGCGACCTGATGGAGAAGGTGTAGGATTGGAGGACGGGACCGACTACGAGAAGGCCGTGTCTCGGATAGGGCCAGCGGCGGCCGCGCAGGCCGAGCTGGCGCCGGTCGCGATAGACCTCGAGGGGGTTCTCGCGAAAGGGATGGGCATAAGGCGCGTCGACTACGCCGAGGTCAGGGGCCTGCTCGAGAGCATCGAGGCCAAGAAGGCGGAGACTGCTGTCGAGACCGCGTCGAAGCAGCAGACCGCGCAGAAGAGGATGGAGCTTGGAAAGCGGCTCGTCGGGAAGGGGGTCTCCGGGGCGGAGAGGGGGCTCGGCATGGCGGCAGGGCTCGTGGGGAAGGGGCTGGGAAGGTCCGGGGCCGGAGCGGCCGCGGCCGAAGCCGCGAGGGGGCTGGGGCGCGCGGCCAGGTCGGTCGACGAGGAATTCAGGAGGGCGATAACGAGGGACGTCAAGAAGGCCGGGCCGAACGGCCTGGTGATGCCGGGGCTCTCGCTGCAGGACCAGCTCTCGGAGCTGGAGCAGATCGAGGCCGGGCTCGACAGGGGCGCCTTCGACAGCGAGCAGACGAAGACGATAATAAGCGAGATCGTGGGCCTCGATGCGGCGGCCGCAAAGGAGGACACGAGCGGGATGAGCGACGACCTGAAGGAGCTCGCGACCATCAGGGGCCGCAAGATAAGGGATATAAAGAGCAAGCTGAACATCAAATAGGATAGTTGGTCGGATGCCTTTGTTTGGGAGAAAGCGAGCGGGAAAGGCCGATGCGGCCGGTGACAGCGGCGCCATGCTCTTCACCAAGCCGAAGAGATTCCTCTTCTTCAAGATAAGGGCGAAGCCCGTCTTAGCGGCGAAGCCCAAGGGGAAGGAGGCGCCGAGGAGCTCGGCCGCGCCCGCATCCGCGCCGGCGAAGGCGGCCGCCGCACCGCAGGCCAGGCCTGGCGCCGTGAACTACAAGAGGCCGGACAGGCTGCAGATGTACTTCATGAGCGTCGCGGCGAAGCAGAAGAACCTGGACGACGCGCTCAAGTCTCAGGGGATAAAGGAGGCGCCCTACGAATTCGTCAAGAAGATGTTCACCTACGCGCTGATCGTGAGCGCGGCGGTGGCGGTGGCGTTCGCGGTGCTGCTGAACCGCTTCGGCATGGGAACGGCGGGATACCTGCTGGCGGCGCTGCTCGGTGTGGCGCTGTACCAGGCGCTCTTCAACAAGTTCATAAGGTACCCGCTGGACAGGAGCAAGGTCGAGGGAGCCAACATAGAGAGGGACATACTCTTCGCCGCGAGGGACCTCGTGATAAGCATGCGGTCGGGAATGCCCCTCTTCAACGCCATGGCCACGGTGAGCACGGGCTACGGCGCCGCGAGCAAGGAGTTCGGCAAGGTCGTCGAGCTGATCCAGCTGGGCACGCCGGCGGAGCAGGCGATAGACGACGTGAGCGGCAAGAGCCAGTCCAAGACGTTCAAGAGGGTCATGCTGCAGGCGAGCGTCAGCATCAGGGTCGGCGCGGACGTGGCCGGCGCTCTGCAGGGGGTCGTGGACGAGGTCACGCAGGAGAGGATAATCGAGCTGAGGAAGTACGGGCAGCGGCTCAACGTGCTCTCCATGTTCTACATGCTCTTCGGGGTAATCTTCCCGAGCATGGGGATCGCGGTCGCCGTGATACTCACCACGTTCGTCAACGTCTTCACCATCACGGGCACGACGCTGGTGTTCGCGATAATAGGGATCTTCTTCCTGCAGATAATATTCCTGAACATCATGCGAACCTCGAGGCCGGTCTTCGCGATGTGATCCGATGAAGATAGAGTTCGAAAAGCTGGTATCAAGGAGCGTGGTGAACTTCCTCGCGAGGGAGCTGAAGCTCTCCGGGGCGAAGATCAAGGTGGAGCGCTTCATGGAGATCGCGATACTCGGCGGGCTTGCGATATTCGTGGCGGTCCCCTTCCTGCTCTTCCTCGTGGCGAAGCAGGGCGCGGGAATCGCGGCCATAGCCGCGTTCGCGGCGGCCGCGGCGTACGAGGTGGTGATCTACGCGCTGCTCGAGTTCAGGATAGACCAGAGGAAGACCTTCGTCGAGGGCATACTCCCGGACTACCTGCAGCTCACCGCGGCTAACGTCAGGAGCGGCATAGCGCTCGACAAGGCGCTTGTCCTCGCCGCCAGGCCGGAGTTCCTGTACTTCAGCGACGACCTGAAGGAGCTGACCAAGGAGATCTACTCCGGCATCTCGCTGCGGAACGCGCTGCTCGACCTCTCCAACAGCTACAGGTCGCTGCAGCTGCAGCACACGATAAGGATGATCCTCGAGAGCATACAGTACGGCGGGGGCATGACCGACCTCCTGAACCAGATAGCCAAGGACATGAGGAACCAGAACATCGTGCAGAAGGAGATAGCAGGGCAGCTGTTCATGTACACGATCTTCATAGCGTTCGCGACCGTGATAGGCGCGCCCGCGCTCTTCGCGCTGACCTCGCAGATGATCACCGTGACGGACAACATCTGGGCGGGGATACTCACGCAGAACCCCGGCGGCCTGCCCTCGGCGGGGATCTCGTTCCTCAAGCCGAACGCGCCCCAGATATCGCCGACCGACTACTACGACTTCGCCCTGGTCGCGGTGATAATGCTGACTGGATTGGGATCGTTCATCGTAAGCACCATATCCACGGGCTCCGTGTTCAGGGGCCTGAAGTACCTGCCCTTCTTCCTCGCGGCGGGGCTGGCCGTGTTCTTCATCGTGTCGCTGGTCATAGGCAGCGTGTTCTCCTCGATAAGCGGCATATGAGAGGCGGGTAAGAGCGGAAGATACTTGGGCTGTTATGAGTTCGCGAGGTCCGGCGCCCGCCACTCGTTCGCAGGGGGTTTCCTGCTGCTTTCTATCAGAGGGATTTCGTCGCACACGGCATTCTTATTGCATAGATTGCGTTCGGCATGTTTTGCACATTTATTGTAACGATGTCCATATATCTGTATGGATATGACGACAAAAAATATAGAGTCATGACAGAAAATCTGCCAATTCATGTCACCCGGGAGCGGGCTTCGCAGCAATGACGGCTTATCTGCTAGATAGTTATTTAAAAGTAGTAAATTTTAATGCGATATTTATTTAAACTTTTAAATATGTACAGTATACTGAACGTAAACTATATAAATATGTACAGTATACTATACGTATATGGCGGGAATCGAGGACTTCAGGTATGTGCTCGAGATGTGGAGGGAGCTCGCACTGCCTCCGTCCGTGAGGAGGGATGTGAAGGTAGACCTCAACGCGGACAAGATCATCACGATAGTCGGGGTGAGGCGCTCCGGCAAGACGAGCATCATGTTCCAGTGCATCGGTGACCTTCTGGCCCGGGGCGTCGAGAGGGACAACATAGCCTACGTCAATTTCGAGAACGAGCGCCTCATTGCGACAAAGGCCTCTGATCTGGACAACCTCCTGATAGCGCACAGCCATGCCTTCTCCCCCGGCGACGGGATCATCTACCTGTTCCTCGATGAGATCCAGAACGTCGAGAACTGGGACAAGTGGGTGAGGAAGGCCTATGACACCAGGAAGTACAGGATAGTCATAACGGGCTCCTCTTCGGAACTGCTGAGCAGGGAAATGGCAACGGCGCTCGCGGGAAGGAACCTCTCCTACATCACATACCCATTCTCATTCAAGGAGTACCTGAGGGCGAAAGGAATGGATGTTGGAAGAGACGGGATCAAATATTCCGCGAGGAAGGGAACGGTGCTGAAGGAACTCGACGACTTCCTTGAGTACGGTTCGTTCCCTGAGGTTGCGCTCTCAGGGAACAGCACCAGGAAGCTTGAATTGCTCTCGTCGTACTTCGACGCGATATTCTTCAGGGACATAATAAAGAGGTACGGGCTGAGGGAGACCGGCGCCTTGGAGGTATTTCTTAAGATATTGGCAAGCAACTACGCCTCCTATTTCAGCTCCACCAAGGCGCACAACTACTTCGGCAGCGTCGGGCTGAAGGTCAGCAGGGTCACCCTGTTGAACTTCATGGGATATGCCAGGTCCGTCTTCTTCGCTGACACGCTCGAGCAGTACCACAAAAGCCCTAGGCAGCGCTTTGCGAGGCGGATGAAGAGCTACGTCACCGACATAGGCCTGTCCAGGCTCTTCGGGGCGATAGACAGGGGAAGGTCTCTCGAGAATGCGGTCTTCGTCGAGCTGCAGAGGAGGAGAAGGCCTGCCGAGTCGCTGTACTACGTCAGGCTCAAATCCGGAAAGGAGGTGGACTTCCTTGTCGGGGAGGGGAAGAAGGAGCTGATACAGGTCTCCTACGACGTATCTGCGCCGGATACCATCAAGAGGGAAGTCTCGGCGCTTGTCGAGGCGGCCGAAGGACTCGGAAGCGCAGAGTGCACAGTCATAACGTTCGACTATGAGAAGACGGCGACCTTGGAAGGCACGAGGATAAGGTTCGTGCCTTTCTGGAGCTGGGCGCTTGAACAGCGCTAGCCCGCGGGGGCGCGAGTCGCCCATCCGTCCGCGGTTTTCGATTCGCCGGCGGGCGCCCGAATGCGAACCAGACTGCGCATGGGCTTCGGCTTGTTGGCGGTGCCCGGTGCAGACCGGAGTCGTACGGATACGGCATTTCGCTGCCAAGGCACAGGCAAACCCTTTCGGAAAGCGCAAGTCACGTGTCCGCCAAGCCGAGCGCCTGCCACTCGTTCGCCACGGTTGCGATGGCAATTCTATAAGGAGTCCGGTGCAGAATTTCCATGGATGTCCCTCTGCTGCAAGGGAAAACTGCGGTCTATGTGATTCCCAAGCCCAGAAGCCGCCATACGCTCACCGCGGCGTTAGTGGCGGTGTTGATGACGGAGACAGTAGTGGCGCCGGCGTTTGCGACGTAGGCGTAGGCGCCGTTGGGGGTGATGGCTATATCCTGAGGATAACTGCCTACCGGAATTGAGCCTGCGACGGCGTTAGTGGCGGTGTTGATGACGGAGACCGTGCCTGCTGCGACGTAGTGCGCAACATAGACATAGGCGCCGTTGGGGGTGATGGCCACAATTTGGGGGCCGCCATTTACAGTAATTGTAGTCGCGACGGCATTAGTGGCGGTGTTGATGACGGAGACCGTGCCGGCGCCGTAATTCGCGACGTAGGCGTAGGCGCCGTTGGGGGTGATGGCCACGCCGCAAGGGGTGGTGCCGACGGTGATTGTGCTTACAACTGCATTAGTGGCGGTGTTGATGACGGAGACCGTGCCGGAGTTCTGGTTTGTGACGTAGGCGTAGGCGCCGTTGGGGGTGATGGCCACGCCTACAGGGGTGGTGCCGACGGTGATTGTGGCTGCGACGGCGTTAGTGGCGGTGTTGATGACGGAGACCGTGCCGGCGCCGCTGTTTGTGACGTAGGCGTAGGCGCCGTTGGGGGTGATGGCCACGTATAGGGGGCTACTGCCGACGGTGATTGTGGCTGCGACGGCGTTAGTGGCGGTGTTGATGACGGAGACCGTGCCGGCGCCGTAATTCGCGACGTAGGCGTAGGCGCCGTTGGGGGTGATGGCCACGCCATAGGGGCTACTGCCGACGGTGATCGTGTTAACGACAGCGCCCATTGCAGTGCTGATAACCGAAACCGCGTTGGAGTTCTGGTTCACAACGTATGTGTACGAGCTGTTGGGTGCAATGGCTACGCCGCGAGGTTGTGCGCCGACCCTGATGGTGCCTAAGACGGTGGCAGGCGTGAAAGCTATCGGCATGTAGCTCAGATAAAGGCTCGGCAGGCTTGGGTTTGAGCATCGGCTGTTCGATGTGCAGGAGAGTATCCCGGGAAGCGGCTGGGGTGTTATTGGGGTAGTGGTGGTCAGTATGCTGTCCCTAATATAGTTGGAAGGCAAAACGTAGGCCACGTTGGTCGGGGCGCCGTTGTTGTTGTTTCCAGAAAGGTCGTTGGCGTTGCCGTTGAGCGGCCACCAGCCGACGAGGCTGTTGCTTGAGATTGGCAGGCCGGAGATGCCTCCCTGATAAAGGGTTTGCACTTGGTTTGCTGAAAGGGCGGTGCTGTAGATTTGGACATTTGCCATGGAGCCGTTTAAGTAAAAACTGTTGGTTGTTCTCTGACCTATATCCATGCCTCCACCGATTGTTCCAGTGGTGGTATCAGCGATTGTTTTTATCAAACTACCATCAACATAAATACTCTCCGTGCTTCCGACAGCTTGAATGAATGTGATATGGTGCCAGACATTTGCAGTTAATATTAAGTCAGTATTTAAATCAGCACCGGCACCGAAATGCCCGATTCGCAGTTTGCGTCCTGACGACCAATATTCAAAAGTTGGTTGCCCTCCCCCGCTTCCAGTAAAAGCGACAAAAGCATCGTCATCTGCTGCACTATTTATTTTTACCCACACTGATGCAGTTATAGAAGACATAGAAGGCACGTTCGCTACGCTTATATAGCTGTTCTGGCCGTTGAAGTTCGCCACCTGCGTGTTGTAGTTCGAGAACGTGAATATTCCGTTGGGCGACTGGTTGAGGAAGTTCGCCCCCGCCCTGTCCATGTAAGAAGGAGTGAATGGCGATGCGAAGTATTGACCGTTCATCACCGCGTTTCTCAGGCCCTCCACGTTGAGCGTGTCCATTCCTGGCCCGTAGAGCAGGACTTTCATCCCACTCGGCAGGCTCGGCATTATGCCTAGTGCGGCGCCGCTGTAGACTAGATAGGGCATCGCGGGCATTGTAGGAGGCAAGTAGGTTATGAGTCCTGCGTAGCTACTTATGCATCCGCCCAAGTTCACAGCGTTATAGGTAGCTATTATAATGTTCCCGCTCATTGGCGCGGAGCTGAAAGGCGACGGGATGCTCGCGCATGCAGCGCCGCTTGTTGCTGTGCTCGGGATGTTGTATATCGTGCCGTAGGCGAATCCCACGCTGTTGCCGGAGGTCGCGTACGCGCCGCCTACCTGCGAGGTCAGGTTCCCGAGGCTCGCGAACTTCAGCGTCCTGAGTATGCCCTGCTGCGCGTAGAACAGGTCAGGCGTGTTGTTCAGCGGGATCGACACGTTGACAGGTATGCTGTACTGATAGATGCTTCCCGTCGCGTTTATCCTAACGTTCTCCACATACGTGACGCGCAGGTGGTACGGGTCGGTCTGGGAGAAGACGGGCCTCGTCTCGTTCACGATGACGTTCTGCGCCGCGAAGCTTACCCTGCTCAATATCGAACGGTTATAGGCAGTAAGGGTCAGGTTGCCCATCGCGCTCTGGGGATAGCCCGACGTGTCGTTCGGCAGGATTCCGCTGACCATGAGGTTCGAGGCGTAGAAGCCGAAGCTGGAGATGAAGTTCCCCTTCCTGTACGCGGGATTGTAAGAGTAGTTCGCGAGTACTATCAGCGCCCTCGAGGCGCTCTCCTTGGCGAAGAGGTTCGCGCTCTGCTTCAGGAGGGTGCCGTAGTTAGTCGAGCTCAGGGACACCGAGAGCGACTGCGACGCGTTGTTAGCACTTATGTTGAAGAGCGCGAAGGCGAAGAGGGCCGAGACCATCAGGAGGAACATTACCAGCACTACTATCGTCATCAGCTGGGCCTTGCTCGGCTTCCCTAGGATTCTTTTCACTTCCATGTGTAGACACCCGCTTTGATAACGTTATCGGCTCCACTCGAATAGTTCAGGAGAGGAATCAGGACGCTCGACTGGCTTATCGAATAGGCGTTGGCGAGGCTCGGCGCCGTGTAGTTCTTGGATACGAAGGTCACGCCGTTGTTATAACCAGTGTTGAAGTTCGCGTAGTCGTTCGTGTCGCCTTGGAGCGGCCACCAGCCGGTTAGGCCGGCGTTGCTTATCGGCAACCCTGAAACGCCCCTCTGGTAGATTGATTGGACTTGGCTTGCCGATAGGGCGGTGCCGTAGACCTGCGCGTTGGAGATGATGCCGTCGAAATACCATAGCCCGGAGCCCAACATCCCTATCTCCAGGGGTTGCGTGTTTCTCCCGCTCACCGTTCCCCCGCTAGCAATTAGGGTAGTGGTATCTTGCACCCCATTTACGTAGAATGCGGGAGTTACCCCGACTCCCGACTGCACAGCAACAACGTCATACCAGACTCCCGTGTTTAAGTTTATGCCTCCGCTCCATTCCTGGTAGTTTCCTGCCCCTGTATATTCGAAAAGGCCGAGATATCTGTTGCTCCCGGAAGGATAAACAAACATGAACTCGGAATTTGTTGTTGAAGGATCCGAGACTCCGATTATCTGGCTGCCTGTGGGCGAAGCTGAAAACGCGGCTCCGTTTATCCATGCTTCAAAGGCAACGGTAGCGGGTATGGTGAATGCGGAGGCGTAAATGTCGCTGGCTCCGTTGAAGTTCGCGACCAGCGTATTGTGCGCCGAGGCGTTGCCTACGAATACTGTGTAGTTGGCCGAAGGGAACACCGCGCTGGATAGCGCCTCCGCGCAGCCTGGATCCGAGTTCAGGTACTCACTCGCGATGGCGGAGAGGGCCGATGCATGCATCGGCGCGCTACAGGCGCCGTACGCTATTATCTGTTTTCCCGCCACGACGTAGAGCCTTCCGTACGCCAGCGCCATGTAGGGGCTTGCGGCGGAGTTCGGAATCGGAGAGAACCATTCTATCGTGCCGTTGCTCAGGTCCATGCCCGCGAGGCCGTTGGACCACAGGGTGTAGACCATCTTTCCGGAGATTGCGGGTGCAGCGTTTGCGATGGCACTGCCGAAGTATGACGGGGCGGTGACGCTCCAAACGTTGACGCCCGCGGAAGACAGCGCATAGACGCCCGCGGAAGCCTGGTAAACTACGTAGTTCTTGTAGACGCCGACCCCGGTAATGACAGAGCCCGCGCTTGATGAGAAGTAGCTGGTGCCGTTGACGTATGCCGCGCCCGCCGTGCTGCCGGTGCCAAAGTATATTACCGATCCCTTGCTCGCAAGGCTGGTCGGGGCGGAAGCCTGAGCGGCGCTCCAGAGCTGGCTCGCCGCCGAGCCCGTCTGCACCAGGAGAAGCACGTTGCCGTTGTAAGTCTTGACTGCCAGGTTTCCGCCTGCCGCGGTTATGTTGAAAGGCGAGGTGCCGAAGCCGCTGGTCGTCCAAGCGACAGTCCCGTTGCCAGCGAAGAACGAGTACACCTGGCCGTTAGCCGCTCCCGTGATTATCCTGCCGTCATATGCAAGGAGCGGCGATGCCACCGCAGAGGGCAGGCTCACGCTCCATAAGGTGTTGCCCGTCCTGGCATTCAACGCTATGAGGCTTGCGGAGTTGGCAAAGACTATCGTTCCCGCGTACAGCACTGGCTGGGATGCCACGCTCGATGCGGTGGAGCTGCTCCAGACCGTCCTGTTCGTCGTGGCGTTTACCGCGTAGACCGTGCTGCCCGCGCCGAAGTAGATGTTGCCATAATCCGCCACGACACCGGTGGTTATGGTAGTGGGGGACGTATAGACAGAAGATACGATCGGCTTGATCGGCCCGAAGTCGTTGCTGCCGTTCCTGTAGATCCCGCCCGCGAACTGCGGCCATGTGGCGTTGGCGCCCGCGAACTGGTTCGACATCGCCTTCGCGAGCATGCTGCTGTTCTGCATGCCGTCTACGGAGGTAGAAAGGAGGTTGGAGAGCAAGGACTGCGCATTCGAGTACTGGACGGCGTAGGGAGTCTGGCTCGAGTAGTTGAAATAGAGCAGTATCGATATGCTCGCGACCGCTATGGTCAGCGCGAAGATCGCATCCAGAGTGAATACCACGCCTTTCATCAACTGACCCCGAAGGTCTTGTTCGTCCAGACCATTATCTGCACCCTTACCGGCGCGCCGTTCAGCGTCGCCGACTGCATCGCGACCTGCGTCGCTGTGGCCTTGTTCTTGAATGGAGGCACGCCGAAGGACACAGTCATGTTATTTCCGTATATCACAATATAATACTCATACCCCACTCCTAGCAGCGGCTTGGTAGCCTGGTAATTGGCGGGAGTATAGTCGGACATGGCCATGAAGGCCATGACCTTGTTCTGGGAGAGCGCGGTGCCGTTTCCCGTTCCGAGGCCTATGCTGACGTTCGACCATGTCAGGGTATTCGACACGTCCACTGCCGAGTTCCAGTTGGACGGCGTGCCGGGGCCGAGTATCCTGTTCTGAAGGCTCTGCAACTGCGCCTGCAGGTTGACGGACCCCATCCCGTACGAGAGGGCGTACTGGTTGCTTATGCCGTTCCAGACGAAGGTAAGGAGCAGAATCGCCGTCCCGAATATCACGATCGCGAACACCACGTCGAATGACCAGAACTGCGCTCTCATCCAACCACCACGTCATCCAGGTCATAGGCGATATATCCCTTGCCCTTTATGTCCTTCTTCCCTTCGATCTTCTTTGCCATTATGCCGAACTTTGTGCCCGGCGGCAGCCCCTTGACGTACCGCGCCTTGGCCTCTAGACTGCGCAATATCCCCAAAGCGTCAGAGCTTGCCAGTTCCTTCCACTTGAACTCAAAAACGTACGTCTCCTTGCCAATCCTGCCTATGAGGTCTATCTCGTACGTCTCCTTGCCCTTTTCGTTCTGGGGCGCCTTGCCCCACTGACGCCGCGCAACGCTCAGACCCAGCTCAGAGACCAGGAATTCCCTAGCGACCCGCTCAAATCCCCTTCCGTAGAAGGTGTTTAGGTTCTTCCTAACCTTGTCCAAGAACTCCGGGTTCCTTGCCGCATAGTCCGAGAAGTTCCTGTATATCTGGGAGAACCAAAATTCCAGCAGAGGATGCTTTATGACGTATATGCCGCGCTTTCCCACATAAGGCATCTCCAGCTCTATGAATTCGAAGAATTCCCTTAGCTCGTTGACCTGGCGGGTTATTGAGGTGGTGGGCGCGTTGAGGTAGCCGGCGATCGATGAGACAGTGTTGTTTCCGGTGGCTATGGCCTCGAGAATAGAGTAATAGACGCCGCTCCTGCCGCCTAACTCCTGGGACAGGATGCCGTTCGCCTCCTCCTCGAGGGGTGCGGACTTGTCGAAGAAGAGGGCGCTTATGATGTCATCGGTGGCTCTGCCCTGCAGGCCGAAGTCCTCGACGGCTACGTAGTACTTGGGGTATCCGCCGAACAGAATGTAGAGTTTCACCAGTTCCTCCTTCCTCAGCCCCAGTTCGTCGCCTATCTGGAGACACGCCTGGAGAGAGAGCGGTTCCAGCTTCCTGCTTGCCTTTATCCTTCCGTATAGCGGCTCCTTTGAACCTTGAAAGAGCCGCTTCATCATCCCAATGAGCGACCCCGAAATGATGATTAGGCCGCGCTTGCCCTCGTTCAGGTCGATGACCTTCTGGAGAATCCCGAATACCGAGGGCTGGACCGATGCGAAATTCTGGAACTCATCTAAGACCACTGGCGACACACCCCTGGCTAGGAGCGTCTCGAAGAACTTGTCCCACGAGGGTATCGATTCAAGTTCCCCTATCGTCCCCTTTGCCCTGAGTATCTCCTGGAACTCCATCAACAGGTCGGAGGAGGCCTTGTTCTTGTTGACAAAAAAGTACGCGCCCCTGTTTTTCAGGAATTCGAGCAACAGCCGGGTCTTGCCCACCCTGCGGAGGCCGTAGAGTACGACTACAAAAAGCTTTCTTCCGGAAAGGTCGCTGAGGGTGCCCAGTTCCTTCAGCTCCTCCTTGCGGTCTATGAATTTCATAACGTCACGCCAGCTATTTATTCATTTAATGAATTATTCAGTAAGTGAATATATTTAAGCTTTGCCTTTCTTTCTCCGGCCGCTTCTTTTCGGCAGCATATCAATAAATCCTTGTCATCCACAATAATCACCTAATCGATTTAAGGTTAATCATAACTGACATCGAATATGAACTACGTGCAACATCTGATCTCCTTTGGACCATTTGACGCGCCCCCTAATCCATGATGCATATGCTGCTCACATAATCGATTCTGTGATACTTACAATTAACATCAAATATAAAAGTGGGCAGCGCGTCAGCCATGATTGCTCTCATGGCACCCACCCCAAAGGTACGCTGGCCGACGCGCTCGGTGGCATCTGGCTCCAGTAGAGCTGCTGGACCTGCTGCGAAGTTAGGGCTTTATTGTAACTCTGCACGTCTGATATCATGCCGTTGAAGTTATAGTAATAGCTAGCAGCATACGCCCCAATAAACGACGGCCCGGGGCTGGCAAGATTGCCGCTTATGGCATTGCTCGCTACCTGCACGCCGTTCACATATAGCCTGCCCATTGAGCCGTCGTACGTTCCGACATACTGATTCCACACTCCATAGGCAGGGCAGGTCCCCCCCATTACAAGTACCTGGCTGCCAGTTACGACTGCAAACAGCGTTCCGGTGCCAGGAATATAGGCATTTTCACATGCGCGCAGATAGGCCCCATACTGCGATAACATGATACCAGATGGATTGGGGCCAAGTTGATCGGCCCAGACAACCTCGGTTATCTGATTGCCTGTGACCTCTGCGTTCGCTGGCAGGCTTATAGCACTGGCCTGCCCGTTGAAGTTGGCCCCGTACGAGTTGAGGGAGGTCAGAAGGTAGGGGCTTGCCACTCGCTGAGGGGAATATATCACATTCGTTGCCGTCCCGTTGTTGCCGTTGCCGCTGTAGTCGTTGGAGTTGCCGTTGAGCGGCCACCAGCCGGCGAGGCCGGAGCTCGTGACCGGCAGGCCGGAGATGCCTCCCTGATAAAGGGTTTGCACTTGGTTTGCTGAAAGGGCGGTGCTGTAGATTTGGACATTTGCCATGGAGCCGTTTAAGTAAAAACTGTTGGTTGTTCTCTGACCTATATCCATGCCTCCACCGATTGTTCCAGTGGTGGTATCAGCGATTGTTTTTATCAAACTACCATCAACATAAATACTCTCCGTGCTTCCGACAGCTTGAATGAATGTGATATGGTGCCAGACATTTGCAGTTAATATTAAGTCAGTATTTAAATCAGCACCGGCACCGAAATGCCCGATTCGCAGTTTGCGTCCTGACGACCAATATTCAAAAGTTGGTTGCCCTCCCCCGCTTCCAGTAAAAGCGACAAAAGCATCGTCATCTGCTGCACTATTTATTTTTACCCACACTGATGCAGTTATAGAAGACATAGAAGGCACGTTCGCTACGCTTATATAGCTGTTCTGGCCGTTGAAGTTCCCAGTAAACACGCTCGTGGCGTTGGCGTTTGAGCTTGGAATCGAGGACGTGCTTGCAAAGTTGAGGTTCCCGTAGATGACGCCGTTGTTGCCGTTGCCGCTGTAATCGTTCGCGTCTCCGTTGAGCGGCCACCAGCCGGCTGAGGCCGGAGCTCGTGACCGGCGGGCTGGAGATGCCCTCCTGATAAAGTGATTGTACTTGGTTAGTAGTGAGGGCGGTGTTGTAGATCTGCGCGTCAGCCAGCTGGCCATTGAAATTATTGCCTCCGGAAGGCCATGCTCCGACTGCCACGGGCCCTAGATATGAAAGGCTACCGCTTAAGGCGGTGCTTGACACCAATACCCCGTTTATGTACAGCTTAGTTGTTGAACCGTCATACGTCCCCACGTATTGCGTCCACACGCCATACGTGCAAGTTCCTCCTCTTGCGAGCGCTTGGGTGCTGGTAGTGACTACCGAAAACATTACTGTGCCATAGTAACACGCGTCCAAATAAGCCCCGCTTGTCGTGCCCTGCGCCATCAGTATGGGATAGTTAGGCACGTTCCCGGGGCCCAGCTGATACGCCCAGACGACCATCGTAATCTGACTTCCAGTGACCAGCGCGCTGGTCGACAGGACCACAGAGCTGCTCTGCCCGTCGAATTTCGCGACGTAGTTCGGCTGGCTCCAGGACGTGTAGCTCATCGCGCCGTTGTTGCCGTTGCCGCTCAGGTCGTAGGCCGTGCTCCCCTGGCCGAGGTTGAGCGGCCACCATCCTATGAGGTTGCCCTGCAGGGACGAGTTGCCATTGTAGGCCACTGCCTTCACCAGCGCCTGGCCGTTGTTGCCTTGCTGGCTCAGGAACGCGGTCGCGATGCCGTTGGCGTTGGTGTAGTTCGTAGCGACCTGATTGATCCCGTTGAAAGTGCCTAGAGTGGTGGTGAACCCAACGAGCAGGCCGTTTAGGGGATAGCCGAGCTGATTCGTCGCCTTCGCGAAAAGCTGTGCCACTGATGTGTATGTCAGCGGGCCTATGACGTTGCCGTTGTTGCCGTTGCCGCTGTAGTCGTTGGCGTTGCCGTTGAGCAGCCACCAGCCGACGACGTTCGCTGGCGCAACAGGAGTGCCAGCGATACCTTCCTGATAGAGTTGCTGGACCTGGTTTGCCGAAAGGGCGGTGTTATAGATCTGAAGGTTGGAGATGCCTCCGTTGAAGAATGAACTTATTCCGAGGTAATCGCCGATCCAGAGGTTGTAACTATAGGATCCATAAGGCGAAAAGTGGATTGTCTTGCCTGACGCCAGAGAGCTTGTGGCCTTTAGAGTTCCGTCTAGATAAAACCGTACATAGCTTCCATCGTAAGTTGCCACCGCATGATGCCAAGCGCCATCGTTCGTATTTACGTTTGAGACCGCCGTCGCATAAGTTGAATCGGAAAAACAGAACTGCCCAAGTGCTCCGGAGCTGCTTGTGTAGATCACCGCCCCTCCGCAAGGGCTGGAATATTGACTGACAACAAACGCATCGGCGGTTCCCAAACTCTTAAACCATGCTGAAGCTGAAACCGTCGTGACAGTAGATAAAGATTGCGCGCTGGCACCGACGTAGCTGCTCTGACCGTTGAAGTTCGCGGCGTGCGTGACCTGGCTCGAGAGGCTCAGCGCGCTCGCCTGGCCTCCCGCCGCAGGGCACTGGTAGTCGACGCAGACCGTCCCGAAGGAGTTCTGTATCCACAGGGAACCGTTCGCGATCGGCATGGCGTAGTACGTGCCGGAGGCCGAGAGGAAGGAGGGGTCCGAGACGACGTCCTTGACCGAGCTGTAGGAGATTGCCTGTACCTTCTGCCCGCCTACCGGGGTGCTGACCACGACCGCGCCGTTCTTCGTTATGTTCAGGTTGAAGTTGACCGAGCCTATCGCGGTGGCGAGCGGCACACTCGCCGAGTATCCTGCGCCGGCCTGCAGCGCCCTGTCCAGCTGCGCGGCTATGTTCTGGGCGATGAGCTGGTCGTCGGAGAAAAGCTGGCTGTTCTGCACCTGGACCCTCTGCACCGCGATCTCGGCGAAGAGCAGCGTGAACACCACTAGCACGAATGAGAAGACGATCATGTACTCGAGGGCTATCTGCGACTTCTTTTGGGGCATCGTACTCAACCCATCATCTCTGGACAGGCTATTAAACTTTTTTGCAACCCGGCATGCGGGCGGTTACACACGGCCATTAACCTGCTTATGATGCCGAAAACACGCTAGAGGTAGAATATGGGCACCCAATATATTTCGGTGCCTCCTATTTTTTCCTTGCCAAAATGGTCTAGCGTCACAATCAGCGCCCTTTTTGGTTTGTATCGTTCTATGAAGCTGTAGAAACTTTTTCCGAGTGTTCGCGCTCCGCCCAGCTTAACCTCCACCGGAACGAGGCCCTGTTCGATCTTTATTAGAAAATCCACCTCTGCGCCGCTTTTTGTGCGCCAGTAATTCACCTCATAACCCATCCCTATGAGTTCCCTGTATACGAAATTCTCGCCGATCTTGCCCCTATCGTCGCGCTTATCGAAGGCGGAGTAGTTTCCGATTGCAGCGTTCCTTAGGCCCAGGTCAATAAAATACACCTTCGGCGCTTTCTTTATCGCGGTGGTGGCATTGCGATAGTATGGCTTTAGGATTCCTATAACATACGTGCCGGCAAGGATATTGAGAAACTCCTTCGCGGCGTAGTGGGTTATGCCCGAATCGGTGGCAACCGACGAAAGGGTAAGGATATTTGCGGTGTTGAATGACAGCGCCACGACAAAATCCTCAAAAAGCGAGGACTTCTCTATCCCGAAAAAAGATACAATGTCCTTCTCTATGTATGTGCCGTATATGTTTTTCAGTCTGGTCTTCTTGTCCTCGATACTTCTGGTCTTTACCACCGCCGGATAGCCCCCGAACAAGACATACTCTTTCCAGTACTTTAGGATCTCGGGCGTGAATGCAGGCTTCCTTATCGGATTGCCCCGTTCTATAAAACCCATTACTTCGTCGTTCCGCATTCTGAATATGTTGAAAAGGCCCTCGTCTTTGTAGTTCAGGAATTCCCCGAACCCGAGGGTAAGGAGGTCGAATATCAGCGCCCTACCCACCAGAAACCCAAGCACATTCGTCTTGATGTCCAATGAGGACGAACCAGAGGCGAACACCTTTACGCCCTTGTCGGCGAACTGGTCGTATATTATTTTCAGTTTTTCCCCGGCGTCGGTGACGCGCTGGACTTCATCAAGAAACAAGGTCAGCTTTCTGCCCTTCCTAAATCTCTCTATGAAGTCAGTGGGGGATTCTGCAAGGGCGTTTCTATTCTCGGGAACGTCCAGATCGATGAATGCCTTATCATATTTTACGGTCCCGGCTATCAGCTTCAGCAAAGTTGTTTTGCCCGCTTGGCGCGGCCCCCTTATGATTATGATCTCCTTGCTCTTGGCGAATCTCAATATTTTCGCTTCCAGCTCTCTTGGGATGATCTTCTCCATGCTATGAATTGCACATCAAGATATTTAAATCTAACCCTACTAAATTTAAATTAATTTTATTTTAGCAGGGTTATTGTGATGTGTCCCTTAAAGCTCGAGGTCTCATTGAGGGCCGAAGCGTGCGATAATAATTACCTTGACAGGTTTGCAAGGAAAACGGTGAAGGGTACCATCATATCCCGGATGCCTGTTTTTAATCTCTGAGTGACCTAGGTGCGTGAAAAATATGCCTTCCGGCGCATAATTCTGCCACTGCATCCAGTAGTTACTACGGGTACCGGTAGTAAATGAACGCCTTACGGTCCCACGCTCTCATGCCGCGGGATTGAGCGCGCCGGACAGGTCAGACCTTTGAAGAGAGGTAAACGCAGGGCAGCGCGGTGTTGCCGGGGCAGGCCGACATGGCCGTGACGTTCACCAGGTAGGTCCCCGCGGAGCTTATGCCTCCCAGGCTGCCGCTCACCGCGGCGGGGGTGTACGCCGTGACGTAGCTGATGCCGGACGTGGCGCTCACCGCGAAGATTATCTCGTGCCCGACGGTGTTGTTGATGTTGCCCACGTATATGTACCTGACGTTCGGGGGTATTGAGATCTGCACGATCTGCTTCGCGGGCGATCCCTCAGCGGCGACCTGGGCAGCGGCGCTGGCAAGCTTGCTCGCCGCCTGCTGCGACTCTATCGACGATAGAGACACGTTGGCGCTCGAGAGCTGCAGGAACGCGATAATCACCAGGGGCATCAGCACGGCCAGCCCGAAGGATAGCGTTATGAGAAGCTCGAAGCTCGATTGCAGGCGTCCGCCCCTATTCCTCGCCATAGTATCTCTCGGCCTCCCTCTTGCCGCTGACGACCATCTCCTTCCTCTCCCTGACCTGCTTGAGTATGCTTTCGAGAAGCGCCGCCAGCGTCGTGTCCAGGCCGTAGCCCGCGGCGGTGGCGAATATAACGCCCTTCCTCTCGAAGCCGAGCCTCGCCTTGAGCTCGTAGCCCTTGTTCTTGACCTTGTTGACGTGTATCGCGGCGTAGCTCACCTCGGTCCTTCCGAACTTGTCGATCTTCTCTATGAGCCTGTTGACCTCGTTCTCCATGTCCTGCTCGTAGTCCAGCGTGCTGTCGTCGATGCCGGTTATCACCACGGCGCGCTTCACCTTCTCCATCGTGGCGGCGGCGAGCTCGAAGACGTCCCTTACGGAGAGTATGCCCACGGGCTTGCCTCCCCTGACGACCACCAGCGAGGAGATGTTCTTCCCCAGGAGCTGCCTTATCGCGTCCTCAAGGGGCGCGTTGTAGTCCACAGAGAAGGGGTTGGCCTTCGCGACGTCCCTGACGAGCACGTTGTTGAGCGAGCGCGGCTCCGGCGTGAGGTCCGGGTGCCTCTCGTCGAGCCTGGCGAAGTTCGAGTAGACGTCGCCGTGCGTTATTATGCCCGAGAGCTTCCCGTTGTCCAGCACGACCAGCCTCCTTATCCTGTTCTGCGACATGACGCTGACCGCCTGCGACAGGTTCGCGCCGGAGTCGATCGCCATCACCGGCGTCGACATGGCGTCGCTCGCCTTGGACTTCGAGAGCAGGTGCAGCGAGATTATCGACCTGAGGACTATGTCCCTCTTGACCACCCCCTCGACCTTGCCGCCCTCGCCGAAGGGCAGGGCCTTCGCGGAGAACTCGTGGAAGTATCCGATCACGCTGCCTATCGACATTTCCTTGTTCAGGAGGGGCAGCTTCCTCGCGAACTTGCCGACCGACAGGGCCTTCGAGAACTTGAGCGGCCTCTCCGAGCCGGTCCTCGACATCGTCCTGTTGTCCGCTATCCCGTAGTATTCCTTGTCCTTCGTCACTATCACGGCCCCGAACCTGTTCATCTCGTCCATCACCTGCGTCAGCGGGGTCTTGTAATCGAAGAATGCGGTTTGTGAAACAAACTCCTTGGGCAGCGGCTCGTATAACGTCGACATAAAACTACCTTGAAAATCCTTTTCCTTTAAAATCCTTCGTTTACAAAGAATATAAAGTATACGCATCTATCGCGCCAGGGTGGCAGATCGGCTATGCGTCCGCCTGCAGAGCGGAAAAGTGGGGTTCAACTCCCTACCCTGGCTTTTTCTATTCGAAACCCGCGAACGCGATGGGCGGCCCGCGGATAAAGAATTAAAAGGCTATTCTGAAAATAACAGTAATGGAAGGGAATTTCGACGCGGGGAAACTTGCCGATTCTTACAGGAAATTGAGCATAGCCGCGCTCGGCTCGCACTCCGCACTCGACGTGTGCGAGGGCGCCAAGAGGGAGGGCGTCAGGACCGTCGCGGTGTGCCAGAAAGGGAGGGAGAAGACTTACCAGCGGTACTATTCCACTAGAAAGAGGGGGCGGGGCAGCATAGGCTGCATAGACGAGACCGTTCTCCTGGACAGGTTCTCTGACGTCGCGTCTCCCGACGTCGTGAAGCGGCTGCTGAAGATGAACGCGGTCTTCGTGCCCAGCCGCTCCTTCTCGGTCTACGTCGGCTACGACGCCATCGAGAACCGCTTTCCGGTTCCGATCTTCGGGAACAGGTTCCTGCTGAGGGCTGAGGAGAGGACCGCGCCCAGGAACCAGCTCCACCTCCTGAAGAAGGCGGGGATACGGATGCCGAGGAGCTTCGCGAAGCCGTCCAGGATAGACAGGCTCGTGATAGTCAAGGCGAGCGAGGCCAGGAGGAGCTACGAGAGGGCTTTCTTCTTCGCGAACTCCGCGGAGGACTACGAGAGGAAGAGCGGCGAGATGCTCAAGAAGGGCATAATCAGCGAGGAGGGCCTGAGGTCCGCGCTCATCGAGGAGTTCGTGGTGGGCGCGCAGTACAACTTCAACTACTTCTACTCCCCGCTCGGCGGGGAGCTCGAGCTCATCGGAACGGACATGAGGAGGCAGACCAACCTCGACGGACTGCTGAGGCTGCCCGCGGGCGAGCAGCTCGAGGTGGCGAAGCGCGTCAGGGTCAACAACATAGAAGTCGGGCACGTCGCCTGCACGCTGAGGGAGAGCCTGCTCGAGAAGGTCTTCGACATAGGCGAGAGGTTCGTGGGCGCGTGCAGGGACGAGTACGCGCCTGGCCTGATAGGGCCGTTCGCCCTGCAGGGGGCGATAGCGCCCGAGGAGGACGGCGAGGAGATAGTGATATTCGACGCGAGCCTGAGGATGCCGGGCTCCCCGGGCGTGAGGTTCACGCCGTACACCGAGTACCTATACGGAGAGAGCGTGAGCATGGGCAGGAGGGTCGCGATCGAGCTGAGGGACGCGTTCAGGAGCAGGAGGCTCGGGGAGGTCGTGACATGATTCCGAAGGAGAGGATAAGCTCGATAATCAGAGGCTATGACAAGAAGCAGATGAAGATAGCCACTATCTGCTCTCACACGTCGCTTCAGATCTTCCACGGGGCCCGGCAGGAGGGGATAAAAACCGTCGGCATATGCCTGGAGAGCCACAGGAAGATGTACGACGCGTTCCCCTACGGCAGGCCGGACGAATACATCTTCGTGGACAGCTACAGGGACATCCCCGTGGAGGAGCTCGTCGAGAAGAACGCGATAGTGGTGCCGCACGGCTCCTTCGTCGAGTACGCGGGCGAGAGGCTCGGGGAGCTGGCCGCGCCCATGTTCGGAAACAGGACGAGCCTCGCCTGGGAGGGCAGCAGGGACAGGATGTTCCAGTGGATGAAGGACGCCGGCCTTCGGACACCGAAGGTCTTCACCCCGGAGTCGATAGACAGGCCGTGCATAGTCAAGCTGCCGGGCGCGAAGGGCGGCAGGGGCTATGTGGTAGTCAACTCGCCCGCCGAATTCAGGGAGAAGGTAAGGGCGGAGAAGTTTGCGATCCAGGAGTACATACCTGGGGTCAGGATGTACCCCCACTACTTCTACTCGCCCATATCCGGGGGCGGCTACGAGGTCGGGGAAGGCTCGCTTGAGCTCATGGGCGTCGACAGGAGGCTGGAGAGCATCGACGAGAGCTACAGGTCGACGCTCGTAGGCGTGAAGGTCGAGCCGAGATTCACGGTCATAGGCAACGAATCCGCCGTGCTCAGGGAATCCCTCGTCAAGGAGGTCATGGAGATGGGCGCCGGAGCGGTCGAGTCGTCATATCGGCTCTTCGGCGGGCTTCCCGGGCCGTTCTGCATAGAGACGGTGTGCACCGACGACCTGAAGTTCTACGTCATGGAGATCTCCGCCAGAATCGTCGCAGGCACCAACCTGTATCCCATGGGATCGCCGTACACGTGCTACTCGTACGACGAGCCGATGAGCACGGGAAGGAGGATAGCGAGGGAGATAAAACTGGCCGCGAAGCGGGATCTGCTTGACAGAATAGTTTACTGAGGCGCGGACCGGTCATACGTCCAGGACTACCTTTATCTCGTATCCCTTGGCGTTCTTCCTCACTTCCATGCCGTAGGGGGTAACCGCCTTGACCTCTGTGAGGAAGCAGTTTTCCACTTTTGATTTGTAGAAGAGAAATCCGCTCATCTCGAACCCTTCCTTCCGCTTCTCAAGTGATGACACTCTGAATTCGAAGGCCGCCAGGGCCCTCTCGTCGATCCTGGTCAGGATGTCCTGCAGGACGTACCATACCAGGTTCTCCGCGGTGTCCGCCCTCTCCTTTATTGGCAGGCGCCTTGTCTGACTGCTCGCCCTCCTGATCCTGGCGACGTCGAGCATGACGTTCAGCAGCGCGGAGGCCGCGCTCTCGATCAGCTCGGCGCGGTCCTTGCCGTACGCCGCGAACATTATGTCGGCCGTGTGCGGAAGGTACTCGAACTTCTTCGATCGCATGGTGGAAATTGAGTGCACATTTATATAATCCTCTCAAGCCAATATTAATGTCCTGTGACGAACAGAGTAACTACTGACTCGTGATGAAGTCTATATCGGCTGAGGACAAAGGGATACGATGGGGTACGGCAGGAATCTCGGCATGCTGGTCTTCCTCATCGCGACGGTTGTGCTGCTATCCACTTCCTTCTTCATAACCCCCCTCTCTGTGAGCGACACTGACCCGTCGACATACGTGATAGTGCCGACCCTCATGATTCCGCTCTTCGTGCTGTTCTCGCTGAAGACGAGCCCCGACCCGCGCGCCGGGAAGAGGGACATCGCGGTCGGGGTCGCGATGTTTGCCGCGTTCATGCTGCTCACGGTCTTCCTGAGGTTCTACTTATCGTTCTTCTTCGTGAGCTTCAGGGTCGACCTGCTGCTCCTCCCGCTTGCGCTCGCTTCGCTGGCGGTGCTGCTCTTCGGGATCGAGAACCTGGCCAAGTTCAGGGGCGTCGTGCTGTACGCGCTCCTCGCGTCCCCTCTTGTGCTGTTCCCCATAATAAACTCCTACAATGCGTTCACTTCCGCCAACACGGTGATCGTCTACGGCCTGCTCAGGCCCTTCGTATCCGGCGTCCGTTACGTTGCGCCGATAACGATAAGCGCCGGCGGCTACTACATCGGCATCGGGCAGGCGTGCGTGAGCATAGGAATCTTCGTGGCGCTGTCCCTGTTCCTTGTCCCGATCGCGTATCTCTACGACGGTAAGAACTCGAAGAAAGTCGCGTGGGTCGCAAGCGGCGTGGCGCTCCTCTTCGCGTTCAACATAATTCGGATGCTGTTCGTGTCCTATGAATGGCTCACCTGGGGGCCCAGCGGCATCATCGCGCTGATACACGCGTCGGCGGGAGTGATCCTCTTCTACATCGCGATAATCGCCATGGTACTCGCGGCGGGAAGGTACGGCCTTACCCTGATGGCAAAAGGCAAGGCGAGGAAAACGCGTAAGCCGAGGGGGAGCCGCGGCCTGTGGCCAGTGCCGATAGCGCTTGCGTTGTCGCTGGTTTACGCGTGCGCGACGCTGAACTATGCCGGCGCGCTGAACGTGTCTCCCCTGGCCCTCTCAAACGGAGTGGCCTTCAACTTCAGCGATGCGGCGATCGCGCATTCGGTGGCGGGGACCCTGGGCGGCGGTAACTTCACCTACCTCGCCATGGCAAGCCAGGACGGGAGTTACGTTTTCCTCAGCCTGACCAACAAGACGATAAACGCGTCGGCCCCCGTGGTAATGATAATGGCGAGACCCGGCGGGAATATAATAAACGGCATAGTTAACAACGGCACGGTCAGGGGCAGGTTCGAGTTCCTGAACGACAACGGGGCGAGCGAGGAGGTCCGCGATGTCGTCTCGAACGGAACGGAGTTCTTCGTGTACGGCACCGACGTGCCTTTCGTGCTGAAGGACTTGTCCTCCTCGGTCGCCGGAGTCTACCTGATAATCCCCGGCGGCGTCCTGCGGGGCACCGCATGCGGCTCGGAACAGTACGGGCCGTACGACATCGCGCTGAACTTATTCAACGCGGAGAGCTACAACCAGACGGCGCGGGGGAACGCGCTGAGGGCGCTCTGCGTCTCGGAAAGAATCGTGTGGTCCCGATGAGGTTCGAGTACTCGGCCGGCGCGTTCGTGTATGTGAGGGAGCGCGGCAAGACGCGGGTCCTGTTTCTGATAAGGCCAAAGGACTACGACCTGCCCAAGGGGCACATAGAGAAGGGCGAGAGCGCTGAGGTCGCCGCCCACAGGGAGCTGAGGGAGGAGACGGGCACGGACGTGCAGTTCGTGCCGCACTTCGCGGAGAAGAACAAGTACTTCTTCAGAAAGGGGAAGGACGTGGTCCTGAAGCAGGTCACTCTCTTCCTGGGCAGGGCGAAGACAAAGGAAGTCAGGATATCCAAAGAGCACACTGGCTACGAATGGCTGGATTACGAGGGCGTAATGGAGAAGGTGAAGTACAAGGACACGAAGTTGCTCATGCCTCGACTGTTCGATTACATAGAGAGGCATGAGGAGATGGTGCGGCTCAACGCGGAGTACTCCCGCCTGCCGAGGAAGATCCGCGGCTGGGACCTGAGCAGGAGGTTCGTCCCGGGTGAGGGCCCGCTGGACGCGGGCGCGATCATGCTGGGCGAGGCCCCGGGCGCAAGGGAGGACGAGCAGGGAAGGCCCTTCGTGGGAAGGAGCGGCGCCGTGCTTGGAAGGACCCTGAAAAAAGCGGGGCTGAGAAGGGAGGATTTCTACATAACCAGCATCGTACAGTTCAGGCCGCCCGAAAACAGGGCGCCCAGGAGGGAGGAGATAGCCGCGTGCAGAGGATTCCTCGCCAGGCAGATGGAGATCATAAGGCCCAAGGTCGTGGTCCTCCTTGGAAGGACTGCCAGCGGCGAGATGCTCGGCGTGGACAGGATGGCTGAGAGCCATGGAAGGGTGGTGAAGAGGGAGGGAACCAACTATTTCGTCACTTACCATCCCGCGGCGGCGCTCAGGTCGACGGCCAACCTGAAAAAGATGGCAAGTGACTTCAAAAGGCTGAAGAAGCTGCTTACCGCAAAATAATATAACCTGAACAGCGAAGTAATAGTACGGGCTCGTAGCTCAGCTTGGTTAGAGCGCTCGACTGATAATCGAGAGGTCTGGAGTTCAAATCTCCGCGGGCCCATCTGCCTTATTCTCAGTTACGTTCTGCCCGAATGGTATTAATATTTTGAGAGGTAGATCATAGCGAGTCGAGGCAATCGCATGAACCCCTATTCCCTGGCCGAGGGCGAGCTTCTCGTTAAGGCGGCGAGGAACGCCATAGAAATATACCTCACCTCGTCCAATTTCAGGCGCGAGGCCGTGGAGGGAAGCCTCTCCGGGTTCGAGCGCAGGCACGGGGTCTTCGTAACTATATACCACTACCCCACGAGGGCGCTCAGGGGGTGCATAGGGTTCACGGAGGGCGTGAAGCCGATCAGGAAGCTCATCGTGGACGCCGCCGTCTCGGCGGCCGTGGAGGACCCCAGGTTCGTGCCGCTGTCGCACCTCGAGCTGGAGCACGTCACGATCGAGGTCAGCCTGCTCTCCGAGCCCGCAAGGATCACCGGCGATCCCTCAGCGATAAAGGACAAGGTCAAGGTGGGAAGGGACGGGCTCATGATAGAGTACGGGTACAACAGGGGACTGCTTCTCCCGATAGTGGCCGTGGAGGAGGGCTGGAGCGCGGAGGAGTTCCTTGACAACGTATGCATCAAGGCCGGCATGGGCAAGCAGACGTGGAAGCGGCAGGGCGTCTCCATCTACAGGTTCTCTTCGCAGGTTTTCGCCGAGACGGAACCCAGGGGGAGGATCAGGGAAGTAAGCCTTGAAGAGGCGTGAGACGGATACCCGTATGAAATTTCAAGGCGATTTTTCCATCAGGTATTTCCTGGCCTGCAGGGCCGCCTTCACGCCGTCCCCGCTCGCCACCGAGGCCTGCCTGTATGTCCTGTCCGAGACGTCGCCGGCAACGAACACGCCCTCCACCGAGGTCTTGACCTCGTCCCTCTTGGTTATGTAGCCCAGGTCGTCGATCTCCAGCTGGCCCTCGAATATCTTGGAGCTGGGCACGTACCCTATCGCCACGAAGACCCCGTCGATGGGGATCTCCGCCACCTCGTTGGTGACGACGTTCTTTATCTTTGCGGAGGTGACCACTTTCGTGTCGCCCTTTATCTCCTCCACGACCGAGTTCCACACGACCTTTATCTTGGGGCTGGACAGCATCCTGTCCTGCATGATCTTGCTGGCCCTGAAGGCGTCGCGCCTGTGCACGATTTTCACGCTGCGCACGAACCTGGTGAGGAAGAACGCGTCGTCCATAGCGGTGTCGCCGCCGCCCACGACGATAACGTCCTTGTTCTTGAAGAAGTTTGCGTCACAGGTTGCGCAGCTTGACACCCCCTTTCCCATGTACTCGGCCTCGGACTCCAGCCCGAGCATCTTGGCTCTCGCCCCCGTGGTTATTATCACCGAATCGGTCTCGTAAGTCTTGTCTCCCACGGCGATCCTGAAGGGACGTGACTTGAAATCTACGCCGGACACATCCTCGTCGACGAACCTGGCGCCGAACTTCTGCGCCTGCTTCCTCATGCGGTCGATAATCTCGTAGCCCTGGATTCCGTCCGGGAAGCCGGGCATGTTCTCCACTTCGGTCGTCAGAAGCAGCTGGCCTCCAGCGTCTGAGCCTCCTATCACCAGCGGATTGAAGCCCTCCCTGGCGGTGTATATCGCCGCGGAAAGGCCGGCGGGGCCCGAACCGATGATCATTACCTTCTCAACCATGCCAAGCACGAATTATTCTTGCGCAACAAGATTTAATAAGTTTAGAATCGCTATCTACGCGGCGACCTGATGGCACTTGTCCTTGGCGACTATAGAGTGGCGCTCGACTCCAGCGACAAGAGCGCCAACGTGAACTTCGTGTCGCACGCCCACACCGACCACATGGCCGGGCTGAGGAAAAACAGGAAGGCGCTCGCCAGCGAGATAACCAAGGACCTGATTGAGTGCAGGAGCGGCATGACCGTCGACCTCGCCGAGGAGCCCGATTGCGTTGACCTGCTCGACGCCGGGCACATACTGGGCTCGAAGCAACTGTACGTGGAGAACGACCTATACGGCTACTCCGTCATATATAGCGGAGACTACCAGATGTCCCGGCCCCTCATCGCGGAGAAGATAGAGGTGAGGGAGGCTGACGTGCTAGTAATGGACTCCACGTATCCCGACCCGAAGGTGGTCTTCGAGGACAGGGACGAGGTGATAACCGCGATACAGCGCTACGCGCAGATCAAGCTTGAGAAGGGCATAGTTCTCTTCGGCGCGCACATCATAGGAAGGGCGCAGGAACTGATACACATACTCAACGAGGTCGGGATAGAGCCCCTTGTCGACGAGAAGATCTGCAGCGCGAACGCGGTGTACAAGAAGCACGGGATCAGCCTGTCGTACCAGCAGGCGGACCTGTTCGGATCGGACATCGGAAAGGGGGAGAACTTCGTCGCGATAGCCGAGCAGTCGAAGCTGGGCGCGCTCAGGGAGAAGCTCGCCTCGGAATCCTCGCGGCGCGTCTTCACCGCGATCGCCACCGGCCTTGCGAAGTCGTTCCGCTTTGGCACCGACGTGCAGTTCGCGCTGAGCGACCACGCGGACTTCTCGCAGGCGGTCGAGTACATAAACGCGTGCGATCCTAAGCTCGTTCTCACGTTCGGGCGGCGCTCCGACGTCTTCGCCAAGAACCTCTCGGTGAGGGGCTACAACGCCAGGCCGCTGAGGGACACGTCCGAGCTGCACGGCATAACGCTAAACCATATGTAGTTTTGCGGGGCAGTAATACCATGCACTACGCGACCACCCTGCCGCTGCACGGGGGCAAGGCGCCGAGATGGCTCTTCGACCGCATGGTCAAGCTCGGCGGGGAGATCTCCACCGTAATAATGGACGAGTTCGGCCCGGACGAGCTGCTCAGGAGGATCGGGGACAAGGACTGGCTCCAGGCATTCGCCTGCACGATAGGCTACGACTGGCACAGCAGCGGCACGACGACGGTCACGATGGGCGCGCTCAAGGAGGCGCTCAACGGCGGCGGGGAAATATTCATAGCGGGAGGCAAGGGCAAGGCGGGCACTAACACGCCGAATGACATAATCGAAGGGGTCGACAGGCTCTCAATCCCTGAATCCGCGGTCGAGTTCGCCGAGTACAGCAGGCTCGCCGCGAAGATAGACGCGTCCATGATATACGAGGACATAGGAATATACCACCACACATTCGCGTTTGCCAGGAGCGGGAAATGGGCGGTGGTCCAGCAGGGCATGCGGAAGGAAGGCAGCACCGCCGTGCGCTTCCAGTGGTTCAGCGACCTCGTGGACGACAGGGACATGGCCAACGAGCCGCACAGCGGAATGGCCGCGGAGACGGGGACGACGACCATGGACCTGACCTGCGCGGGCAACAAGTGGGCCAGGGAGGGGATGCCGGCGGCGCTGGAGGAGTACGGACGGATAGTCTCCGGCTCGTATCCCGACCGGCACGGCATAGTGCCCCAGATCGACATAAGCAGGCGCGGCGCGGAGATGATAAGGAAGGCCGGCGAGATCGACCCGAAGGACTACAGGGAGCTCCTCCTGGTAAGGGGCGTGGGAAGGTCCACCATCAGGTCGCTCGCTTTCGTGGCTAGCCTGATATACGACAAGGAACTGGCTTACAGGGACCCGGTCGCATATTCCTACAACCTTGGCGGAAAGGACGGCATACCCTTCAGGATAAACAGGTCTGGCTACGATTCCGTGATAGACTCCATGAAGGACATCATAGACCAGGCCCGCCTGGACAGCGGCGAGAAGTACGGCGCGCTGAGGCGGCTTGATAGCTATTTAAAGCAGAATTCGCCAAGTAGTAGCGAGAGTGCGGTCAATGGCGGCGGACAAGGAAGCTGAGGAGAATACCAACTACAAGTACCTTCTGATCCTGCTGGGGATGGCCAGCGTGGTGCTCTCCGCGGCGACGATCTACATGATGCAGGTGCTGTCCATCGGCTACGGCACCTACTACGGCATCGGCAGCCTTATACGCTCCGGAACGCTCAACGGGGTGCTGAGCCAGACGAACCTGACCGTACTGTCCCTGAAGGCCAGCTCCGCGATGAGCAGCATCACCACCGCGATGAGGGAGGTCTACATCATATTCCTGCTGTCGCTCGGCATGCTCGGCTCGTCCTTCGTCCTTTACACCGCGAGGAGGGTAAGGCACAGCCCAATGGTGAGGAGGTACACCCTCCTGCACTCCGTGCTCACGATCCTGTACGTTGCGCTGTTCTACATAGTGTTCTCAAGCGGCTTCAGCATAGACCTCTTCGGGTCCTACTTCCTTCTGGTCTACTTCGCGATGGCTGTGGCCATGGCCGTCGACGCTTATCTGGAATTCGGGGTCCACGGCTACGGCCGGAAGCTGCTGAAAAGGGAGATTAGGATAGAGGCGGGCACGCCCTACACGAACCTCGTAAAGCTCAGGGAGGGGGTCTTCTCCGGCCTCAGCGGCAACGTGGGGATCGTCGACAAGCACTTCAACTCCCAGGCGATATCGAACCTGCACAGGCTCATCGAAGGCAACCTCGCGAACGTCAAGAGGATCGACGTCCTCACGACAAGGGAGATGTTCGACTCCAGGTTCCTCGAGAACTACAACGACTTCAAGAAGGAGCTGTCGAACGCGGGCGTGGAGCTGAACTTCATGCTCATGGCCGACGCGGACAGCGTGAGCCAGCACGAGAGGTTCATATTCGACGACAGCAGGGCCTACAAGATACCTCCCCTGAACATAATCAACAAGAAGAGCGAGCACGTCGTCAGCTTCAGCGTGAAGGACGCTAGGGGCAGGTTCGAGTCGATGGCGAGGAACGCGCTGAAGTACGAGAACTACCTCGTCAGGCAGGCGCGGGAACAAAAACAGCAGGGCGTTGAATGAAAGCAACAAACATCTACAAGGCGGAGAAGGGCCTTATCCGGGTTAGCGCGGAGATAGAGGAAGGCATCATCAGAGAAATAAGGATAACCGGCGACTTCTTCATGCTGCCCGAGAGGTCCGTTCTGCTGCTCGAGGGCCTGCTGAGGGGAAAGGCCTTCGAAGAGTCGGCCATATCCGACGCCCTCGACGCGTTTTACGGCAGCGGGGTGGAGACGCCTTGCGTGACGAAGGAAGACTTCCTGAAGGCCATAAGCGGTGCGAAGAATGAGGTTTAGGCTGATAAGCAAGGACTATCCGGGCGATCCCTACAAGAACATCGCGCTCGACGAGGCGATATTCACGGAGGTGATGAAGGGCAGGTCTCCGCCCACATTCAGGTTCTACAGGAACGCGAACGCGGTGATACTCGGGTGCTTCCAGACCGCCGAGGAGGAAGTGGACCTCGAATACGCAAGGGCCAATGACATAAAGATAGTGAAGAGGATAACGGGCGGAGGCGCAGTCTACCACGACATGGGGAACCTCAACTACTCGATAATAACTAAGGACGCCTTCGGAATCGGGCTGGACGTGCAGAAGCTCTTCTCCACGATGATGGACGGTGCGGTATGCGCTTTTGAAAACATCGGCATCGGCGCGGAGATGGGCAGGCTAAACGACGTGAGCGTGAACGGCAAGAAGATACTCGGCGCCGCGGCCACCATCGACTCGGGCGCGCTGCTCTTCCACGCCGCGGTGCTGGTGGACGTCGACCTCAACAAGCTGGCGAGCGTGCTGAAGGTCCCGGGGATAAAGCTGAAGGACAAGGGGATATCGACCATCCTGGAAAGGGTCACGAACGTAAAATCGGTGAGCGGAAAAACCGTCGACGATGTGAGGAAGGCCCTGCTCGAAGGCTATGCGGACTCCCTGGAGTTCGAGTACGACGAGGGGGGACTGACCGATTCCGAGATGAGGCTCCTGGACAGGCTTTACATCAGGAAGTTCTCGCGGCCTGAATGGAACCTGGGCAGGGAGATACTCGAAGTGGACAGCCCGAAGCAAGAGTGAGCGGATCCGCTACTTCTGCGCCTTGCCGTAGAAGAAGTTCATGGGCCTGCCGAGGGCGGCCTCGGCCGCCTCCTGAAGGGCCTCGCTGTAAGTGGGATGTGGGTGTATCGAGTCGGCGATGTCCTCGAGGGTGGCCCCCATCTCTATCGCGACCACCGCTTCGCCTATGATGTCGTTGGCGTCGTCCGAGACTATCTCCACGCCCCTGACCACGTTGCTCTCGTCGTACGCTATCTTCACGAAGCCGTTCGTAGTGTCCAGCGCTATCGCCCTGCCCGACGCGGTAAGCGGAAACTTCGTGACGCTTATGCCATTCCCCTCCAGCGTGCCAGCGATCGCGATCTCGGGATCGGAGAACACCACCGCGGGGACGACGATGTTGTCGTAGCCCGAGTTCAGCCCGGACGCGACCTCCGCCGCTACGACGCCCTGCCGCATCGCCTTGTGGGCCAGGAGCGGCTCGCCTATGACGTCGCCCACGGCGAGTATGTTCGGATCCGTTGTTCTCAGCGAGCCGTCGACCTTCACGAATCCCTTCTCGTCCACCTGGACGCTTGTGTTTTCAAGGCCGAGTCCGCCGGTGTATGGGGAGAGACCCACAGCGACAACGACCAGCTCGGCGTCCAGCGTCTTGCCGTCGCTGAGCGTCACGGAGGCGCCGGCGTGGGACGCGGGATTCACTCCCGTGTGCACCTCCACTCCCAGGCTTTCCATCTTGCTCTTTATTAGTGCTACGGCATCCCTGTCGAAGCGCGAGAGGACGTCAGACCTCGCGATTATGTGCACCCTGGTGCCGAGCTTGGCGTAGAGCGTGCCGAGCTCTACGGAGACGTAGCCAGCCCCAAGGATTACCATGCTCTTGGGTATCCTGTCTAGCATGAGCGCCTGCTTGTAGTCGATTATGCTGCCCCCGAACTCGAAGCCCTTGAGAACCGTCGGCTCCGAGCCTGTCGCTATGATGGCCTTCTTGAACTGGAGCGAAGTCCCGTTCGTGAGCTGGAGCGTGTTGGATGAAAGGAAGGTGGCCTGGCCCTTCACCAGCTCCACGCCGTTGGACTTGCACAGGAACTCCACGCCCTGCTCTAGCTTCCTTGAGACGCCCATGCGCCAGTCGTTCATCTTGGCAGCGTCGATTGTCACGTTGTCGGCGCGTATCCCGAACTTCTCCGCGTGCTGTATCTCGTAGAACATGTCGGATATCTTGATGAGCGTCTTCGAGGGTATGCACGCGTAGTTGAGGCAGTGCCCACCCATTTTCTCTTTCTCGACTAGCGCGACGTTCATCCCGAGTTGCGCGGCCCTTATCGCCGCGTAGTAGCCTCCGACTCCGCCGCCTATGACTGCGAGGTCGACTTCTTCAGGTAAAGAACCCATAACCATTCATACACCATGATTATCTCAATTCAACCTCGTACTTTGCATCAAAGGCAGGGACGTGAACTAAAAACAATTTCATTTTCCCTACGTAATTGTATGGAGTGTTCTTAGGTACGATTACCACGTCTGTTTTACTCACGGGAAAGCTTTTATTATTGATGATGAACCTGCCCTTTCCTTCCAGAACGTAATAAACCCTGTCGCTTATTCTGTTCTTGACTCTTCCATGTTGGGTCTTGACATCGAAGTAGGCCGCACTTGCATTTCTGAATTCCTTTTTGGAGTTGTAGGCATACCCCTTCAGTCCTTCCCATTCGAATTTCTGGGCATCCTTGAGTCTGAATCTCATCCGATCATCTCAAGGAAATCGGGATCCTCGAGATATTTCATTATGGCGTTCGCGAACTTCACGGCCTCGGCGCCGTCCACTACCCTGTGGTCGAATGAGAGCGATATCGGCAGTATCTTCCCGACCTTCACCTGGCCGTCCTCGACGATCGGCCAGTCCTTTATCATGTGCACCCCGAGTATCGCCACCTCAGGAGGGTTTATCATCGGCACTGACAGGAACCCGCCGCCGAGGCTCCCCACGTTCGTTATCGTGAAGGAGCCGTCGCGCATCTCATCGAGAGATATCGTTTCATCAAGCACCTTCTTGTGCAGTGCCTGTATCTCCTTCGCAAGCTCGATTATGCTCTTCTTGTCGGCGTCCCTTATGACCACGACCTTGAGGCCGTCGGGCGCCTCCGCCGCCATGCCTATGTTGTAGTACTTCTTCAGGATTATCTCCTGCGTGTCGTGGTCGTAGCTCGCGTTGAACTTCGGGTTCTCCTTCAGCGCCTCGACCGTGGCCTTGATTATGAAAGGGAGGAAGGTCAGTTTGGCGCCGAGCTTCTCCACGTTGGGTTTTTCCTTTGCGACGATGTTGAAGAGGTTCGCCGCGTTCAGGATATCCATGTGGACTGCCCTCGGTATCGTCGCGGACAGCTCCATGTTCCTCGCTATGGCCTTCCTTGTGGTGGACATCTGGACGCGCTCTATCTCGCCGGTGTGCTTTTCCTCGAGAATCTCGGAGAACTTCTGCACCGGCTTCGGCTGCGACTTCTGCGAAGCGTTCCTCACGTCAGAATCGAGCACCCGCCCAGCGGGGCCTGTGCCAGGCACTTGCGTTATGTCGACTCCCATGTCCCTCGCTAGCTTGCGCACGGCAGGGGTCGCGATCAGTTCCTTCGGTTCCTCTTTCTGGGCGCTGGGCTGCTGCGCTGCGGACTGAGGCGCTTCGCTAACGGCGGCCTGCGGCTGGCTCGCCGCCTGCGAAGGAGCGGCGCTGCTCGCAGATCTTATCTCGTCGGGCGTGCCTATGTAGGCTATCGTGTCCCCCAGATGGACGTCAGTGTTCTCCTTGACGTTCTGCCTTATCGTCCCGCTTATCGGGGACGGTACGTTGACCACGGCCTTGTCCGTTTCCACGCGCACGACGGGCTGGTCCTCCTTGACCTGGTCCCCGTCCTTCACGAGCCACTGCCTGACGTGGCCCTCGGTTATGCCCTCGCCGACGTCTATGAACTTTATCTCCTTCACGGAATCACGCACCCAAGACCCTGTCTATCGCGCTCGCTATCTTCTTCGCGTTCGGTATATAATAATTCTCGTAGCCCGGGAAGGGGTACGGAAGGCTCGGCGACGCGACCCTTATGACAGGCGCGGAGAGCTCGTATATCGCCTTCTCGGCTATCCTGGCCGCGACCTCCGCGCCGACGCCGAAGCCGAGCGGCGCCTCGTGCACTATGACGACCCTGCCCGTCTTCTTCGCGCTCTGGATTATCGCGTCCTCGTCGAGCGGGTTTATCGTCCTCAGGTCTATTATCTCGGCATCGACCTTCTTGCTGTCCACCACGTCCTTGACGATCGGTACCATCGTGCCGTAGGTTATTACCGTAAGCGCGGCGCCTTCCTTGACCACGTTGGCCTTGCCTATCGGGACCTCGTAGGCGTCCTCCGGCACCTCCTGCCTGAAGAGCCTGTAGAGCTTTGTCGGCTCAAGGAATATGACCGGGTCCTTCATCCTCCCGGCCTTTATCAGCATGCCCTTCGCGTCGTAGGGGTTCGACGGCTCCACCACTATCAGGCCCCCGACGTGCGAGTAGAGCGCCTCTGGGTTCTCGGAGTGGTGCTCGAGCGACCTCACGCCGCCGCTGACGGGCATCCTGACGACCATCGGGACCGGGAACATCGACCTAGTCCGCGACCTGTACCTCGCCGCGTGGCTCACGATCTGGTTGAACGCGGGATAGGAGAAGCCCGCGAACTGCATCTCGGGGATGGGGTGCAGCCCCGAAATCGCCATTCCCAGCGACGCGCCTATTATCGCGGCTTCCGCGAGAGGCGTGTCCATGACTCTCTTCGCCCCGAACTTCTCCTGCAGGCCCTCGGTCACCCTGAATACCCCGCCGTCCTTGCCTATGTCCTCGCCGAGCAGCACGACGTCCTCGCTCTCGCGTAGCAGGATCTCTAGCGCGTTGTTGAGTGCGGAGACCATGTTCATCTGCATGCCATCGCCTACTGCCAGAAGTTCGAAGCCTCGGCGTCTTCGAGTTCCTCGTTCAGGACCCCGGGCATGAAGCTGTAGACGTCCTTGAACATGAGGCCGGGATCCGGCTTGAACTGCTCGGCCTTCTCCACCGCTTCGTCTATCCGCTTGAGCTGCTCTTCAGAGACCTGTCTCTCGATCTCATCGCTCCACAGGCCTTTCTTCGCAAGGTACGCCTTCACCCTGAGTATCGGATCCTTCTTGGCCCACTCCTCGACCTCGGCGTCGCTCCTGTATCTCGTCGGGTCGTCCGCGGTGGTGTGCATGCTCATCCTGTACGTGACGCACTCTATCAGGGTAGGGCCCTCCTTCGAACCGTCTATCGCCTCCTTGGTCGCCTTGTAAACTGCGACCACGTCGTTGCCGTCGACCTGAACGCACCTGATTCCCGCGGCGATGCCTTTCTGCGCAAGGGTCTTCGCGGCGGACTGCGCGCTCCTCGGGACCGATATCGCCCACTGGTTGTTCTCTATTATCGCGACGAGCGGGACCTTCCACACCCCCGCGAAGTTCAGGGCCTCGTAGAATTCGCCCTCCGATGTGCCTCCGTCTCCCACGTACGCGACCACCGCGGCGTCCTTGCCTTTGTACTTGAATGCGAAGGCGATTCCGACCGCGTGCGGCATCTGGCTTCCCACGGGAACAGCGACCGGAGTAGAGTTGAAACCCTGCGGGACCTTGCTCCCGTCCTCGAACCCCCTCCAGTATATGAAGAAGTTCTCGAGCGGGAACCCCCTGACTAGAAAGACGCCGTGCTGCCTGAAGTTCGGCACGAAGAAGTCCTGCCCTCGCATCGCGAAAGCGGTGCCTATCTGCGTCGCCTCCTCGCCCACCAGCGGGGCGTACGTCACCGCCCTTCCCTGCCTCTGCAGGCTCAGCGACTTCGCGTCAAGGGCCCTTGCGAAGAGCATGTACTTGCACATCTCCACTATCCTCGCGTCATCGAGATCCTTGGGAAACAGCGAGGCGTCGGCGTTCCCGTTCTCGTCGAGGACCTGCAGGTAGTCTACGGAACCCTCGAAGGCCTTCCTTTGCAAGCGAACACCGATTAGCAATTGCAACAAAGGGATATATTGATTACTGTGTGCCGAGCGCGAATGGGTGCAGGAAGAGTCATCCGCCGCCGCTCTCGTACGAGCGCATGAGCCTGTTGAACAGCCAGTAGAAGACGAGTATGGCTGCCACGGAGAGCGCCACAAGGGCGAGGTAGACGGGGGCTGTCAGGTCTCCGAGCAAGAATTCGACGGGATAGTACACCGCTATCCCTATCGGAATGAAGACCGTGCAGAGCAACTGGACGGTGCCGCCGTATGCCGAGAGGGGGTAGTTGGATAGCGTCTGCATCGTGGTCATCGCCTGGTTGATGAAGAAGCCGCTCTTCATCAGCTTGTACGACAGGACCGCAAGTGCCTGAGTGAACATCGTCAGGGCGGCGAGGCCCAGCAGGTAGAGCGGGACGAACTCCGCCACCAGCAGGGGGGACAGTTGCAGGCGCAGGGAGGCATAGGTTAGGAACGCCAGGCTGCCGAAGACGCCTGAGAATAGGGACGATACCGAGCGAGAGTTGGCGAATGTGATGGCTAGCACGCTGAACGGCCTGGTCATGTAGCTGTCGAGCTGCCCCGTCCTCAGAACGTACGGGACCTGCCATGGGTTCGCGACGAAGGCAATCGCCCACACAGTAAGCGCGGTCAGGTAGGTCAGGAAGAGGAGCTGGTAGTAGCTCCATCCCGCTATGCCGCTCGAGACGGAATAGATGACGGTCACGCTCACGAAGGCGAGCAGTAGCGCGAGCAGCGCCTGAAGCATCCACATCCAAGCCTGCGCCCTGTACACGAAGAAGCTCTTGGCGGTATAGTAGGCCGAGGCCAGGTAGTAGGACAGTTCCCTCGAGATTTGCGACGCCATGTCATCCACCCACTGATCCCATGCCCTTGGAGACTCTTTTCCACCAGACGTAGGCGAGCGCCGTGAGCGCGACCGCCCATGCGAACGAATACGCAATTCCGGTGACCGCCTGCTGCACGCTAACGCCCCCGAGGAGAGTTGCCACCGGGAGGTAGCACATTACCGGGAAAGGCGTCAGCGCGAGCAGACCTTGCACGTACGAAGGAAAGAAGTTCAGCGGCATCATCGCGCCGGAGACGAGCCACGTCAGGTTGTAGAACACCGAAGAGAGCCCGTACACGTTCGTGATGCGTATCGTCATCGTGCCGATGAAGAACCCGAAGAGGTTGACGATTGCGAGGCCTATGAGCGCCTCTGCGACGAAAAGGAGCAGCGCAACAGGGGTCAGCGTCAGGTGGAACGCGAAGATTGTAATCAGCAGGAGCGGGACAACAAGAACCGCGATGTCGACCGCGCCTACGGCTAGCGAGCGGAAGAGGACGTTGAGCGGGTAGCTCATGGGCTTGACGCGCGCCGAGGCCACCGCCCCAGCCTGCACGTCGTTCTGCATCGTGTCGGTCACATCTTCGCCGATCATTACCGTAACCGGCATCACTAGGAAGAAGTATGCGGCCGTCTCGGTGAGGGTCAGGCCGCCTATCGTGGGTGCGCCCGTGTTAAGGAATATCACTGCCCACACCGTAAGCAGTATCAGCGGCCTCACTATCCTGAAGAGGAGGGACGCAACGTAGTCGGCCTTGTACGCCATCTGGTTCTTGACACCCAGCTTGAATATGGCGAACTGTCCCGCAATGTTTGCCATGCTATGCGCCCGTTCTTGGAACCTCCGCACGCCGCACCTTGTACAGCCTCAGCAGTATCTCGCTCAGGTCACGCTCGCCCACCTTGTAATCGGCCACGTCTCCCTTCGAAAGGAGCCGCGTGAACGCCCGGTTCGTAAGCACGCGCGGGTCGACCTCCATTCTCAGGTAGCTGCCCTCGACCTTCATGACCCTGCCCAGCCTTGCGTAGGCCTTGAAGTCGGGCGGATCGTTGAACTCGATCTCCACGATCTTCCTGTCCCCGAAGAGCGTCTCGAGCCTGCGCTTCGACCCGTCGAAGATCACCTTGCCTTTGTCCAGCGCGATGATGCGCTCGGCCATCGTTATGTCCTCGACTATGTGCGTGGTCAGCAGGAAGGTTGTGTTGCTCTCCTTCCTGGTCTCCAGTATCGCGGTCCTGAGGGCCTGCTTAGATGGAAGGTCGACTCCTATCGTGGGCTCGTCGAGTATGACCAGTTCCGGCGCGTGCAGCATGGACGCCACGAAGTTGCACTTCATCTGCTCGCCAAGCGAGAGTGTGCGCACTTGGCGCTTGTAGACGTCGCGAAGCTCAAGGAGATCCAGCAGATAGTCGAGCCGACCCTTGAAATCCTTGGTTGGTATGTGGTAGACGCTCCTCATTAGGTTGAAAGTGTCTATGGCAGGTAAGTCCCAGTACAGCTGCCCGTGGGCCCCGAGCACGATTCCCATCCTCTTGACCATGTCTATGCGCTGCTCCCACGGGCGGAAGCCTAGGATCTGCGCTCTTCCAGAGGTCGGGTACAGTATGCCGCACATTATCTTTATCAGGGTGCTCTTCCCGCTGCCGTTCTTCCCGAGCAGCGCGACTATCTCGCCCTTGTTGATGCTGAAGCTGACGCCCCTGAGCGCGTGCTTGATGTAGGACCTCCTCCTGAAAGAGAATATTCCGGAACCCTTCGTCTCGTAGGCCTTGAAGTCCTTCCTGACCCCTCTCACGTCTATTACGCGTTCCATCTGCATCCCGAACTAAAAACTTGGTATAAGATCGTAAATAATGAGACGGAAAAGGATAATTCCTTTGCGTACGCGAGGGTGTGATAGGTTGTCGGCTCTCTTTTGGCGCGCTACTTCCTCGCATCCTCGAGCCCGTAGCGCTTGACCTTCTCTATGTCCACCTTGTACTTCTTCGCTATGCCCTCCACGATCTTCATCATGCCCCAGCCGCCGAGCGGGATGAGGGTGGACATCCCCGCCCTCTTGAGGAAGCCGCCCCTGCTCTCCCCCGCCGCGTCCCTGGAGGCGATCTTCGCGAGGTGCCTGTAGCTCGCGTAGTAGACGGCTATCTGCGACTCGTCGAGCATGCTCGCCTTCATCTCCCTGTTCTTTATGAGCCCGAGCGGGACGTTCTGCATCGGGGTCACGGTGAACTCGAACGGCCTGCCGTCCACCTTGGAGTCGCTGAGCCTGTTTATGAGCGCGACCGTGTCCCAGTTGTCCTCCGGGGTCTCCTCCGCCTGGCCCACCTGCACCGTCAGGGCTGGCCTCCAGAAGTTCCTGTTCAGGTTGTAGATCCCCTTATGGACTATCTCGGCGAACGTGCCGTCGGGGCCTATCCTGAGCGGAAGGGTCTTGTTCGGCGTGTGCTTCAGGGCCAGCCTGTCGCTTCCGGTCTCGACGCCGACCTGCAGGCCGATCCAGTTCTCCGGCCCGGCCCTCAGTATGCCGGACAGCCGCTCTATTAGCCGCGGGTACTCCGCCGGGATCGATATCCTCCCGTGCGTCGGGTTCACGCCGCTGACGCCCGGGACCGATACCAGGGCGGAGAACAGCTCGGCCAGCGCCTCCTCGTTTGGCTCGTATCTGGCGTTGGGGTGCTTGTAGGCGAAGATCTCGTCGCTGTGAAGCCAGACGTGCCCGTAGCCCGAATTGGCGTTCACCCGCGCCTCCTGGACTATCTGCTTCACCGGGAAGTACCTGAGCGGCCGCAGCGTGACCTCGCAGAAGTCGCATCCGACCCCGCACCCGCGCATCGCCTCGACTATCCCGAGCATCGAGGGCCGCACTATCGGCGGTATGTCCTCCACGGCGGGCGCGCCCTTCTGGCTGCCGGGCCTCCGGGTTATGAACCTGTCGTTGGGCACGTAGCTCCTGTGGAACTTCCCGTCGAAGGTCATGAACCCCTTGAAGAACCTGTTTCCGTCCGGACCCCCACTCGATATCTGCTCGAAGAGGTCGCAGAGTATGTCCTCGGTCTCTCCCTGTATCGCGTAGTCTATGCCCTCCTTCTCCAGGGAAGCGGGGTCTGTCATGAACTCCCAGACGCCCGGACCCCCCACCACCAGCTTCGCCCTCCTGCCCGCCCTGGCTCGGTTTATCCTGCTTATCAGCCTCTCCCACTCGACGCACGCCCAGGGCTTCTTGGCGCCGCCGAAGAGCAGGTGGAAGGAGAGCGCGAGGGGGCTGTAGCCCAGGGGGTCCATCGTCGAGACCGCTATGACCTCGGTGTCATCGTCTATGAACCTCTCCAGGTACTTCTCGTGCGGCACCGCCACGTCCTCCCTCCTGTTCCTCGTGAGCAGCGTCGCCTCTATCTTCCTCACGGAGTAAGAGGTGTACGCGGCCTCCCCGTTGGGCAGCGAGGCCTCGGCCCTGCCCCTGAGGAAATCGTAGACCGGCTTCGGCACCAGATCCGAGGGCGCAGCAGGAAGGAACTGGAGCAGGGGGAAGTTCCCGTAGGCTCTCGTCAGCGTCGTGTCCGATATCAGCACGTATTTTGCCACTTATACACCCTGGGCTTGCTCGGTGCAGAATAGTACACCTGATTCAAGGCTTAAAAACATTGGTATAACTGCGTTATAGAGGCGGTTCCCGAGGCGGAACTGCGACTTGCGGTGGGATTTTACGGTGGAATGGTAACGGGGAATGCGTAGAAAAGTATTTAACGTTTGATTTGGGATGTTATGCTAAGGGTGACGATATAGCAAAAGGAACGGCGGAGAGCGGCGGCAAGAGAGACAGGGTTCCTACCGGCATCGAGGGCTTCGATCAGCTTATCGAGGGAGGCATTCCGAAGGGCTCGAATGTGCTCCTGACCGGCATGCCGGGAACGGGAAAGACCATCTTCGGCCTGAATTATCTCTACAAGGGAGCACAGGTCGGGGAGAACGGGCTGTACATATCAATAGACTCATCCTCGGAGCAGCTAAAGCTGCAGGGGGTGCGCTTCGGCTGGAATCTCGAGAGCATGGAGAAGTCGGGCAAGATCTTCTTCCTGAAGGTGCCGCTGAACAAGATCAAGTTCGACCTGTTCGACGTCATAGGGAAAATAAAGAAGGAGATAAACGCGGAGCGCGTGGTGCTGGACAACCTGGCGACGTTCGCGATAAACGCCGGGTTCTTCGCGATAAGGCTCGGCGAGGGAGAGATGATAGAGCCCTCGCCCACGCCCTTTGAATCGGGCAAAGTCGGAGGCGACGTGGCTGGTGCCCAGACCGCGGAAAAGAACGGCGTGGTCTACACGAGCAAGTCGGACAGGCGCATGGCCTACCTGATAGTCGAAAAACTGACGGAGCTCGGCACGACGAACCTCATAATAACATACGGAAACAGGAATTCCACGCACATCACCGTTGACGGTGTCAGCGAGTTCACCTGCGACGGCATAGTGGAACTCTACAACGAACTCATGGGAAACCGGCATATGCGAACAATCTCCATACTGAAGATGAGAGCCACGGACCACAGCCAGTACCTGCACGACTTCGAATTCGGGAGGAACGGGATCGTCGTCAAGCCCGCGGTGCCGGTCTACAAATGATCTGATCGACATGAGCATATTCGAGGAGCTTATGCTTGCCAGGCAGGTCAGCTTTCAGGACGGCAGGGTGGAACTCACCGGGCAGCGCGTCGTGATCTCGCCTTCCGACTTCTTTGGCTTATACATCGAGAGCATCTGCAAGGACCCCAAACTGGTGGGTGCGTTCTACGGGGCCGCTAAGCGGGCGATGCGGGAGGGATTCGGAAGGGACGTGGGAAAGACCTACGGCTTCAGCTTCGAGGACTACCTGAACTGGTTCGTGAAGCTCGCCAAGATGAGCGGATGGGGCAAGATCGAATGGCTGGAGAGCGATAAGGAGAAGAACACGGGAGTCATCGGCACGGAGGGCTCTCCTGTGGCGGCCTACCTCAAGGGGAAGGTTGACGCCCCGTGCGACCACGTCATACGGGGCCTCATGGCGGGAGGCGCCTCGAGCGCGTACAGGCTGGACTTGGACATAGTGGAGACCGAGTGCGAGGCTCTCGGCGACGCGAAGTGCATTTTTGTAATCGACACCTCGGAAAATCTGATGAAAAAATACCCCGGTCTTGCTAAACTGCAGTTAGGTAAATCAAATGTTTAGGCCTGAGAAGATAGCGACGTTCCACTGCGAGCTGTTCAGGCTGCACGACGAGAGGAAATGGCAGGAGTTCGGGAACAGCGTAGTGAACTACGCCGTGGAGCTTGGCTACGACAGGGGCGCCGCCAGGGATGCATCTGCTCACGTGATCAGTGCGTACCAGAATTCCGACCTCGCCGTCGAGGCCCAGAGCGAGAGGAACCTTGCGCTTGAACGGCTGTACTATGACCGAGTTCGCGAGGAATTCATCGAGGCGCACAGGCTCCTCGGTACAGAAACGAAATCCCCCGTCTATAAGGTGGGCTGGTACATAGGCGCAAGGCACGGGAACCGCCTCCAGGTGTTCGGGAACCTGTTCATGGAGCACCTGTCGAAGTTCGGACCTGGAAGATTCGGCCTGGCAATCAAGACGACTTACCTGACTTTCGCCAAGGCGTATCCCGCACACAATTCCCATGATTGGAAAAAACTCACGGAAGCGCTGACTGAGTACTGGACCGTGATAGCTGAATCGCACAAAACGGACAGGCTGCCCATCGAACTTTGACAAAAGACGACTCGCTGGCGAAATTTCTACATACAGTTAAATAGGCCCCCGGGAAGAGGATTAATGGGGTGGGTGAGCATGGGTGGGGACAGTACGAAGTTGAAGAAACAGCTTCCTCCTTCGGCGGATGGGCCATTGGCGCCCTTGCGTAGGGAAGCGACCGAAACGGAAGCCAAGGATCGGGTACGCCCGAATGCGGTCAAAGCGGAACTGCCGCCGATCGAAGTCAAAGGTAACGCGAACTCTTTTGAGTACGGCGACGGATTGGGCCACCTCGGCGTGATAATCGACGGGAACAGGCGCTATGGCAAAAACACAGGCAGGGGGTTGGAAGAGGCGTACAGGCTAGGAGCGGACAAGGTATACGAGGTCGTAAGGCACGTATTCGAAAAAACAGGGATACGTGAGATAAGCATATATGCGCTATCGAGTGAGAACCTACTGCGCAGGTCGGAGGAGGTGGATGCCATGCTCAGGATACAGAAGCGGGCATTTGACGACTGGGCCGTGGATCCCTTCTTCGGAGAGAAGGGAATCCAAATAAAGTTCGTCGGGGACAAAAGCATGCTGCCGCCAGACTTCCGGGAAAGCTGCCGCGCGCTCGAGGAGAAGACTTCCGACAATAGGGAACGTACGCTCAACATACTTGTGGCCTACGGAGGTCGGCATGAGATAAGTTCCGCTGTAGAGAGTATCATAAGGGAAGCGGTAGCGAAAAGATCGGAAGAGAGGGGCATGAATGTCGAGACACTCATATCCGAGAACCTCTGCGTCAAGAATCCGGTAGACCTGATCATAAGGACCGGGGGCGGGCACAGGCTGTCGGGATTCCTGCTCTGGCAGTCCGACTACGCCGAGATAGTCGCGATGGAAAAGCTGTGGCCGGAGGTGGAGATGGAGGACATAGACCGGGCCATCGTGGAGTTCTGCAACGCCAAGACGAAACACGGATTGTGAATCATCCTAGTTAATCGGGAAGCTCGCAATCATGATGGTGCCTTAATTGCGGCGGCCTGGTTAAGGACTACTTCACAGTAGCCGTTCACGCTCTCGCAGGTGAGCGTGCCGAGCACCAGATACTGCGGGCATATCTGCCCCTGCCCGGAGAAGGCCGCCTGCCTCTGGCTGAGGTAGGCCGGGTAGTAGTCGGAATTCAGGCAGGCGAACTGGCTCGGGACGTTGTTGTCGCACGCGCTTACCTGGACCAGCACGCATCTGGAAGAAGAGTTGGAGCTGAACATCTCCCGGCTGAAGCTGAAGCCGTCCATCTTCGTGACGTTGAGCACGTCAGACAGGGGCGTTGGAGGGGTCATGTTTGACGCTCCGCCGTATCGCCCCGCGGCTATGCTGGAGTTCGAATTTGCCTTGACGCCCATGGTGGGTATTGAGGATGGGCTCGGGACGGTGGATGTCAGGCCGTAGAAGTAGAATTCCAGCGCCACGACCATCACGACGGCGGCGGCTATGAGGTATTTCGCGTTCTTGGCCAAGACCTGGCTCTCCGTCTCCCTGATCCGGTAGTACTTCAGCTTCCTAAAGTGCTCGTTCTCGACCCTCTCTATCGCGCCCGCCCTGGAAAGCTCATCGATGTGCTGGCTCACGGTCGCGGTGGACAGGTTCAGGGACGCGCTGAGCCCGGTGATCGTCATGTCCTTGTCCCTAAGCAGGCCTAGGATCTTCCTTTTCGTTTCGAGCGTCCTGCTCATGGATTTCAGAATAGATATGTGCGGATAGCTATAAAGGGGTTTTCAGAAATGTAGGTTTTGGCGGATTCCCAATCGTGCTGGGGGGAGCTAGCGTGCGCGGGGCTTGATAAACTTGAGGAGGACGTAGAGCGCCACCACTGCGCATACAACCCCCACAACGGCGTACGCTGCCGCATTTGAGCCGCCGGTGGAGTTATTAGTATTATTGCTTGGCACGCTGGTCGTATGGATGGAAGTGCTACTGTTCGTATAGTTGAAGACGGTGGTGAGCACCGTCGTCTGCGGGACGGTGGTGGTCGTCACGGTAGTGGTGTTTGTATTGTTGGTAAGGTAGACGAAGTTCCTCGAAAGATCGAGCGGGCCCACGTACACGTGCACGCCGTGCTCGCTGCTGTTGGTCTGCAAGTCGGTCGTGGCTTCGACAGTATCGCTGCCGAAGCTGTACACTGATGGAAACGTGGCCAGCGTGCCTTCCGTGGTGTTGTAATAAAGGGAGAGGGAGGCATTCATCTCGGTGAATGCGGTCGTTTCCCCATAGCTTTCGCCTCCGAAGACGAACTCCGCATCATACGGCACATTGCTCTGCGCCTTGTAGTATGGAGTAACAATCAGGTAGGCTTCCCTTGCGGGAATGGAGAAGGTTACGTTATCGTAATAATAAATTCCGTCAGCGGTGTAGTAGCCAAAGGAGACCAGAGGGTGGCCGTCAACCACACTGGCCATGATGTCTGGATAGAAATATAGGGGGAAGGAGTAATTAGACTGGGGGAGTCTGTACGCATAGTAATTGACGACCGAGCTTGAATTGGCCCAGGTTGACATGGTCTGGTATACTCCCCCGATTCCGTGAACTGTCGCGTTTGACAGGGTCGCGTTATCGGTCGAGAAGTTCCATACATTGTTCTCGATGTAATAGCTCTGGTTGTACGTGTCGAGGCTGAGCACGTCCTGCAGCCAGTAGGTGTAGGTCCTGCCGCCTGAGAGAACATCCATCACTGCATTGAGCTGCAACGACGCCCCGTATCTTGAGACGTTCGCTGGCGGCATGGCGTTGTAGGCGTATATCGCGGTTATGTTCGCACCGCCCTCGATTAAGTTCGTTTTGATAACGTACGGGATTGGCGTGCCGGTATAGTTGTTCAGACCGTAGGAGGCGATGCCTATAGGGAAGGAACTGGCAGAGTAGTCGCCTTTAGGGACGGGATCTACGAGGGTCGGCGTCGCATTTATGATTATGAACGCCTTTGTCGGGGTGCTGGAGGAGTAATTGATTATGTAAGGGCCTCTGTTTAGGTGTATTCCCCAATTTGAGCCGTAGAGGTCATTGTTGAAGGTGGCGTTGTCGTAGGTTCCTGTCATGTTCATGTTTATGGGAACGGTGCTGATTATCGTGATGTTTACGATGCTGTAGTTCAATAAGGTCAGGGGGTAATAGTATACGCCATTTATGTTGGCCTGTCTCACCTGGCCGGTCTGGGCGGCGGTCACCTCTTCTGTTATTTTCACATCGCTGTATGAGGCGTCCATCACCACAGTATATTGGCCGGGGCTGAGGGATACCTGGTATACGCCGGTGTTTATGGTGGCGTTGTAGACTTCCGTGTAAGGATGGCCGTTATCGTAGTTATAGGAATCACTCTGCGGGAGGACGAGCAGCCTTACGGGGCCGCTGGTGTTGATGCCGACCAAAAGTTCGCTCCCTGAACTTATGCTCTCGTTCCAGGAGTAGTAGTAGCGGTAGGGCAACAGCGTTGCTCCCGTAAAACTGGCGAATATTAGAAGAGCAAGCGGCATCAGGAGAAGGAAAAATCTTTTGTTCATTCTGCCACATTAAAGGATGGGACGTAGTATATTTAAAACTGATCAGAAATGCAGGTCTCCCGCATCCTTTCCTTTCTGCCCGTATCTCGCGAATATCCTTGCAAGATTGGAATTGCCCACGTCCGTCCCTTCTATCCCTAGCTCCCTGACCGCCTTCCTTATCTCCTTCTCGGTCTTTCCTTCCACTTCGACGAACGGCGGAACGAGCGGCCAGGTGCATATCGCCACCTCGACCCCCTTGTAGTCCCATCTTTCCAGCTTAGTCTCTTGCCTGTACGGTCTGGGGCCCTTCCAGAGCTTCGATATTATCTCCGTGGTCTTGTCGAAGTCGCTGACCTCGACTTCAATCTCGTCAGTATTGTCGATATTCTTCCCTCTGTTGTCACGATACTTCCAGGTCAGCGTTGTCTTCCTGCCATCGGTCCTTATCCTGATCAGCTCGTCCTGATCCGTCGAGTTTGGCATCACATCGAAGACCAGCCTCTTGAGGTAGGACTTCCCTTTGTATTCGGCCTTGCTTCTCCTAAGGGCAGCCCTCAGCTTCGCCTCGTTGAAGCCTATGATCTTGATCTCTACCTCTTTCATAAAACTCAACAGTTGATTAGAAGTGGACTCGGCGGGATTCGCACCCGCGGCCTCGTCGTTGCGAACGACGCGCGCTACTCCTGCGCCACGAGCCCTTTCATTATTAAATATGTCATTTTCTATTAAATAGGTTTTGTATGCGCGCGGACAAGGAGAAGACCGCCAGGGCGGTCTTCGAGAGGGTGCTGAGGGCGATCAAGCCCAGCAGGAAGGAGCTGAAGGAGTTGGTATACAGCGTGAACATGCTCATGGAGCGCCTGAAGCGGGTCCTGCCCAGGGAGGTGGAGGCGAGGGTCGTGGGCTCAGTCGTACGGGGCACGCAGCTAAGGGGCGACTCCGACATCGACATATTCCTGCTGTTCAGCAAGACCCACACGCGGGAGAGGATAACCAGGGACGGGATGGAGTACGCGAAGAGGATAGTGAAAAGGAAGGGCGAGCGGTACGAGATAAAGTACGCTGAACACCCGTACGTGCGGGTCTATCTTGACGACATCGGCGTCAAGGCAGACATAGTCCCGGCCTTCAAGATAGACAACATCGAGGACATGGGCACTTCGGTGGACAGGTCCCCGATGCACGCCGACTTCATGAGCAGGCACCTTTCCGAGAGGCAGAGGGACGAGGTGAGGCTGCTCAAGTACCTTCTCGACGTCCACGACATATACGGAGCGGAGATTGCCATAGGCGGCTTCTCGGGATACCTCTGCGAGCTTCTGATACTCCATTACGGGTCGCTGGTGAAGCTGCTGGAGGGCGCGGCTTCTTTCAGGCCGCCGCTCGTGCTCGATCCCAAGACCAGGAGCGCGAACGGCGACCCGAAGCTTGCGAGAAGGTTCAACTCGCAGTTCGTGGTGATAGACCCGATCGACGCGAACAGGAACGTCGCGGCGGGGGTGTCCATCGAATCCCTCGCAAGGTTCTCGATCATGGCGAGGGAGTTCGTCGCGAAGCCAAGTATCAGGTCATTCTACGTCAGAAGGCCTTCGCCCAAGGATTCCGGCAAGCTGCTGCGGTCATTCATCCGGAAGTCCGGGCTTGACCTCTTCGTGATTGAGACCCGGTTGCCGGACAAGAGCGAGGACATCCTGTGGCCGCAACTACGGAAGGTCGCGGATTTTATAAAGGGCCACGCGGAAAAATTCGGATTTGGCATCTACTCGGCGATCCCGATAGTCCACCGCGGCAGGGGATTGATGGTGTTCATAGTCCCGAGAGGGACCCTGAAGACCCGCCTCCTCAGGGGGCCGAGCGCGTTCATGGGGAAGGCCCAGGTGGAATACGCGAGCAACCACAGGGACGCCTTGGGCACGACCGTAATAGGGGAGAACGTCTACGTTATCGACGTCAACAGGTACGAGAGCGTCGGAGACGTGTTCAATGACGTCGCAAAGGGAAGGATCATGAAGAGGCACAAGGACATAAGGGTCGGCGGATCCTTGGTCTTCAGGAACCGCGTCCCCAGGGGCTGCGACGAGATCGTTTATTCCGAGCTGATGAAGAGGATGCGCATCTGAACAGAACCACAAGACGGATAGGTTGTCTTATGACGAATGTAAAGATTCTGATTGAAGGATATGCACGAAAAGTTGAAGGTGGATGGATAGCAAGTTCTACTACCTGTTTGGTTACCACGGAGAATAAAAAAATAATTACGGATCCGGGCTGCAATCGTGAAAGATTGTTGGAAGCACTGGCAAAAGAAGGTTTAACTACGGGCGATATTGATTATGTCTTCCTGTCTCATTGTCACCCCGATCATGTTTTGCTTGCTGGAATCTTCGAAAAGGCAAAATTCGTAACCTTTGATGCTAATTTAATGTATGATAAAGATCTGTTGCTTGAATTTGATAAGAATGTATTAGGAGAGGACATTGAGATTATCGAAACACCAGGGCATGTGCTTGAACACCTTTCACTTTTTATTAATAAACCGGAAGCTAAGATAGCAATTGCCGGTGATGCTATTTGGTGGATTGAAGGAGAGGCACAAGTATTTGACATAAATCAGAAGGACCAGTCGCAGGCAAAAGGGATGGACATGAACAAATTGATTGAATCTCGCAAAAGAATCTTAGAATTTGCAGACTACGTTATTCCTGGCCATGGAAAAATGTTTAGGGTAGAAAAATAAGGAGGTCAAGTTTAACGCATATTGAAACTAGATTGCGAAATCCCTCTCCTTCTCGATTATCTCCGTGAGTTCATGCAGCAGGTCTATCTCCCGCGTGCGCACCTCTTTTCCTTCGGCTATCCTGATCATGTTCGGCAGTGTGTCCCTGGACCTGGAGAACATCTCGTAGACCCTGGCGTAGTTCCTCTCCGCGTGCGCCCCGCAGTAGTCGGTGGCCTCTGAGACCAGGTTCGCCTTGACCTTGTCCTTGCCGTAGCCCCGCGCTACGAGCCTCCTCTTGATGACGTCAAGGTGCTCCCTCAGCACTACCGCGACGGCGCCGCGTATCCTGAGGTCGCAGAGGATGTGGCCCTCGATTATTACCACGCGGCTGGCGCTCCCCGCGACAATCCTGCCCAGCTCCCGCTCCAGTTCCTTCATCCTGACTATGCGCGACCCGTCCCTGTCGAAGGAGGAGAAGAGCCTCCTGCTCTTTACGAGCTCCGTGGCGTGTATCACTTCGGCGCTCCCTATGCGCTTCGCGAGGATGTCGGAGAGCCGCGTCTTGCCCGTGCCCGGAACCCCGGTTATCGCGATTACGACCTTCCTGCGCGTCATTTGGCTGCCCTGCGTGATATGCTGTCGAGTATCCCGTTGACTATGGCGCTGCCGTTCTCCACCGCTAGCACCGGGCTTATCGGCGGGTTCATGGTCAGTATGTAGTTCTTCGACCCGGAGAAGAGCCATGACCCGATGTAGTACTCCTTGTATGTCGCGGAGACGTTCGCGACGTAGCTCGAGACGCTCACGAGCTTGCCTATGAGGGGATCGAGCCCGCTGTCGTACTGCTCTATGACTATCGTCTCCTCGTTGTCCGGGTTGCGGTTCACGAAGAGCGGCCTGATGTAAGGGATCCTCAGGACCGAGGACTTGTTCGAGATCATGGAATCGACCTGCTTGTACTGCGCCGTCGCCTTCTCGAGGACGTCGCCGAGCCTCTCCTGCTCGTCCTTCAGCCCGTCAAGCAGCTGCGAGAAGTAGCGGTCCACGTCGCCCCTCAGCTTGTCCACCGCCGCCTGTGCGTCCTTCTTGCCCGCGTAGGCGCCGGGGTTGAGCAGCATCGCCCTGAGGTTCACGCCGTACTTCTTTGATATGACTGGATTAAGGTCCGACACGAATGAATCGGTCTGCGCGTCCCAGGGAACTCGATTGGCCATAGCGGCACCACACGAATATATATTCTCAAGATTATAAACCTTTTGAGTGTTCCGATGCAGGAGATCTCGGCGAGGATCAGGAAGGACATAGACCTGTTCCAGGACGGCGTCGCGAAGCTGAAATCGGTGGAGCTCGCGGGCAGGGAGAAGGCCGTCTACGACCTGGCCGTCGACTACCGCAACGACGCGGCGGCGTGGCTCGAGAAAGGGGACCTGTACACCGCCTTCGCGAGCATATCGTACGCCCACGGGCTCCTCGACGCCCTGATAAAGATAAGGACATGATCCCATGCGCGCGGCGACCGAAGGAATGGCGAGGATATCAGTCTCGGGGGACGTGTTCTACAACCCGAAGATGGCCAAGCTGAGGGACGTGTCGGTGCTGTTCCTGAAGGCCGCGGTGGACGGGAAGGCAAGGCTGCTCGACTGCACCGCGGCGAGCGGCGTGCGCGGGATAAGATACGCGCTCGAGGCTGGAATCAAGGACACCACGCTGCTCGACATAAACGCCGACGCCGCCAGGGCCGCGAGGGCGAACGCGAAGAGGAACGGGCTGAGGCTCAGGGTCGTGAACGAGAGCGTTCAGGAGTTCGCCAACACGCGCGACGAGGCGTTCGACGTAATAGACCTGGACCCCTTCGGGACCCCGGTGCCTTACGTCCACGACCTGCTGAAGCTCTCTAAGGACGGGACCCTGTTCATGATAACCGCGACCGACACGGCCACGCTCTGCGGCGCAGAGGAGAAGGCGTGCGTGAAGCTCTACGGGTCGAGGCCCCTGCACAACGAGCTGTGCCACGAGGCCGGCGTGAGGATACTCCTAAACTACGTGGCAAGGGAGGCGGCGCAGTTCAACTTCGGGATAGAGCCGGCGCTGAGCATAGCCGACATGCACTACATGAGGGTGTTCGTTTTCCTAAGGAGGGGCGCCGAGAAGGCCTACCGCTCGGTGGGCAGTTCGGGATTCGGGTACAGCTGCCCGAACTGCCACGGCTTCTCGGTAGCCGAGGGGTTCGCGCCCAGAGCGGAGGCCAAGTGCGGCAACTGCGGGAGGCAGAGGGTCGCGTTCGGCCCCCTCTGGCTGGGAAGGCTTCACGACAGGGAGATCGTCGGGCGCATGGTGGGCAGGGGGAAGGGATACTCCAAAGGGGCGGTCGGGCTGCTGGAGAGCGTGCGCGGCGAGCTAGATACGCCCTTCTTCTACGACCTGTCCAAGATTACTGAGTACCTCAAGATCAGCTCGGTGCCGCTAGAGAAGGTCGTCGAGGAGCTTGCCAGGAAGCACCGCGTGAGCAGGACGCACTTCGGCCCGAACTGCATAAAGACCGACGCGGTGGTGGGCGAGGTCATAGCGGCCGTGCGGAAGGCCAGAATAGGACAATACCGCCAGGGCTCCGCACGCGCGGGTCGCTAACGTCCGCTGCGGTGGGAGATATGCCAATTCCCATTTGCCGCTCCACTGTCATAAGCTCCGTGACCAGCTTATCTATACTGTTCCAGGTTTTCCCGTTGGAGCAGTATCTATCATAGAGGAATAGGGCAAGTTCATCCCTGCTCTCTTCGAAGCTCTTCATCTTGCTAGCGCAAGCCTCCCAACCTTCCTCAGTCAGGTAAAAAAGGTATTCCTCTTTAGACATTACTGGACGTATTGCTGCTATACCAAGGCCATCGCGATGGCTGCCGATAGCTATGCCCTCCTCAGACAGCTCCCACTTTACCTCAGACGTAAGGTTAAATGTGGCAAGCATCGTTCCTACTAAGATGTTTGACGCATAGCACTTGCGGTCAATCAGGAGGTAGGGACGCCTAGGATCTGAGTCTTTTGGATTGAAGTTAGTATCACAGCCTTCGCAAGACTCCGTCGTTTCGAAATTCCCTCTCTTGCGTGCGCCTCCGCTTCCCATAAACCCTACCTGCTGCACAACACTCAGCAGCGGCTTGATTCCCTCCTCCACCGACCACAGCGCCTTATAGAATATGTCGCGGTAAGGCTCGGGCAGTGACTCCCTTAAAGTATCAATATTGGTTGCGGTCTCCGATTTTGCAAAGCGTTCGTGGGCCGCAACCGCCTTAGCAAGTTCACTGGCCAGGGCATTGGCTTTCATAAGAATTGCTATTTCTTGCAGACACGTCGTCTCCTTTGGCAGTTCGTCGCTGTGCAAGGTCTCTTTCTGTACAAACATAGATACCGAAGGTATTGGGCTTTCGGAGTATTTAAAAATTGGCTCCGAAATTTTTAGAAGGATGCATAAGAAGAAGCGATGGCTAGAGAGCACTAGGCTGCGTGCGCTTTATGATGAAGCGGACTTCTTTAATTTGCTGGCCGAAATTGCATTGATTGTATTATGGAGAAATTACTGTTGCATTGCTCAATTTAATGACGTCTCTCACCTTCTTGAGATTCCCTATCGCGGCTATCTTTCCTGTCCTTCTGACGAAGTCCATGCAAGCCTCGACCTTTGGCAGCATGCTGCCCTCCTCGAACTGCCCGTCTGCAACGTGCCTTGCCAGCTCTCCTGCCGATGCTCTCCTTATCATCCTTGCTCCTGGGGTGTCGAAGTTCAGGAACGCCCCGTCGACGTTAGTGAGTATGAAGAGCCCGTCCGCCTTGAGCTTCACGGCGAGAAGGGACGAGGCGAGGTCCTTGTCTATCACCGCGTCGGCATAAGCGAGACGGCCGCCCCTGCGCACCACCGCGATGCCGCCGCCGCCCGCGGCTATCACCACGTACCCGTCGCCCAGCAACCGCCGTATCAGCCCCGTCTCGAGGATCTTCCTGGGCTTCGGAGAAGGGACCACCCTCCTGTAGCCGTGAATGAGCTTCCTGATTGTCATGCCTCTCCTTGCGGCGGCCCGAGCCTTCGCCTCGCTGATGAAGGGGCCTATGGGCTTGCTCGGGTGCCCGAACTCCGGGTCGCTTCCGTCAACCAGCACCCGAGTCAATACGATCGCGGGATTCGTGCGTGCCTGGCCCTTGGCAGAGTTGGCCAGGCGCAATTCCAGCTCCAGCCCGAGCTCCGCCTCGGTCTGGGCGGTCAGCACGGCGAGGTTCTTCCTCTCCACCAGGGCGAGTTCCCCGACCTGGGGGCCGTTCCCGTGGGTTATTACTATCTCCGCGCCCCTCCCGCGCAGCGCGGAGACCGCGGCGGCGAAGCCCTTGAGCACCCCCGCGTCGGAGAGCGCGTTCCCCCCGACAGCAATTACGTACCGCATGAGAATCCACCGACGACAGGCCCGCCTGCGTCAAGTGTCTTATGGCACCGCAATTATTAAATATCACCCAAGGCCATTATGATTTAGGAATTGCAGAGGCGCGGCGGGTGGGAAACACGTGCGCTGAAGGTGGGGTAGATGAGATGGGGAAAATCGAGAAGAGAAGCTTAGCTGAGGGGCTGGGTGAGGACGTCGAGAGGCGTCTCATAGCGAACGGCTGCTTCCGCTGCAACAGGCAGCTGGGGGACAGGGAGGTGAAGGTGCTTCTCCCGAGATACGTTCAGGAAAGGGACCCTTACGTGAGCGGCGGAGTGGTCAGGAGGAGGTTCATGTGCCTCAATTGCTACAACCGGCTTAGGTCCTTAGGCAGAGCAAACAGGGCGCCGGCCAGGGCCGCCAGCCAGAGTCAAGTGCAGATCCTCTGCTGAATTAGAATTATAGGGATCTTGCGGCCGGGGTGCGGCACGAAGATAGAATTAGTACTGCTTGTTTTAGAGATCGGTTCCGGGGGCTGCCGCCGACTGCGGCCGGCCTCTTCACTTTACGCTTCCCTTGCCAGCGGCAGGTGACATGCTGACCGCGACCATGTGGTAGTTGTTGTCGAAGCCGAGAGCCGACTTGAACGCGTCGGTGCCCAGGGTTATGGTGCTGTCGGAGTAGGGATCCACCACGTAGAACGTGTCCTTGTCGTAGCCCTTCACGACCACCCAGTGCGGCATCGAGTCCAGGTACGAGTTTATTATCCTCGCGTCTATGAGCACTATCGGTATGTGGTTCGATGAGAGCGCCCTCTTTATCGTGTTGAGGTTGACCACCCCGTGCTCCTCCTCCACGCCCGCGGTCTCCGACTTCTGCTTTATCTCGTTGAAGGACGCGACCAGCGTGTCGAGGTTGACGTTCTCGTAGACGGCCATCTTCTTCTCGTAGCCCTCGTCCTTGGTGTTGCTCACTATGCCCACCTTGGCGCCCCTCTTCGCAAGGGCGTACGCCAGACCGTACTTCGAGCCGTACCAGACGCTGCCGTTGACCGCCTCCTGCCATATGCTGTACTCGTGCTCCCTCTTGAACTTGAACCCGGGATTCACGTACTTGAGCGCCATCATCGCGCACGCCGCAGAGCTGGTGAAGTCCTCAGTCTGCGCGTAGCTGGGCATGTCGACCAGCACGCTGTCCTTCACCTTGGCCTTCTTCATCTTCGAGATGACCGAGTTAAAGGCTGCCTTTGCGCCTGCCTTCGCGCGCGCCTTTGCGCCCGACTTGCGGCTAGCTTTCGCCTTTGCCTTTGTCTTCATCTTTGCCTTCATCTTTGTTTTTGCCCTTTTCGTCTTCTTTTCCATAGAGTCCACCCCTTAATTAGAAGCGTGCAGGGAGAGAGATTTGCTCAAATGTTTTGAACTCTCGTAGGCCTTAGGCCAGCAGATCTTGAGTCTGCCGCGTTTGACCAGGCTCCGCCATCCCTGCACGGATATAAATTATTAGGGATACATTAAAATCCTTTCACAGCAATATTGATATTTACTGGTATTTAACCTTTGGCGTTAAAAACGACGGAGAAATACGGTTGCTTTTGGTGCTTGCGTGGAATTGAAAAAACTGAGCGATTTCAAGTTCGAGATAGAGAGGGATGAAAGCAGGGGGATGACCACCAATGTCGTCGCTTACACCACCGATGCGATGCTCGAGAAGATAAAGACGGACAGGACCCTGCAGCAGGCTGTAAACGCGTCCTCGCTCCCGGGCATAGTCGGGAACGTGCTGTTGATGCCGGATGCGCACGAGGGCTACGGGTTCCCCGTCGGGGGCGTCGTGGCCTTCGATTCCGACAGCGGCATAATATCTCCTGGTGCAGTGGGGTACGACATAAACTGCCTTGTGCCAGGTACCAAGGTCTACGACGATAACGGATCATGGCGTGCTATCTCAGATTTTAGAAGCGGCGAGACGGTTTCTATATTCGACAGGTCAAGGGGTTGCGTCGCCGAAGCCAAGGTGTTGCTCGCAATGAAGAAAGGAAACTGCGATAAGGTACTTAAAATAAAGACGAAACTTGGGAAGGAGGTGACAGCGACAAAGGATCACCCAATACTGACCGACAAAGGAATGGTAAATGCTGGACTGCTTAATAAGGGCGACATACTCGCAGTCAGGGGTTTCGATGGCATCGAGTACGTACATCCTCTTAGAAAGCCAATAGTTACGAGCGATGCCATAGCCGAGGTTCTTGATTCGCAGGGAATCGGAGACGCGGGCAATGCAAAAAAGATAGTTCTCAATTTCCTAAAGAAGCGTGGCCTGGTCGAGATGCATTCCGATGATGGAAAGCTTCCTATACTCATAAAACTGATCGGTTTCATTCTGGGTGACGGGACAATACCCCAAAATCTAAGGAAGTCCTGGGTAACAATCTACGGCAAGGAGGACGATTTGCTAAGCGTGAAATATGATTTGCAAAAGTTGGATATCAGGGGCAGTATCAGTCACAGGTCTAGGCATCACAAAATAACCACGAAATACGGCACTCAGGAATTTGACTACGAAGAATATTCGCTGAAAATCAGTTCGATTGCCTTTTGCGCGCTGCTAATTGCGCTCGGAGCACCACAGGGCAACAAATCAGCGAAAGCTTATCGCGTCCCAGAGTGGATTGTCAACTCCGAAGACTGGCAGAAGAGGCTGTTCCTGTCGGCATATTTCGGCGCCGAAATGACAAAGCCGTTGACAAACAATGGATACAATTTTGGCTGCCCTGCTTTTAGCGTGAGCAAATTGGAGAGCCTACAGGACAATGCGGTGGCATTCCTGCTCGACATTAAGGCGATGTTGGCTTCCCTCGGAATAGAGACTTCGAACCCCATGATAGTTGAAGGTTACCGTTACAAAGGTATCAGAGGAAACACAGTTGGGACTAGGCTCGCGATAGAGTCTAATACGGACAACTTGATACGATTTTTCGGCACTGTTGGGTACTCGTATAACAAGGAAAAAGAAAGGCTTTCCAGCCTGGCTACGCTATATTTGACCCTTGTCAAAAACATAAGGGAAGAACGAGACACGATAAGGCAAAATGCCATTGCGATGTATGTGCAGGGCACCTCTCCTAAGGAGATAATTGCTGATCTTGAGTGTAAAACCGCCGGAAAAAGCTTTATACGGCACAGCATTTGGCAGAGCAGAGGGAACGCGCGAGTTTGGACAGAGCAGAGATTTGACGCGTTCATAGAGAAGTTTGAGATAGGGAAAAGTGGTTTCATCTATGATGAGGTCGAATCTATCGTAGAAGAAGATTACAATGGCGATGTGTTTGACATAACGGTCGACAACGCAAACCACAACTTCATCGCCAACGGAATCGTGGTTTCGAACTGCGGCATCCGGCTGATAAAGACGAACCTTACCGAGAAGGAGATCAGGCCCCAATTGAACCGGCTTCTGGACGCGATGTTCAAGAACGTGCCGAGCGGGGTGGGCAGCAGGCTGAAGACGGGCTTCTCGCAGGAGGACCTTGAAAGGACGTCGCTCGAAGGAGTAGGCTACGCGCTTGAGAAGGGTTACGGTATTCCTGGGGACCTGGGCCGCGTGGAGGAAGACGGCGCAATGAAGGGCGCAGACTTCTCCAAGGTCAGCGACGACGCGAAGAAGAGGGGCATCGACGAGCTCGGCACGCTCGGCGCGGGCAACCACTTCCTCGAGGTGCAGAAGGTCGAGAGTGTCATTGACGAGAAGACTGCGAAGGCGTACGGCCTCTTCAGGGGCCAGGTGGTCGTGATGGTTCACTGCGGATCCCGCGGATTCGGGCACCAGATATGCAGCGACTACCTGAGGTCGCTGGTCGGATACCAGGCCAAGAAGAAGATCCAGCTCGTCGACAGGGAGCTGAGCTACGCGAGGATAGGGGACAGGGAGGCGGACGAGTACCTCTCGGCCATGAAATGCGCCGTGAACTACGCTTTCGCCAACAGGCAGATGATAACCCACGCCGTGAGGAAGAGCTTCGAGGCGGTCTTCGGAAAGAGCTCCGACGCGCTCGGCATGGACCTGCTCTACGACGTGGCGCACAACATAGCCAAGCTCGAGGAGCACGTCGTCGGTGGGAGGAAGGTAAAGGTCTATGTCCACAGGAAGGGCGCGACGAGGGCCTTCGCGAAGGGCAGGGCGGAGGTGCCGAAGGAGTACAGGGGCATAGGCCAGCCCGTCATCATACCGGGAAGCATGGGCACCGCGAGCTACGTGCTCTGCGGCCTGGAGGGGGCGATGCGCGAGACTTTCGGCACGACCTGCCACGGTTCGGGAAGAGTGATGTCAAGGAGCCAGGCGCTGAGGGAGATCCCTGTGAGCAGGACGCTGGAGTCGCTGAAGAGCAAGGGCATAGAGCTGCGCGTGAGGAGCCAGAAGCTGATAAGCGAGGAGTCGGAGTGGGTCTACAAGAACATCGACGACGTCGTAGCGGTCGTCGAGGGGGCCGGCATCTCCAACATAGTGAGCAGGAACGTGCCGCTGGGCGTCATCAAGGGCTGACCCTACATCTCCGAGGCGGATTGAACGTTCATTATCGTGGCGAGCAGCTGAGCGGACATCCTCACGTCGGCCTTCTGCCCAAGCGCCGCCAGCACCTTGCTAGCTTCGACCAGCCTCCCGTTTCTCGCGAGGTGCTCGGCCAGATAGTAGAAGGCGTTAGCTTCGTTGGTCTTGAGCGCGTCGGATAGCCTCAGCTCTGCGGCGAGCGTCCGGGCCCGCACTCCGTACACCATGTTCGCGTAGACGAGGATGGGATCCTGGCTGTCCTGCTCGGTGAGCCTGCCGAGAGCCCTTGATGCGTCGGTGAGCCTGTGCAGCTTCACCTCCGACATGAACCTGATGTAAAGGAGCTCCCTGCTCGGTGAGCCTGCCTCTAGCGCGCCGGCCGCCGCCGACGCCGCACGGTAGAAACACTCCTTCCATTTCGAGGCGAGGTCGAGGCTTCCCCTGATGCTGGCGTAGTTCCCCTCCATGAATCCGGACAGCGCGTAGTTCTTGCTGCGATAGCTAGAGTCTGAAGAGAACTGGTAGAAGAGCGCGGAGATGTAGAAGGTCTCCGGGTCCTGATTCTTCTCAAGGAGCCTCTCCAGGTCCGCGAGCGCATCCTTCCCCGTGCCCCCGCCGGATCTGTCCTGCATCCGCTGGAACTCCTCGGGGCCGGGACGTTCGCGGTTTCTCTCCTCGCCCCCGCCCACGGCCTGCTCGCAGAAATTGCATATTCCCCTCTTGCCGTTCGCGGATCTCGTCACCGCGCCGCAGTGGGCGCACCTCAGCTCCGAGAAGTTGGCCTTCTCAAGCGCCCTTAGGTATTTCCTGTAGTTTATCACCGCCCCTGCCCCGTTTCAATTTCCCGATGCGGCACCTGTTGCGCACATGCGCCGCGCAAAGATAAATGATTCCAAAAGCTCAAAAGCCTGACGTTCCACGGACCCGCACCTCAGGTTTTCTTCCTCAGGACGACGAAAAGGTGCATCTTGGAGTAGGGGGCCAGGTCTATCTTCTCCAGCACGTCGAACGCGCCCGATATCTCCTCCAGGAATGCCTTGTACACGCTCTGCGGATCCTTAGAGACGTCTATGCTCTGCGACTTGATCGCGACGTAGGCGAAGCCCCTGCTCTTCAGGAGCCTGCCGTTCCTCAGCAGTATGTCCGACTGGTCCCTCGCGGCTATGTCCTGGTACAGCGCATCACACGGCTCGATGTCCCCCGCGTAGTCGTCCACGTTCCTGGCGTCGAGGAGCATCGGCAGCATGTTCGGCCGCGCCTCGCATACCTTTACGAGCTCGCGCATGCTCCTCTCCGATATCTCGACGCAGTAAACGACGCCCGAATCGCCGACGATGTCGCTGACATGGCTGCTCGTCGTGCCCGTGGCCGCCCCCAGGTAGAGCACCTTGGCGCCCCTCTTTATGGACATGTTCTTCATGCCGTTGAGCATCGCGGCGGCGAGCTTGCTCCGGTACGGGTTCCACAGCCGGTACTCCTCGCCGCTGATCTCGGCGAGCTCCTCGTCATAGACCCGCGCGCCCGGGACGAGGTTCCGCGTGGCCAGCTTGCCGTTCACCTTGAACACCCCCTCGAATACCTCCTTGACTTTCATGCTACTTCCTTTTTATGCAATTATCTCTACTTTACGTTAAACCTATTTAATTTAGTAAGCGATTCTAATCCGAGGCCATGGCGGAACCAGTTTCGATCGACAGGCTCATCGCAGAGATCCTTGCAGCCGGCGCTTCGGCCGGAGGCGCAGAAGACGTGCTCGAGGGGTCGTGCCGGAAGATGAAGGAGCTGCTGCCCGTCGACGACGCGAGGATTCGAAGCACCTACCAGAGCAAGGCGGGAATCTCCGCGCTTGAGGAGTTCGTGATCAACACCGGCAAGCCGTACGTCGACAACAGGCTCAGCGACTACTCCGCGTTCCAGGAACTCGTGAAGTACTTCAACGCGGGCTTCAAGAGCTGCGCGCTGATCCCGGTGTTCTTCGAGGGCAAGAACGTATTCGTGCTCACGCTGCTCTCCCGGGTCGAGGACGGCTTTGGCGACGCCCTCATGGAGAAGGCGGGCCTCGTCTCGAACATAGTCGGCTACCGCGCGGTGGCGGCCGTGGAGAGGAAGAGGAGCCTCGACCTCGCGAACTACTTCGACGCCGCCTTCAACTCAGGCGCGGCGCAGTTCCTCGTGGACAGGAGCGGCGCCATAGTCAAGGCGAACAAGTGCGCGCTTGGGACCCTAGGGAAGACCCAGAGGGAGGTCAGCGACAGGAAGATAGAGGAGATCTTCGGCATAGACGCGAACACGATCGAGGGCCTTGCGAAGGGGCACAGCGCCGAGATAAAGGACGGGCGCGGCGAGGGCAAGACTTACAGGGCCACCGCGAGCAGGGTCAACGACAAGCTGACGCTGCTCTCCGCCTACGACGTCACCGACCTGAAGATGCTCGGCGAGGAGGCGAGACTGCTGGAGTACAGCCCGGGTGACGTCTTCATGCTGCTCGACGGGGACACGAAGATAGTGTGGGTCAGCGACAACGTCAACAGGATACTGAAGGTGCGCAAGGAGGCGGTGCTGGGCAGCAGGCTCTCGGACATCGCCGACGGAGGGAAGGACCTCGTGGAGATAATCAAGGCGTCCCCGGACCCGTACGCGGCGCCGCTCAGGATAAGCATAGGGAACGACGTCTTCGCGGACGTGAAGTCCGTGTTCTTCAGGAACTCCTTCGGTGGGCTCTCCTGCGTCCTCTCCGAGAACAACCTCGAGAAGTACGTCAGCAACATGCAGAAGACGATAGAGGAGCTCGTCGAGCACACTGGGGACGCCGTCATAACGATAGACGCCTTCGGGTACGTCAAGGGCGTGAACAGGAGCGCGGAGAAGCTACTGGGATACGCCAAGGGCGAGCTCAGCGGCAGCGCCGTGCAGCTCCTGTACTCGGACCAGGACAGCCAGGAGAGGCTGAGCGCGTCGCTGTCGGCGGCGAAGAGCAACGGGGTGGTGGAGAACGTCATGGTTAACCTGAGGACGAAGGACAGCGAGGAGGCCGTGCCGTGCGAGCAGGCCATAAGGTGCATGGTCGACGCGGAGAACGGGCTGGTCGGCTACATGATAATGACGAAGGAGCTCGCCACTAGGCTCGAGAACGAGAGGCTGAAGGAGGACCTCGAGGACTCGATAAGGGAGTGGGAGAAGGCGAAAGGGGAGAGCGAGCTCAAGACGCAGTTCATAAACAACATATCGCACGACCTGAAGACGCCGCTCACGAACATCAAGGGGTTCTCCAAGCTGTTCCTCGAAGACACTTTCGGCGCGCTAACGGCCGAGCAGAAGGAGTACATAACGATAATCGGCAACGAGGCCGACAGGCTCATGGAGCTCATAATGCAGATACTCGAGGTGGCGAAGCTCGAGTCCGGCAAGATAAGGCTGGACCTGCAGCCGGTGAACCTCGCGGAGCTCGCGAGGACGCCGAGCCTCAACACCCTGGTCGAGGTGGCGCACAACAAGGGGCTGGAGTTCGGCGACTGGAGCATCGACTACGACGTACCCGAGATACAGGCCGACCCGAACAGGCTGATACAGGTCTTCGCAAACCTCATCGGCAACGCGCTGAAGTTCACTGAGAAGGGGAGCATAAAGGTCAAGATCGTCCGGAAGGGCAGGACCGGCATCCTGATAGAGGTCACCGACACCGGAATTGGCATAGGCAAGGAGGACAAGACCAAGCTCTTCAAGAAGTTCTTCCAGCTCCAGAGGAAGGACCTGAAGAAGCAGGAGGGGTCCGGCACCGGCCTGGGGCTGAGCATAGCCAAGGAGATAGTGAAGCTCCACGGGGGCAAGATAGGCGTGACATCGGAGCCGGGCAAGGGCAGCACGTTCTGGTTCACGCTCCCGATATCGGGCAAGAAAAAGAAGAAGGAGGGCGACGCGAAGCAGTAGCGGGCGCATAGGCCAACCTGCAGACCGTTCGCTTCCCTGCGGTAAATGGAGACCTAGCGCATCAAGGAGGCGATATGTACGCCGCGCAGTGGTTGCTGTTCGGTATGGTGCTCTGGAACGCGTAGATCTGGCTCAGGATTGTCTGGGAGAGGCCGTCGAAGACGCCCGTGAATGTCGCGTTGGTGACGGCGTCCGTCGCTGTGTTGACCGAGAGCGTCAATGCCGGACCGCTCGTGTCGGGCGAGGGCGACGTGGTGGAGTAGGTGACCTTGAAGTTGCCCGCCGAGCCGAGCTGGGTCGCGCTCGCCACTATGTCCGTGGGGGTGAACTTGCTTGCGTTGTAGAAGGAGCCCGGGCCCGAGGGCATGGTGTGGTAGTACCTCACATAGGTTATGTTGTAGGTGTTCGGGTCGCACGTCCTGTCCGAATTGTAGAGAGCCTTGAAATCGACCATCATCTTGCCCAACGGCGAGCTGTTCGCTATGCTCAGCGCCTCCTACTGCTGAGTGGCGGATGCCGACTGCGCTACCGTCGTGGTGGTCGCGACGGTGGTCGATGCCGTTGTCGCCCCGGGCGCGCCGCTGCCGACGCTGCCAAGATTGCCGGACGAGCCGACCGCTGTGCCGCCCGAGGCGCCGAACGCCAGAGGGCTCAGGACGCTGACGCTGCTGCTTGGCCTGACGTCGAGCGAGGCCGGCAGGGGCGTTATCGAGACGGTGGCGCCCGTGGCGCTGCCTGACACGAGCCTTACGTTCATGTCGGCGGTTCCGGACCCGCTGCTGCTGACGTTCGCGCTCGCGCCGGGAGTCAGCGAGAAGAGGGAGATGGAGCCGAAAAGCACGGGGGTCTGGCTGGCGTAGAACGTGGCGGCGCCGGCGGAGGAGCTCTGTAGCCTGACGACCACGATGCTGCCGAGGACGCTGAAGTAAGAGGTCTGGTTCGCGCGGAGGCTGACCGTCTTGGTGGACGCTATTCCCGTGACGCTGGGCTGCGTCAGGAAGTAGGCCGCGACGATCGCCGCGACGATTATGACCGCCGCGACGGCGATGCCCTGCCTCTTGAACTTTCCTCCGCCGGGTCCTACGATACTGTGTCTGGTTTTAAGCAACTTACCACTGGGTTCGGTGCTTAAAGCTATGATGAGAAATAATATTATTCTTTCGTTGTAATTAGTATCGGCGCGACCGGTGGTAGAATGAAGAACCTAGAGGATGTGGAATCGGACATAATGAAGCTCATAAACGACAAGCAGGAGGTCACCTACGACGAGCTGCGGGATTTCTCCAATTCCCTTGAGATCGATTCCGGCACCCTTGAGAAGGGGCTCGGCGAGCTCGAGAAGGCAAACGCCATAGCCGCCAGGAACAGCGGCGGCATACGCACCTACTACCTGCTCCAGGAGGAGTGGCAGATAAAGAGAATATTCGTGGTCGAGGACGACAAGAACATAAACAAGCTGATGAAGCTGACGGTCGGCAAGGACCACGAGATAACGCAGATCTACGACGGCAGCGAGGCGCTGAAGAGGATACGGGCGGAGAAGCCGGACCTGGTCATACTCGACCTCATGCTTCCGGGGCTCGACGGGCTTGAGATATGCCAGAACATCAAGAAGGACCCGGAGCTGAGCGACATGACCATCATACTCGTCAGCGCGCTGGACGCGACGTCGAACAGGTTCAAGGGGATAAAGTACGGGGCGGACTACTACATAAGGAAGCCGTTCGACCCGGACGAGCTGAGGAACCTCGTCACGATCTTCCTGAAGAAGTCCGGGAAGAAGTTCGACCCCCTCATAGACCTGCCCAACGAGGAGCGCATATCGGACAGCGTCGAGAAGTCGCTGCAGGAGTCCAGCTCCACCTACGACATGGGAAGGCTCAGGGTCGACGGCCTCGCCAGGTTCGCGGGCAAGTTCGGCAACGAGTCCGGCATAACGATCCTCAGGCTCGTCTCCCAGCTGCTGCAGGACAAGATCAAGGACGCGGGCGGGAACATATTCGTGGGCTTCCTCTGCGGCGACGACTTCGTGATCGCCGGGGACAAGAAGAAGGTCGACCACATAGTGGATGCGATAAGCTCCGAGTTCGACGCCGTGCTGCCCTTCATATACCAGAGCGAGGGCTACAAGCCCATCGAGCTCGGCATAGAGGACATGTACGGGGCGCAGCAGCCCAAGCTGTCCCTCACCTACGCGGAGATACAGAAGTCTTCCCTGATGGAGAGGAGGGCCGAGGTGCTCAAGAACAAGAAGGCGGGCGCCGGGGACATAGGGTCCTACACCTACGAGGAGCTGAGGCACATGCTCGGGAGCGAGAGCTTCGACATCACGATAACAAGGGACCCCAGCGGCGGGGTCAGGCTCGCCGTGGGCAAGAGCGGCTAGGCACAGCTTGCGACGGGGCCGTTGCGGTTTTCTGCGGAGCGGGGGCTAGCGGATGAAACCATTGGAAGAACCTTACCTTTTCCTTTTTGATCCCTTGCGCTTCTTCGGCTTGCTTTTCCTTGCGGCGGGCTTTTTTGCCTTGCGCTGCGGCCGCCTCTTTCGCGCGGGCGCGGGCCTCTCGAAGACGTTCCTCCCCGCCATCTTTCTGTTCTCCAGGAGGTCGACTATATGCGACTCCCCCGCGGGCCTCTCCTCCACCGCGCTGTCGGACGCGGCCTGGCTCTGCACGTTTCCGAAAAGGAGTATCTCGTCTATCTTCTGCGCCCTCCTCAGTGCCTCGAGCTTCTTGCTGCTCTTCGAACTCCCTGACGTTCTTGACCCTACCCGTTTTTTTGCCCCCTTCGTCATGCCCATACCATCGAAATTAAATAGTTTACCAACGCAACATTTAAATGCTATATCTCGCAGCTAGCACCGCGACTGACAGAAGTGATCGCATGATAAGTTACTATCCCACACCCGGGCAACGCCGGGGAGGTCGCGCCAATATTTAATGGCATGGCCGACATAGATGAGATGCAGGCCATCGGAATAGGGGAAGGCGATGCCCTAGATTTCGGGAAGGTCGACGAGCTGAGGGTAATAATCTAACAGGTAATGCTGATTTTTCCGCGGACGTGCTCGGCCAAGTAAGTAACTATTTCTCCCCCGTAACGAGAGGATGCTTTGGGTTTGGATATAAATCGGTCACGGTAGCTTATTCCGTTGCTAAAGTAGCCATCTCTGATTCCCACTTCATCAATGTGCGCATTAAACATTATGAGCTGAGCAGGGTCCAGCGTGCTGCTATCCCTATGCGACAGGATTCGTTTGATTTGCGAGTCCGTCAAGGCATTTACCGCCTCCTTTGGAGGCAAGCTTCCCGCGCCCCTCAATTTCAGACCTTTGGGCCATGACAGGTCTTTTGTCCACGGTACCTGGGCGGTGTCTTTGACAACCGCATTCCAGTTTATATTGCCGAACATCAGGATTTCGCCCGCGCCCACTGCCAAAGGTGTCTGATCCGTGGATGTGCCGCGTAAAAAGATGCTGTCCTGCTTGCCGTCTATTCGGACTATGATGCAGTCGTGCACCTGGTCGCGGCCTCGCCCTCCTTCTGGTTTGGTGAAATCCAAAGTCCACTCCCAAACCCCCCACAATATTTCGCCCCATTTTGAGCAATCTTTGTAAAGACAAGCCAGGACTTCATCGGCCTTTAATCCAGCCCTTCTGAGATTCGCGAACTTAGGATCAGCTTTAACAAGTTGCCTCTCCATTAATAGCACTACAGGTATGATGGTTTCTTGGTATATATGATTTGCGCAGTAAGATTGATGGATTTTAAGTTGTTGCGCGTCCGAAAGAAAGGATGTTGAAGTATCCGAGCTGGGTGAAACTGTGAAGGTCTACGCTTACACGGACGGAGCCGCGAGGGGCAATCCCGGCGAGAGCGCCTCGGGGTACCACCTGCTCGACGGCGCTCACCGGCTGCTCGAAAGGCGCGCCTTCTACAACGGAATCTGCACGAACAACGTGGCGGAGTACAGGGCGGTTGTGGCCGCGCTGAAAAAGGCGCTGGAACTATTCGGAGCTGAAACCGACATCGTGGTCGTCTCAGACAGCAATCTCGTGATAAACCAGCTCTCTGGGAGGTACAAGATAAGGAGCCAGAACCTGAAGGCTCTTAACAAGGAGGCCGGGGACCTCCTGTCGAGGTTCAAGGGCCACAGGCTGCTGAACGTGAGGAGGGAGGACGAGTACGTGTCGCGCGTGGATGGCGAACTGAACGCTCTGCTTGACAAAAAGGAGGGCGGCGCGACGCCGGTTTCACGACAGAAAAACCTGAAAGACAATGAATAAATAGGTGCAAAAGCAATATAAGATTGAATACTTATGACACTACTGTCAGGTAGGTACTGATGGCGGACGAACCCACAAAGAAGCCGGGGACGAACAATCCACGCGCTAAGGAGCTCTACGACGAGGGCGGAAAGCTCTTCGAGGAGAACAAGTTCGACGATGCCATAGAGCGCTACACCAAGGCGATCGAGAGGGACCCCGACTACGCCAGCGCGTACTTCAACAGGGCCCTGTCGTTCGCGATACTCAACAAGTACGACAACGCCACCAAGGACGCGAACAAGGTCCTCGCGCTCGAGCCGAACAGCTGCGACGCCCCGTACGTAATGGGCATCATAAGCGAGTACAAGCAGGACTACGCGGGGGCGGCGGATTGGTACGAGAAGTCGCTGGCTAGCAACCCGAACTACGAGCAGGCCAGGTCGCGGCTCAGCGCGCTGAAGGAAAGGACAGGCAGCCCCGGCAAGCTGAAAGAGACGTCTTCGGGCTCGAAGCAGGAGAGCAAGACCGTCGTCGAGGAGGGCCAGATAAAGCAGGTCAGGTGGTTCACGTCTGACATGACCTTCAAGGACGTAGTGGGGATGAAGGACCAGAAGGAGATCATACACGACAACATCATGCTTGCGATAACGAAGCCCGAGCTGCTCAGGGCGTACGGCAAGAAGCTCGGCCTTGGCGCATTGTTCTACGGTCCGCCAGGCTGCGGAAAATGCGTGACTGGCGACACCAAAGTACTGCTTCCGGACGGAAGATGCTTGACGATAGAGGAAGTGGTCGAGAAAAGGGAGCCTTACGTGCTGACGCTGACTGCCAAGCACAAACTGGCAGTGAGGAAGGTCAGCGGATGGTGGAAGCTTGAGGGAAAACCTCTGCTAAAGATAACGACAAAGAGGGGAAGATCGGTAAGATGCACTCCGGAACACCCGTTCTTGGTCAGAGAAGGATGGAGGGAAGCGTCGACGCTCGAAGAAGGAGACAGAATAGGCGTACCGAGGCACGTCTCTGTATTCGGAAACAACACGATGCGCGAGTGCGAAATCAAGCTTCTTGCGTATTTCATTGCTGAGGGAGGCCTCACGCAGAGCAGCCCCAAATTTACGAATTCGGACGAGGAGATACTGGAAGATTTCAATTCCGCAGTGAGACAGTTCGATGGTGTCCTTCACACCAACACGCAGGTCGAAGGAAACGGCGTACTGACGCTGCAGGTTGTCGGACGGTATCGGACTTCGACGAACCACAGGGAAAGGAGTTCCATCCAAAGGTTTCTGGACCTGCACGGCCTTTCGTATACAAATTCCAACACAAAGAAGATACCCCCTGCTGTTTTTACCCTTCAGAAACGCCTGCTGTCGCTGTTCTTGAACCGCCTTTACTCGGGGGACGGTTGGTTCGAGGACAGGGTGGAAGAGGGGGTCAGATTCGGGGATAGAAAGCACAGGGTCGTGGGATATTCGAGCAACTCCGAAACGCTCATAGAACAGCTGCAACACCTGCTGCTCAGGTTCGGGATACTCTCTAGTAGGAGGAGGAAAAACAATGGAAATTTTGAGCTGCTTGTGTGGAGAAGCAGGGATGTCGATCTGTTCATAGACGAAATAGGCTTGTTTGGCAAGAAGGCGATTTCCCTCTCCAAGAAGAAGAATTCTTGGAGCAAAATCAAAAAGAAAGGGGGCAACAGGGTAGTTTATGAAGAAATAAAGAAGATTGAGAAGATAGAGGCGCCGGAGTACGTTTACGATCTGACAGTTGATGAAACCCATAACTTCTTGGCCAACGATTTCTTCGTGCACAACACCCACATAGTGAGGGCGATCGCCGGGGAGACGAAATCGAGGTTCATAGTGGCCAACATAAACGAGATAGTCGACATGTACGCGGGCAACACCGAGAAGAACATGCACGCGATCTTCGAGCAGGCCAGGAAGAACGCCCCATGCATAATATTCTTCGACGAAGTCGACGCCCTCGGCACGAAGAGGGAGGGGGAGCAGCAGAGCACGATGAGGATGGCTGTCAACCAGTTCCTGCAGGAGCTCGACGGCGTGGAGAAGAACCCCGAGGGAATATTCGTCATCACGGCCACGAACCAGCCGTGGGACGTGGACCCCGCGCTGAAGAGGGCTGGCAGGCTCGGCGAGTCGATATACGTGCCCCCGCCCGACTACAGCACGCGAAAGCACGCGTTCATCTACCACACCGGCAAGATGCCGCTCGAGAAGCGCATCAGCTTCGGGAGGCTCGCCCGCGCGACGATGGGCTACTCCGGGGCGGACGTCTCCGAGGTCTGCGACAAGACCGCGCTCAGGGTCGCCGCGGAGGAGGACAGGACCGGAAAGAAGAGAAAGATAGCCATGAGCGACTTCGTGGCGATAATCAAGAAGAAGTCGACGGCGCTCGACGAGTGGTACGGGATGATCAAGAAGGACATAATAAGCAAGACCGAGACCCAGATAGTCGACGGCAAGAAGCAGGAGATCGTGAAGGAGGGCAAGCTCTCGGCGGAGGAGAAGGCAAAGTACAAGAGCCTGGTGAAGGACGTGAAGAAGAACTCGAACGCCTTCCAGAAGTTCCTGAAGAGGTTCATGCGTCTCTTCGCGATATACCTCTTCTAGTTGGCTTTTACAGTACGCCCCGCCGGCTCAGGAAAGGCTTATCTACTTTCAAACTGGATTACTTATACAGGTGGACGGATGAAGGACGAAATGAAAGGCGAGAAGATGGAGGGCATGATGAAGATGTGGAAGATGCGGAAGGAGATGCTCGATTCCATGGGCGAGAAGGAGCTCCGGGCGTTCATCACGGGCTACATCATGGCAGAGTCAAAGATACTGAGAAAGCTCGGCTCAAGGCACGGATGCGGTTGCGGATGTAGCTGTGGATGCGGCCAGGGGTGCGACTGCAAGGGCGGCTCGTGCGACTGCGGGAACAAATGAGCTATTGTTAATTCAGAAGTTTGGCAAATTCTTCCGGAGTTAATCCTACTTCTCTGATTATTGCTCTTTGGTATTAAGATATTTAAGCTTCTGGGTGGGTTTTGAAGGCCTCGGCCGGGAATCGGACCCGGTCCTGAGGGTCCACAGCCCTATATGCGGCCATTACACCACCGAGGCCATGCGTTTTATATGTGTTAATCATTATTTATACTTAGCTGGATATGAAATATGCGGATCCCTGGCGGGGTAGCTCAGCCTGGTTAGAGCGCCAGACTCATATGCAAAGCACTATGAGTGATGAGCATTTTTGCGATGATTGCTAAGATATCTGGAGGTCGAGGGTTCGAATCACTCCCCCGCCAAAATCTGTATTCCGGCCCGAAGTCTGTTCATCTCGCGCCAGCGCTCATTCCGTCCGCCGTCAGCGTATAATTGATATACGCTTGGCTCGCGCCTGAGATGTTTGCCGTGCTCAGGTATGACATTGTCTTTATCGCGGAACTGCACCTATAGAACGCGAGGTTTATCGCGCCTTCGTAGCTTAGCTCGACAAAAAAGGCGCCGAGATACACCGCCACTATTAGGAAGACGAATACGATGACCAGACCGTAGAAAGACATGCTACCACTAGCTCCCTGCAAATATGCACACCTCGCTCGTCTCGTTGAGGGAAGTGAAACGGATGGGGACGCACTCGGATGTGCCGTTGCCGGTCGCATTTCCGATTGAAAGCCCTGGGAACGCCAACTCGAAATGCCTTAACCCGAAGGCTTCCCTGTACGATTCCATCACTGCGCCCAGACAGGACGCATCCCCCGTCGAGCGCGCCAGGGCCACGCATCCGTTCGTGCTCCTGTTTGCAGCTATCTGTTCGGCCGCGTCGTACGCGGCCATGCTCTGTGCTAACCTGCTCCGGGCGGCGTAAACGTTGAAGTTGTTTAGGGATATCTCCCACGAGACGAAAGAGATTGCGGAGAGCACCACTAACAGCGAGATGAAGGCCTCCATAGTTGCAAACTGCGCGCGCACAGGGTCACTCCTTGAAAAGGTTTATCTCGGAACCCATATAGTAGAGCGTCTGGTTCTCGGCAAGCAGGTTCCGCGACACGTTTACGTTTATGACGTACGTGAATGGGGAACTCGGTTCGTATATGTACTCGCCGCCGGAGACGTTGCATGAAGTGCCGCCCGGGACGCCACTCCTCAAGCTCTTGGAAGCGCCGATGAAAGAGGATATCGACTGTTGTATCGCAGACTGCGTCGGGTCGTCCACACCAGTCGAGTTGTAGTAGTGGAGGGTCCCGTAAAGGCTGTTCTTCGCCTGGAGGTACTGCGACAATGCCGCCGGATCGGCGGCGTAATAGCCGTTGCCGTCGTTTATCAGGGTGACTTCGGGCGCTTGCTCCGAGGCGCCGACGTCCGCGACGCTTACGAGGCCCACAGTCTCATTGCCGAGAGTGAGCTCTGACGCGCCGCTGCCGTTAATCGCCGCCCGCATGATTCCGAATGGCGAGGAGAGCGAGAGAGAGAAACCGTACAGATAGCTTGCGGCGTCGCTTATTCCGCTCGTGCTGTAGCCCGTCGCCGCGGGCGCTATGCAGTAGGTGCTGGTGGTTGAAACTCCCTTCGTGTAGTAGCAATAGCCTGAGAAGACCATGTAGCCCCAGGTCGATGCCCCGCACTGCGTGGATATGGGAAGGGGGCTGCCCCAGAAATTGGTCTGCGTGCAGTAGTTCCACTCTGTAAGGTTGATGACTTGCGTTGGCGCCTCCAGCCCGTACTCGATCTTCTCAGTCCTGTTCGATATGTACGCGGAATAGGACATGACGGAAGAGTTGCCTGACGGCGCCGCGGCGTATGTGGAAAGGCTCTCGGAACCCGATTCTGTGGCGTTGCCGCACGAGAGGGTGTACTGCACGTCTATCGTGTTGGGGCCCCGCATCAGGGGTTCGAAGGCCATTGACAGTACGGCTACGTCGGAGATGCCTGCCGAAGACCTGTTCTTGGAGAAGAAGACCGACGGGGAGCTTAGCGTCAGGTTCATCGTGCCGTGTGCGCAACCGTATGCAATCGCCTGCAGACTGCTGCCGGCATAACTCATCGAATTGACCGGGACGTACACCGCAATCTGCGGGTTGTCAACTCCGGCCGCCTGGGGTGGCTGGCCGTAGTTGGTCGGCGTCGTGTTCGAGATTGCGCCGAGCAGGGTCCTCTGCACTGCCAGGTTCTTGCCGTACAGGGAGATCGCGCTAAGGCTTATGGCCGCGATCGCGCTCGTTATCAGTATGAACTCAAGGCTAGCTTGTGCTCTCATTCGAAACCACCAACAGATAAGTCGCGCCCGAGACCGTCACGAACCTGCACACGGCCAGGGGGAAATGACACTCGGTGAGGTTGCCCAGCGCATCGAGCCGGGACCTGAGACCGCGCACGCTCGCGATCTGGCCGGAGACCGATGCGGCGCCGGAGAAGCTCATGTTGGACGAACCGAGAGATGTTGCGATCTCTTGCGAGGCGGAAATTACTTCCATGGACCGGTTCTGATATTCCGCCAAGCCAAGAATGTAGGACTGCGAGGTGCGCACGCTCGCGAGGAGCAGCAGGATGCCCATCGAGGCCATGGCTGACGCGACGAGCAGATCAAGGGACACTATCACGGCTTTCATCGTACCACTCGGAGTATGCCGCGACTTCAGGGCTCGGAAAGCGGACATGATCCATCAGCCGTCTATCTGGCCGGACAGCTCCAGCTTCGTTATCTCGCACTTGGGCGCTGCCGACCTCGGCCGGAGTTTCTCCGCCTTTTCGCATGCCTCCGCAAACGTCTCCGCAAGTATGGTCTTGCTCTCCCGCACGTTCTTTATCTCCCCGTCCTCTAAGTCACTGTAGTCCACGTTCCAGATTTTTTGCCTCATGTTATTCAACTCTTTTATCGTATTGCGCGGGCTCGGCCCGCGGATGACGCCATTTAGCCCCCTCCTGCGCCGAGCGCCGTCAGCATCCCCCTCGTATCGCAGTTGACGCTGTTCGCCACGCCGGCAAGGGCGTGCTCGTTATTGGCAAACAGGGCGGCCGCGCTAGAAGCGAACGCAGAGAGGAAAAGGGCCAGGGCCAGCGCTATCAGCATGCCCGCCATGATCTCTAAGCTGATCTGCGACCTCATCATACGCGCACCAGGTATGTTCCGGTCTCGTTGTAGGACAGTTCGAAGTGCGCCGATGAGTCGTCGGGGCAGAGAGGCCTGCCGGAGAGCGCCAGCGGCTCCGCGAGGTACAGCCTGGCGCCGCCGTAGAGCAGCTCGGCGCCCGAGACCGTGGAATTGCACATTCCCCGCGGCACGAAGAGGACAAACCTGCTCGTGCCTGCGCCGACCAGCTCCGCGTTCAGCGAGCCAACGAACTGCAGCGCCTCGAACGCGCTCACGCTGCTGCCGATCCTTGCGGATTCCCTTGCGGCGACGCCCAGGGCGAAGACGAAAGAGAGCCCGGCCAGCGACGCGTAGAGCATCAGCTCTAGCGACATCTGCGACCTCAGTTCACGCACCCCCCGATGTCAGGGAGCCGAGCTCCTTCGATATGGCCTGGGACACGCTCATGTTCGTGCCGTTCACCGATATGGTGCTCACGACCGCCCCCTTCAGCTTTATGACCATCGCCAGCGCCAGAACTATCACGATGCTCGCGGCGGAGATCATCATTATGTACTCCAGCGAGCTCTGCGCCTTCCTGCTCTCCGCCAGGGCAAAAAGCGCCATGGCGTTGGGCGGTACCAGTCCTCTTATTCTCTCGACTAACTCCATCCATTCACCTCATAATACATGCAGCAGAATCTGCGGGACGAACAGCATGATGCAGAACGCGACGGCCATGCAGGGCGCGACCGAAAGCGCATTGCGGATTGGCGAGCTCTCCGGATGCGCGAACGAAGCCGAGAGGAACAGTACGATGGGCACGTAGGCCGCGCAGAGAAGCGCGAAACCCGAAGGCACTCCCCCGGCGCTCCCGAACAGGCCGAGGGAACTGTTTAAGATCACGGCGCTTATGCTGCTGAAGAGCGGGAAGAAAACGCCCATCCCCATGTAGGTCAGGGCCTGCGCGCCTCCCGTCTTTGTCCTGAGCCTGTTCCTGAGGGAGATCTCGCCCTCCAGCCTCCTGACGAACATCTCAAGGGCCTCGTCCACCGCGGTACCGTTCTCTATGCCGAACGCCACTATCGAGAAGAGCTCCGCCAGGTAGGCGTTGGGGAGGGCCGAGAGGTCCGACCTGGCCAATGCCTGTGAGACCTTAAGCCTGTTTGCCACGGCGCGCGCTCCGTCCGGCAGCGCGCGAGACTTCGCGACTGTTCCGAGCGCCCTCAGCAGCGACTTCGATCGCCGATACTCCGACAGCAGGTCCTTCGCCAGGGCGGCGACTTCGGCGTCCTTCACGGCTCGCGTGCGCAAGCGGACTGCTGGCCTGGGGCTAAGCATACAATCTCCTCGACAGCAGGGAATTCCCCACGGCGTACGCCAGGGGTATGAGGATGAGCATCGAGACGGAGAAGGGCAGCAGGTTGAAGCTGGCCTGCGACAGTATCGCGGTCCCTATGAAAGCGAAGACCAGAAACGAGGGCACTATCGTCGATATGAACATGCTTATGGTGGCGTACCGCTGCGACGAGTCCTCTGCCACGGAACGCTTCTCGCTCAGGCGCAGCTCGTGGGCGGAGAGCGCCCCCCGCACTTGCCTGAGATCTTCGGCGCCCGCGAGACGCAGGTTCTTTAGCAGGACCTCGTCCCTGAATTCCCCCGCCCGCGCGATGCCGGAGATGAAGTCATCGCCGAGCTTCAGGCCCCTGGACGCGCGGTCTACTATCCGCTTCAGGTCGTGCGAGGAGGTGCTCTGGGCCGCCTTGTCCGTGGCCCTGAGGTAAGAGCCCTTCCTGGACTTGTAATATATCACCTTGTAAAAGAACTCCGCGAGGCCCTCCTCCAGCTTCTTCTTCCTGTAGACCTTCGCGTTCGCCTCGAGAAGGATGCGCACGGCAATGACGAAGAAGAGGGATAGGGATGCAAAGAGCAGGGCGAGCGGCAGGCCCGATCCGTTTGCCGCCACCAGGACCAGGAGTATCGAAGAGAATGCCAGGAAGGGGGCGATTACCTTTGCCATCCGGTCCCTGCCGAGGCCCGCCCGGGATCTTGATGGTAGACTACCATCCATAGCCCTGCACCTTGTCCATCAGTTCGTCCGAACTCTTGCAGCTCTCGCACGCCTCCTTCAGGAACGCCGACCTCTTCTCGAATTCCTTGAGCGCGAGCCTCCTCGACAGCCCGGTCTTCCTTGAGAACGCTTCAATTACCTTCGAGCCCGCGAGCGCGCCGCGGTCCAGCACTCCTCCCGCGACCACGTTCGCTACGTCCACCGCGTCCCCGTCGCCCACCTGCGCGTCTATCCTTTCCGTCTCCGCGCGGCTGAGCCACCTGTACTCGTAGACCTCGGAGAGCATCCTCTTCGTGATGTCCGTCTGGCGCATGTACAGGGCGACGTCGAGCATGCTCAGCGACCTGCTCTCCACGCCCATCGGCCTGACAATCAGCTTCTTCACTATGTCCATCCCGCCCGAGTTGCTGTGCATCGTCGTTATGAAGGGTATGCCCAGGTTGGCGCTCGAGAAGAGCTCCCTCGTCTCCTCGCCCCGAACCTCCCCCACCACCAGCCTGCTGGGCCTCATCCTCAGCGCGTTTATCACCTGCTCGCGCGTGGTGACCCCGCCGTAGCGCGACCCGTATAGCTCCACGGTGTTGGTTACGTCCATCCTGGCCTTGAGCTCGTTTATGTCCTCCTCTATCGTGACCATCTTCTCGAAGCGCGGGATGAGGAAGAACAGCGCGCTCAGGAGAGTGGTCTTCCCGCTCGCCGGCGCGCCGGCTATGATTATGTTCCTCCCCGATTCTATCGCGAGCCACGCGTAGGCGAGGACGTCGAAGGAGGTCGTGCCCTTCCTTATCAGGTAGTCCGGGCCAACCACCTTGCCGTTCCCCAGCCTTATCGATGCGACCGCGCCGCTGAGCGCGTAGGGCTTCAGCTGCGCGTGGATCCTCGCGTCCTCCACCTGCGCGTCTATTATCGGGGAATCGTCGCTGAGCTCCTTGTCGGTGTCGTACAGCAGCCTGTTCATGCTGTGCCTGAAGCTCCGCTCGCTGCGGAACCGGAGGTTCGTGACGCACCTTCCGTACTTGACGTGGTAGACGTTTATCGGCGCGCGCGGGGAGTTGACTTCTATCTCCTCGATACTACGCCTGTCCTCCAGAAGCACGCTGATGGGGCCGTAGCCCACGGTGTCGTGCGCGACGAGGTATGCGAGATAGTCGGCGCGCGCGCCGGCGGCGCGCAGCGAGATCTCCCGCGAAGCTATCTCCCTGGCCCTGCCGAACGAGCTGATATCCGCCTCCACGGCGGATTGCGACAGTTCCTCGATCACGGACGCCTTGGAGATTTCCATGAGCCTCGCCTCGGCGCCCGTGATCCTGTCCATGCCGCTCCCGAGGACGTATGCGAACTCCGCGCCCCTCCTCGCTATCCCCCTGGGAATCGCCCCGTCGAACCGCTCCACGCACTCCGTGGCTTCCGGGGCGTCGAGGGCGAACCCGAGCTCGGCCGCTCTGGGCTCGGCCGGGGAGGGCTGGCGCTCGGCAATCCTATTTATCAAAGTATTTAATCTTTTACCTAAGTAAAACATGTTGTAATATACTGCGGCAGAAGATTATTATACCTTCCTGCGCGCTGGATATGGAGGCGCGCCAAGTTTTATCGCGGTGTGGAATCGCGCCACGACGTAAAGTTCGGATATGTTTATATAAGTTAGCGTCGTAAATAAACAACATGGCAAGAAAGGAAAGGGGGGAGGACGAGATCTGGATGCTGAGGAAGCTCATGAGCAGGCCCAACTTTGCGGTCCTGAAGCTCCTCATGGCCAAGTCCCCGAGGACCACCAGGGAGCTCTACGTCGTACTGGGCAAGAGCTTCACCAGGAAGACGCTCATAATCACCTTGAGAAACCTCTCCATGAACCTCAACGTGCTCCAGCCGACGCACATAAGGACGGAGCACGGGTACGACCTGGGCTACGGGATCAACCCGAAGCTGAAGGAGGTAATAAAGCTCATCGAGAAGTGCGAGGGCATGGTCAGGAGCGCCTCGCAGAGCCCGAAGAACTGATCCTGAAAGGAGGATGAGCGCTGCATGTTCAGCGCAATCTCTTATTCATTCTGATATTGTTTATTATTTCTGTAATGTCTCCGTCTGCTTTCCACAAAGTGAACGAGTCCTCGCTGCCGTTCGTATTGGAATGGATGTGGAATTGAAGGGGAGGGATGTCTAGCACATCGGCCTCATTCAGCTTTACGACCCTGAACGAGTCCCCATCGAAGAGCTTCACCTCGCAGCTTCCCTTCATCTGCATCAGGTGTTCCAAGACGGGCCTGTTGTGCTTCGCCAGTTCCTTCCCGGGCATTATCCGCATATATCCCGTGCTGAATTCCCTGCTGGAATGCGAGATGCCTATATTGCCCTCCGCCAGCTCATAAAGCTCAAACGCGCCCTGACTCTGTATTTCTGCCATGATCACTAGCACTTCGTGTACCCGCAGTTCTTGCAGGTGTAGCAGCCGCTCTCGTAGACGAGCATGTTCTCGCCGCACTCGCTGCACTTCGCGGGCTTCACCTCCCTCTTGTCGTCCGGGGCCTTGGCGACGCCGAGCTGACGTCCGTCGCCCGAATCCTTCCCGTGCTCGGAGAGCGGGGAGGTCTTGAAGTTTATTATTCCCAGGGTTATCTCCAGGGCCTTCGCGATCGCGTCTGGCACGCTGTAGAGCTTCAGGCCGCGGTCGTACGACAGGGAGTCGGTCGCGCGTATCCCCTTCAGGCTCTCTATGACCGCCTTGACATCGCCGTCGGCCTGCAGGTACTTGCTTATCAGTCTGCCTATCGCCTCGGCGTAGCTCTTCTCCTGGCTGCCTGTGTTGCCCAGGTTTATGAAGACCTCCCTGATCTTCGCCTCCTCGTCGAAGCTCGACGTCACATACAGGGACTCCTGCTGCATCCTAAGCTTGACGGTCTTGCCTATCAGCGCGATGGGCCTCTTCCATTTCTCCCTTGGGCCTGAGGGCTTCTTCTCCTGCGCCTTCTCCTTCTCATCGGTTATCAGGATGCCCTGCCGCGATCCCTCCCTGTAGACGGTTATGCCCTTGCATTTCTCCTTCCAGGCGGAGAGGTATATCTCGCCCACCTGCTCGGTCGTCGTGTCCGCGGGAAGGTTGACCGTCGAGGATATGGCGCTGTCTACGTGCTTCTGTATCGTCCCCTGCATCCTGACCCTGAAGTCGGCGTTGATCTTGTGCGCGGGCACGAAGAACTCCGGCAGCTTCGTGTCGTCCATCAGGCCGGATATGGCCATGTACTCGTGCACCAGCGGGTGGTAGACCTTGAAGTACTCCTTGCTCAGCGACTCAGACCTGCGGGTGTAGTTGAACGCGAAGATCGGCTCTATGCCGCTTGACGTGCCGGCGAGCACGGACCCGCTCCCCACCGGCGCCACGGTGAGCAGGGCGACGTTCCTCAGGCCGTTCTTCGCTATCTTCTGCCTCACGCCATCGCTGAGCTTCTGCACGAACGCCATCGAGAGGTGCTTGTCCCTGTCGAAGAGCGGGAACGGCCCCTTCTCCTTGGCGATCTCCGTGCTCTCGTCGTAGGAGGTGTTCTTTATCATCTCGAAGAGCCTCTCCGCGAACTGCATCGCCTCGTCGCTGTCGTACTTCATCCTCAGCTTCGCCAGCATGTCCGCGAGGCCCGTGACCCCGAGGCCGATCCTCCTGCTCTTGCCTACCGCCTCCTTCTGCGCTGGGAGCGGGTGCTTGTCCGCGTTGTAGTCGAGCACGTTGTCGAGGAACCTGACCGAGTAGCGCACCGCCTTCTCCAGCGACGCCCAGTCCATCCTTGCATTGTCGGTGAACGAGTCCAGCACGAACACAGGCAGGTTTATCGCTCCTAGGTCGCAGGCGCCGTAGGCCTGGAGAGGCTGTTCTGAGCAGTTGTGCACGATAAATCCATTCGCGACGAACGAATGTGTAGACGTCGTGCAGTCGTAGACGGTCTGCCTTCCGAGATATCTAATCCTGGTTATTGGGGTCTCTATGTGTGTGTCGTCTACCCAGTCGTATTTGCTGCTTTCATTCCTATGGCAGCTTCGTCTTTTCCTTTCTATTATCCTGCTAAGAGCCTCCTGGTGCTTGGTCGATACAAACCCTATCTCTTTAGCATACCTCTGGAGGCTTAAGATATCCCTTATTGTAAGGACATGAATGTCCGCGCGCGGCGCTGCTCTTTTAGAAATCCTGAGTTGGGCTATGATCCCGAACTTGAGCAGCAGTTGCTGTACGGTAAGGATAAGATCGTACGATATGCTGTCCAGAGTCACGCAGTTGTCCACGCAGGTGCCGTCCCCTTCGAATACTCTCTTAAGGAAGGATGCAACCACTGATTTCGGCGATTTCCTGATCTGCATCGGAACGGTTATCTCTTCATGGCCGACGCCTATGCCGAAATACTCTATGAACTCCTTGAGGTTCTGGCCGCTGACGGTCCAGTCCTTTACCTTCTTGCTCTTGCGCCACGCTCCGCCTCCTGCCTCGATGCCGAAGCTGGCTTTTATCACGGCCCTTATGTCTGAGTCCTCTTCGTTGTTGATGGAAATTATCCCCATACGGTATTCAAATCCGCCCCTTAGCCTGTTGTCCTTTTTCCTCTTGTAAGGAAGGGCGGTCCCGTCGCTGACCATCCAGCCAAGCAGGGCTGCCAAGGGTTCATCGAGAACTCGCGGAAAGACAAACACGTTTCTTTTATGGCCTTCCGTGCTTTCCGACTGCGCGAACTTGGGAAGGGGAACGTACGCGGCCGGGAACAGTCCTTCCTTCACGGACATCAGAATTCGGCTTCCTTTGTCAAGTTTCTCGACCGGCATCCATTCATACTCCTTGAAAAGCCTGGCCTTCTCAGTAGCCCTCGCATATATCTTCCTTATTGGTTTGGGACTCTTCCTTTCGTAGACCTTGTCTGTCTCGACAAGGCCCTTCTGTTTCAGGAACTTTAGTAGAGTGTAGATGACCTTCACGCTACTGAAGCCAGATTCTTCTTTTATCTGGATTGCGGATTTGCGCTGGCCGTCCTTTAAGACATCCATTACGCGCCTTTCCCCTTGCATCAGATCGAAGCCTTCGCCGCCCTTTACGAGATGGTTCAGCGTAGCGTCAAGATGATAGCCCAGCGCGGTCTCAATCCGGTATACGTCCTTCTCCCCGGTAATCCACACCTTTTCCGCGACCGCCGCGCCTGCTGAGTCGGCGACAGCGAAATCCCGCTTTGTCTCCAACTCACTCAGGTGACTCAGGCCATGCTGGGTCTGCAGGAACGTCGATGCGCTAAGGCACGGATTTGTAGTTATCACCTCCATCCCGTTGTACTCGCTAGGCGAGTTCTTCTTGATCGTGTCCCAGAACATCAGGCCGGGCTCGGCCCAGTCCCTGGCCGACTGTATGAGCTCGTTCCATAGCTCCCTCGCCCTTATCTTCCTCTCCACCTCCCTGGGCGTGCCGACGCCGAACCTCAGAGTGAAGTCTCCGTCCGCCACCACGGCGTTCATGAACTCGTCGGTCACCCTCACGCTTATGTTCGCGTATTTTACGCTGCTCAGGTTCTGCTTGACCCTGATGAAGTCGAATATGTCAGGGTGGTCAACGCTTATCGTTATCATGAGCGCCCCGCGCCTGCCTGACTGGCCTATAGAGTGGGTTGTCTCCCCCATTATGCCCATGAACGAGACCGCGCCCGTCGAGCGTATGGCGCTGTTGTTCACGGGAGCGCCCTTCGGCCTGAGTATGCTTATGTCCCCTCCGACCCCGCCGCCGAAACTGTACGTCCTTGCGGCCTCCTTGCACCAGTCGAATATGCCCTCTATCGAGTCTTCTTTGATCGGGACCACGTAGCAGTTAAGGAGAGTCGCCTTCCTCTTGGCTCCCGCCCCGAACATTATCCTGCCTCCAGGGATGAACCTGAAGTCCTGCATGAGCCAGTTGAACTTCTCCGTCCACTCGGTCCTCTTGGACTCGTCGGGCTCGACGCCGGCCATCTCCCTGGCGATCCTGTCCCACATCTCGCTGGGCAGCTTCTCCAGGGCCTCCCCGGTCTCGTCCCTCAGGGCGTACTTCTCGTAGAACACCCTGGCCCTTATCTCGTCCCCCCTGAAGAAATCCAGCGTCTCCTTGGGTATGCCCATTACGCCGAGCTGCTCCAGCTGCTCCTTTGCGACACTCTTCTTGTCCTCGTTTGCGACCACAAAAACCCCCTTTGTGTGTGATTGAATATGAAATAGTAAGACGAAGCTAGAGTATATTGATAATTGGCTATTTAAGGCTGAGCTTTCGTATCTTAGCCTGCGGTTTACAGGTTATACTAGACTACGCAAAAGAATACCTTGATAAATACAGACCTACTCAAAATCCGGGAATTCCCCTATCTTCCGCTGCCTTATGTTCTCGAGGGTCTTCCAGTACTCCCTTATGTAGGGGCTGAGCACCCTGCTCTTCAGGTTCCTCTTTATAACCGCCACGGTCTCCTTGTCACCGGGATAGCCCGACCCGATGGTCAGGCCGACCTCCGACTCGATCCTCTCCATCTCGGTGTCCCTTATGACCTTGGCTATTATGCTGGCGCCGGAGACGACCGGATACCTTATATCCGCCTTGTGCTCCGATATTATCTTTATCCTCTTCCCCTCCCTGAGGCCGCCCTTTATCCCCATCACCCTGGTGGGCTTCTTCGCGAAGAGGCCTATGCGCATGCCGAACCTCTCCGCTATCACGTCAGGGGAGTCGATGTACGCCCGGTCGATGTCGTGGCTCATCTCGTCCATAAGCCTCGCGAAGTGCATGGCCTCGAGCTGGTTTATGGAGACGCCGGACCTCATGGCCGTGTTTATCTCCTCGTTGGTTATGCTGTAGGTCTTCACCTCCTCAGAAATAGACCGTATCTCGTCGAAGAGGAACGCCCTCTTCCTCTTTGTGAGAAGCTTCGAGTCCCTTACGCCGATCGCGGAGAGCCTCTTCTCCTTGCCCTTCCCGATGCAGATCATGCTCACTACAAGGGGCCCTATCACCGCTCCCCTTCCCGCCTCGTCGCCTCCGGCGATTATGATGGGGCTCACCTCAGGCAACGCCCTTCCTGTCGATGATTATGAAGTCGTTTACCGCCAGCACGCTCGTGTATGGTACCTTCAGCTTGCCGTCCTTGACGTCGAGCTTCTTGACGTACGCGTTGTCGTTGTTCGGCTCAAGTATGAGGCTGACCAGCTTGCCCGTGAGCTCGTTGAGCTCTATGTCCAGGAACCTCCCGAGCTCGAAGCCGTCGTTCGTCACTACCGTCTTGCCAATGAGTTGTTCAGCAATAACATATTTTACCATTTACACACCTTGAGCGTCATCTTACGATATACCTCTGCGCAGCGAATATTTATATCTGTTGCCTCGACCGACCGTTTCCTCCCTTATACGTCATTTCCCTTCAGGCGACCTCCAGAACCGCCTTCTTCTTGACCGCGTTGAGCACGTGCCCGTAGTCCCTGTAGTGTATGAAGGCCGTTATCGAAAGGGTGTACTCGCCGACGTCGGTCCCCACGTCTCCGTGCACCTCGACCTGCGAGGCCTTCTCCTCGCCCGGGGCGAGGGTGCCGAGGCGGAGCTCCTTGGCGGCGTGCATTCCGGTGTCGTCGAGGCTGAGCGATTTCGGAAGCTCCACCACCACGGACCCGAGAACGGGCTCTCCGGTGAGGTTCTTCACCCTCATCAGGAGCGCCACCGAGTTCCTCCTGTTGGCGTAGAGCTTGTAGGGCGTGAACTCCGTCATTATCCTGTACGGAAGCGTCTTGTTGAGCTCGCTCGAGGAGTCCTTCTTGCCGAAAAGGTCGAGTATCTTCATGCAGTCGCCAGACAGTAGGATTATGCGGCAAAGGTATTTTAAGCTTTTTACGGAGGTTTGAGGGCAGAACCAGCAATTGCTCGCCGTGCGCTGCGAACTGCATCTTGCATACTCTGCCAGACCTGCCTCATAGAGTGCGAGGGCGAGTGCATAGCCATAAAGGACGACGGCGGGAACACGTACAAGTCGGTGTACAAATAACTTATGTGGATCCTGCGCTGGCCTCCGTTACTCCATCTAATCACGCAGCGCGCGCTTCAGTTGCGAGAGCTTAGTGCTGGCGAGCTTCCCCTGCTGACTTGTGCTAAGTCGTAGTGAAGCTGATAATGACGATGCCGGAGCCGCCGGCGCCACCGGAGGACTGCCCGCCACCGGCATTACCCCCTCCACCACTACCTGTGTTGGCTGCACCCGCTCCACCCGCGGAACCGAGCGTGGATGCTCCATTACCTCCCCCGTCGGTGCCTGTCCCTCCGGAGCACGACTGAGAGGCATAGCACCCTCCGCCGCCCCCGCCACAATACACAACTTGGGTTCCAGTTATAGAGGAGGATCTTCCTGAACCACCACTGCCAGATATCGCAGTACTGGTTGAGCCGTCGCCTCCTACGCCCCCACATCCTCCGCCTCCGCCGGTAGGATATCTGTTTGTTGATATGTATGTTCCAGCTCCACCAGCATATCCTTGACCTGATGGAGACGCCTGACCACCGGCATTTGTCCCGGCCGATGTTTTTGGCCCGCCGCCGCTACCACACCCCCCATTTACCCCAACACCGAGACTAACACCACCACCACCGCCAGTGGCAGTGATACTTGAAAATGTGCTATTACCCCCATTGTTTCCACTACCAGATGAAACAACAGCACCACCAGCGCCAACAGTTACGGTCAATGTGCCGGAAACAGGAAACCCGGTTGCAGCTAAAAACCCGCCTCCGCCTCCGCCGGAACTATAGTCCTTTGCACTGCTTCCGCCACCAGCAACAACAAGATACTCAACGGAAGTGACGCCAGCCGGAGTCGACCACGTCGTCGAGCCTGGAGAAGAGCTGTAAGTAAACGTATCAACCGTACTCGCGCCGTTTAGCGATGCGGTGCAAGTCACACCGCCGCCAGAAACGCAGGTGTTGGTGAAGGCGGCTGTGACGGTCGTGCCAGCCGTCAAGGTGCCCGATACCGCAACGCTCGTCGTCCCGGAGCAGCTGCTCCCGGAGCAGGACCACGACACGACGTAGCCGGCGTTGGGCGTCGCGGTAGCGCTGAACGACGTTCCGTAAGTGTAGGTCCCGGAGCACGACGGCGTGCACGAGATGCTGCCCCCCGCACCCGCGGACATGGTAAGGTAATAAACTTGAATTGTTGTCGTGCTTGATGTTGTGGATGTTGAAGTAGATGAGGTTGGGGTTGTGGATGTTGAAGTAGATGAGGTTGGGGTTGTGGATGTTGTTGCTGTGGTGGTAGTCGTGAATGTGGTGGTTGTCGCCATCGCGGCCTTCGCGAGAACCCTGCCCGACGCCGTGTGGGGGAAGCCGGTCACCGTGTCCGTGTAGTTAATCAGGACGTATCCGGTGAACAGCGACCCGACACTCCCTGAGAAGGGGGTGTTGCCGGAATAGCACTGCACGGCCAGCGTCGCATTGGAGCCGATCGGCAGGCTCACCTGCGGCGAGTACTGGTGCATGTTGGTGAACGTGTTGTTGGTGTTGCAGCCGACGGCGGTGATCGCTATCGGAATTGATGTGGCCTGGAGCAGGCGGGCCGTCAGGACGCCGTTGGCGGCCAGGTAGAAACTGGAGCAGGAGAAGCCCGCGGGGAGTATGCACTCCTGCCCGACGAAGAAGCCCGGGTTGAATACGCCTATGCTGTAGAGCGCGCCGAGCGTCACGGCTATGATCAGGATCGCCCAGCCGTACGTCATCAGGTACTCCATAGCGGACTGCAGCTTCATGGGCATGGATGGTATTCGGTGCGAAAAGATAAAAATACCGAGGTATCGGCCCTCGCTCATTTCGTGACGACGGCGCACGAGTCCTTCTCCACCACCACTTCCCTTTCCGCCTGGGCGACGATCCCGCCGGTCTTTTCCACCAGCACAGGGAAGGACTCAAGGGCGCCGAGTGAGGCGAGCTCGCCGAGGGCGCGCCTTATCTTGAACTCCGAGTCGAATTCCTTCGATAGCCAGCGCAGCGCGAACGGATACGTCCCGTAGTTACGGTCTATGAACGACGCCACCGTCCTCGTATCCTCCGACCTTGCGGCCGCCTCTCCGATTTTCCGGAAGATCTGCAGCGCGTCGCTGTCGACGACATAGCCCGCGCCCTCTGTCAGGAAGATCTCAACCGCTATCACCTGGCCCTCCTCGAGCTCTGTGGTGTCGCCGTTGTCGTAGTTGGGTATGAAGATCGAGGCGTGGAGCTCGCCCTCTTCTATGGCGTGGCCCCCGAGGTTCCTTATCGGATTGAGGTTCTTCGACTTCGCGATCCGCTCCACCTCCTTCCCTATGTCGTTCAGCCTCCTGCCGGCCTTGACCGTGCTGAGCGCCGCCTCCAGGGCCTCCTCGGCCGTCTCCACGAGCGCGGAGTGGGCGCCTGAGAGGTCTACGGTGAGCGCGCAGTCGCCCAGCGCGTCCTTCTTCCTCGCCCCGAGGTCTATCTTCACGACGTCTTTTTCCGTGAAGACCGCCTCGTCCCCGGCGGAGGGGGTGTGGTGCGCGGCGCGCTCGTTTACGGACAGGTTCACGGGGAACGCGAATTGCATGCCCCTTTCCCTGATGAACTCCTCTATCCTCTCGCTTGCCGCGAGCATGCTCGCGCCGACCTTTACCAGGCCCTTTGCGTACTGCAGGGCCTCGAACGAGACCTTGCCGACTTCCTTGAGACCCTCGTAATCGTAGTCCATTTCAACATCCTCAGAGCAGCCTCCTCTGCTCGCCTCCGCCTTTCAGCTCCTCCTCGCCTATACCCAATTCCTTCAATATTCTTAACGTTGCTGGTACCACCTGGTGGCCTATGTAGTAATCGGCGTCGTAGTCATCGGCCAGCTCCTCGAGCTGCGCCTTCTCGGAGATGGTGCTCCCGTGCGTCGTTATGACGTATCCTATTGTCGCGCCCTCCAGCTCCTCCCTGGTCTTGAAGCCGGACTTTATCGCCTTCTGCACCGCGGCGAGCTCGGGCGACTTCGCGTCGTACGAGCCTATGCCCTTCCTCAGCTGCGTGTATATGACGAGGTCCTTCAGCGGGACCCTGCCCTCCTTCAGGTCCCTTATGACCTTCTTCACTATCTCGACCGCCATCTCCTTGCTCCCCTCCCTGAGTATCGTCTCTAGGACCTCCCTCTGGGTGCGCCTTGCGATGCCCGACCAGTCCCTCCTTACGAGCTCGAAGCCCTTTATCTTGATTCTCCCGGCCCTCGATAGGAGCGCGTACTTCTTCTTCGCCCCGGAAGCCGTAGCGGACTTCTTGCCTACGAAGACGCCCCGGGTATAGAAGTCCTCAAGCTCAAGCTCCATCGCCTTCGGCAGAGACGCGTTGACGCGCTTCAGGAACGCGTAGATCTCCTCATCCTTCTTGTCCCCGACCAGCAGGAAAGTGCTGTCGGTGTCGCTGTAGAGCGCCCTGAACCCAGACCTCTCCGCCTCCTCTATCGTGTTGAGTATGTACGATCTCGCCAGCGCCGTTATGCTGCTCGCGCAGTCCCTGGAGTACCACCTCGACCTCGCGTAGCCGAGGTAGCCGTAGAACGAGTTCGCGAGTATCTTGAGCGCGTTGGACCTCGCGCCCAGCGACTTGTCGTCCGGCTCTTTCTTGTACGCCCTCTTGACGCTCTGCCTCTCGCTTATGAGCATCCCCATGGCCTTCGGTATTATCCCCTGCGGGCTCTTCGCGAACCTCACGCCGTTGGGCGCCTCGAAGTAGTCCCCTGCCGTGCAGATGGCCGACGGGTCGATGTTGTGCGCGATTATTATGGAGGGGTACAGCCCCCTGAAGTCGAAGACCACTATGTTGTTGTATATGCCCGCGTCGGGGGTCTTCACGTACGCGCCCTCGAATGTGACCTGCGACCTCGCCCTTATCTCCCTCTCGTCCGGCCTGTTCGGCACGATCTCGTTGTTCTCGTGCGCGTACCTCATGAGGAGGAACTCCGCGAGCTGGCCGACGGTCGAGACCGAGACCTCGGCGAGGGTCGTGCCGCTGACCTTCGCGGTCTCTATCTCGAGCGGGAGGAAGAACTCGTAGAGCTCGTCCAGGGAGACCGCGTCGGAGAGCGAGTACTCGGACAGCTTCTCGAGCCCGGCGCCGCCGTTGTCCCACATCTGCCATATCCTCTTCTTGTCGACCGTCACCTTCCTCTTGCCGGTGACCGCGGTGTGGACCTCGTCGAGCTTAAGGTTGTACGTCCTTAGCAGCTGCTCCGACGCCCCGACTATGGAGACGAAGCGCGCGACGTGGTAGACGTCGAGGCATACGCGGCCCGGGACCCTCACCGACTCCGTGAGCCCGTGGTGCATGCTCCTGACTTCCTCCCCGTACCTCGATATGTCGAAGTCGGCCTTAACCGCCTTGGACCGAGCCATCAGGTAGGGCAGGTCGAAGTTCGAGGAGTTGTATCCCGCGATGACGTCGGCGTCCAGCGACTTTATCGCGCCGACGAAGCCCTCGATCATCTCCCTCTCGTTCTTGAACACGGTTACAAACTCCCGGTCGATCCTCTTGGTGGTGAGGACCCTGGCCTCCTTCCCGTCAGTGTAGCTTATCATAAGCACCGGGTCCCGCCTCGGGTCCGAAGAGGCGGAGGCGTTGTAGGTCTCTATGTCGAAGCAGACGTGGCTGAGCTCGACGCCGGGGTCGCCCTCTGCCTTCGTTATCTCGTCAAGGATGAGGCCCCGCGCGGATCCGTGGGCCCTGATTCTGACTCCGGAGAGGGGCGAGATCCCCTTGTCTATTATGTAGCGCTTCCAGAAAGGTATGTCGTACTCGTAGCACTCCCCGAACTCCTTTATGTAGTCCTTGAGCCTCGGCACGTCCTTGGAATCGTTGGTGTAGATTGCGAACGCGGAGACCGACTTCCCCTTCAGGAGCTTCTCCTTACTCTCGACCTTTATTATTTCGATCCTCTCGCCCATCTCCGAAAGGATGTTCAGTGAGGAGAGGGTGGCTTCTTCTAGGCCGCTGTTGCTCGGGACCAGGTAAAAATGGGGGTGAAACACTGCGTCGAGCAGCGTGCGCACCCCATCCTTCGATTTGAGGGTCACGCGGATTGTGCTCTTTCTTGAGAGGTTTATGTAGTCAACGTCAAGTAAGATTCCTTCTAGCTCGACATGCTCCATGGTCTTTCCTGAGGACTGGTGAACGCCATTACTTCTCGGCTTCGTTCTCCTGAAGCTTGGCCCTGGTTATGGGCAGAGGCGCAATCATCCCTATGGACCACGCCAGAAGCGTTCCCCTTGACGCGCACTCGAAGTTCAGGATGTTGATTATGTCTTCCGCGAACTTCACAGGAAGCGTCTTCTTGCCCTTCCAGGACTCGTTTATCTGCTCGATGAGCGCCTTCTCCTCCTTCGCAAAGATGGTCCCGAGCATCTTCAGCTCCCCAACTGACTTCGCGTTCTTCTCGCCCTCGTACGTGGTCGTGAAGGTGTAAGCGACCTCGACGTTGTCACCCGTGACCTTGACGTTGTCGAAATTTATGTTGAACTTCATGTTCACTATCGCTTCGTCGACAGGCCTGCTCGCCTCGACCCTGGTTATTCTGTTTCCGGTAATCATACTATCACTTGATTACTATTGCCCGAACAAGTATATATAGATTTCGCGACCTCTGAAATCCCTCGGTGCGCGCTACGCGCGCTATCAAGAACTTCGCGCAACGTTTAATAACTCTCTATGCCAATGGTTGTACATATGCCTAACAGGACCATATTGAACAAATATGGACTTTTTGTTTCGCAGGTCCACAAACTACTTAGGAAAAGGGAGATTACAAGGGATGACGCTGAAGTGATAAACAAGGCGAGGCTAATAGCAGCCTTGTCCTCCAACCACTCGTGGCGCATCTACCGGTACCTGCACAAGGGCGACGCGTTCGACAGGGATGCGATAGTGAACGAGCTGAGGGCCGCCTTCAACGGCGGATGGAAGGAGATCAGCGAGAACGACGTGAAGGAGGTAATAACTGCGGACATCGACAGGCGCAGGTTCTCGGCGATACTGCTGTACTCGCTCGACAAGGAGCGGATAAAGGAGTACGGCGACCTGCTGCCCAGGCTGAAGGCGGAGTTCGTGGACGGCATGGAGCCCATAGAGAATAGGGAGCTCTGAAAATTCCACCAGCACCTTATTTTATACTTGTCCTGCGCTAGCATTAGCAGGGCACGTGGCGCAACTTGGATAGCGCGCATGGCTTCGGACCATGCGGTTGCGGGTTCAAATCCCGCCGTGCCCAGTGGAAAAATCGTAGGCTACAAGAGCGGGGTGCGCTTCGCTGGCTGGCGGACTAGTCGCTGCTCCTTTTGCCTAGCTCCGCTACTTTTTCATATCTTATGGATTTTTCTACCATCTCTTTGACAACCTTCAACCGGTCGGCTATTGTTGGCCTAATGCCGACGCCGTATCCCATGCTGCTGTATACCCCCATTTGTTTTATCTGACCACTAACTACCACTTCGTCGTTCTTTACGTGCATCACTTCTATTACTATGAACGAAACGTTGCTTACTGCAAAGGCGGCAAACTCCAAGGCCTGCAACTCATAAACTGCTGCTGTAGGACCTTCAGTATTACCTAGTGCAATTCTCTCTTCCCTTGTTTTACGTGCTATCTCGCTCGACTGGTCGCGTTTATCCTTCAATGCAGCATATGTTTTAAGACCAGGGTTGTCTAGAAAAGCAACGGACGCGTTGAGTGCGTCACTAAGCGCAGTTGCCTCGGGGCGTTTCTCTTCGTAGAATTGTGCGCGCCCCTCAACGAATTTGATCGCATTCCTAATGAATCCTTCGTAGGCCTCTATGAAGTTATTGACTTCTTCATTTACGCAAGACGCCCTCTTCACTAGGATGTTCTTCTTGAGTATCTATTTAGCTCCCGACGGGAGCTGAGTTGTACTGTCTTATGCCTCTCTGTATGAAGTCGAAAACGTTTACATCGTTCTTCTGCTTCGTAAGTATCGTTGACATCATTATCTCCCTGCAGTGCGTTCCAACTACGCTCCTGTGCTGCCCAGATATGTTCCGTGCAACTACGTTCTTGCGAATGTCCCGTTCAGAGGCGTTGTTGGTCGGTTCCACGAAGTCGTAAACCAGGCAGGTGAACCACGAGTCAATGTATTTTTGCAACCGCTTCACCAATCTTTCTGTTATCCTAGATCTGCGTTTGTTCTTGCGCAACCTACGTATCCTGTCCTTCATCTCATCGATGCGATCCATAACTTCGGGAGTGCCTTCGAGGTGGTCCTCCTTTACCTGTTTGATGTATGCGAACATCTCTTTCAGCATCTCACGAATTCTCTTGCCGTATGCATCCTCTTCGGCCGCTTTGTCCGCGAACCCGAGAAGGTGCGACCAGCACTTCGATGATTCCGAACCGAAACAGTCATATGCCGAAAAGCAGTCGGTATTGGATATACCTGAGAAGTCCCCATCGAACACTTCCCTCAATACTCCTGTTCCCCTGCTGTCCCTCAAGAGGACCAGGGACGTGTCGTGATTCGACAGGTTCCACAGCCACCAGTTGCGGCCGTTGAAGGGATACGACGTCTCGTCCGACCTTACGTAATTTGACTCCCTTATCTGCTGTCTTATCTCCTCGAAGGTCGGTTCGAATATCTGCGCCGTTCGGTATATCGCGTTGTGCATGCCGCCCTGGGTTATTGGCACCCCGAAGAGGTTCCCGCTTATCTGCGAAAGGCACTCGAAGGGGACGTGTCCTTTGTAATGCAGCATTTCCCAGATACCCGTTATCGTGGGCCCGAATATTCCCGTCTTTGGAAGTTCCGGATGCGTCGTTACATGGTCACAGCCGCAGTCGTTGCAGTGGTATCTGTACTGGGTGAATTCCGTGACGACCTTCTCTATCCTGATGTCCTCTATGATCTTCTTCTCCTTTCCAGTCATCTCGATGTTGCGGCTGTTGCACCCCGCACAAACTCTCGGTTTGAGGTCGATGAAACGGTTCGGTTTTGGCTTATCTCTGGTTGCACCAACATGGCCTTCGGGTGCGCCTTTCTTTCCTTCTGGCCGGTTCTCATCGTCTTTCTTCTCTTTCAGTATCCTCTTCGATGAAGGGATGTTCGGATTCTCGTATATCCAGAGACGTCTCTGGAGTTCGACTACAGAGTTCTTGAGTTCTTCCACGTTCCTTTGAAGTTCCTGAACCTTTTCTACTTTCTTCAAAAGTGCAACGTAGATGTCCTTCTCTATGGTAACATACTCAGTCAGAAGATCGCCGAGGATACAAATACTGAAGGAATAGTATTCTTTTCGCCCGCGGCGATTTAGTGGAGGTTCAGAGGGGAGCTAAATAGATACCTTCTTGATAGCCATATTAATACGTATAAAATCACTTCTTCCTCTTAATAAACTTATATGCTTCGAGAGAAATCCCCTGACTTTAGTCGGGGGATGAATCCCGCCAGAGGTCTTGATGTTCCTCGGTCTTGCGTAGATACCATGTCCTTCAGGGCGTGGTAGTTCATTTCGTGTTTTACAAGGGCAGATTAGTGCATCAACATCATAGTGCACACCTTTTCGCCCTAGTAGATATTCTGCGCGCGTAAATGAGTTTAACTAATATCCCTACCAATAAACAGCAGGGCACGTGGTGTAGCTTGGATAGCACAGCAGCTTCCGGAGCTGTTGGTCGCGGGTTCAAATCCCGCCGTGCTCGCTTTGGATTTCGTGGATGCGCTCATAGCTGCCTGAGCGCCTCTATCGGCTCCATCTTCGACGCCCTCCACGCGGGGTAGATGCCCGCGATGGCGCTGACTATTATCGCCACCAGCAGGGCCTCCGCTACGGTCGGCAGAGTAATCACCGGGGAGTAGGATAAAGTAGACGAGGAGGAGGAAGACGGGCCAGAGGAGGAACCTCCTCCCGAAACCACCACTCCGCCCGACGCGCCTCCACTTGGCGAGCCGCCCGAGAAGCTTCTGGCTCCGGAGGATCTTGAAGCAGTCGACGAACTCGCAGAGGCTGATGCGCCGCTCGATGCGGTCCCCGACCCAATGTGGCTCAGCAGGTACGCGACCCCGTAGGAGGAGCCGGCGCCGGCCGCCACGCCTATGATCCCGCCAAGGACGCCGATCAGCATCGCCTGGAAGAGGAATATCGACATGACCTGGGTGTTCTTGAAGCCCAAGGACTTCATTATGCCTATCTCGTGCGTCCTCTCCAGCACGGCTATCAGCATTATGTTCATTATGCCTATCGCGGCGACGAGCAGGGCTATGCCCGCTATCACGACGAGGAACAGAGTCAGCGAGCCGATTATCGAGGAGGCGGTGCTCGCCAGCTGCTGGGTCGAGAGTATCCTGGCGTTGGTTCCGTAGATTGCCGTAAGCAGCGTGGTGAGCGCGGTCACGTTGTTCGCGTTGTTGGCCTTAACCAGTATGATGTTGAAGGATGTCCTGTGCAGGATCAGCTCCGCCGCCGGGAGGGACATCGCGACCCCGCTGTCTATGGAGATTAGGGAAGTGCCGTACGCTTTCAGGACGCCGACGACGGGCACCGTGTAGCTCGATGACGCACCCCTGCCGGACGAGATCTTGAGCGTGGTCGGCGACCCCACCAGGACGGTCTGCAGCCCCGAGGTGGAGTTGAACGCGACGGAGTGCCCGAGGACCGCGGAGGGCGCGATCGTGTCCTCGTACATCGAGCCGTTGTAGATCGTGAGGTTGCCGCCAAGGAGGGAGGCCAGCCCGGCGGGAGTCGCGCCGATGAGGGTTACGGATGTGTTCTGGTTGTTCGCGACCAGGGTTGCCGAGCCAGTAAGCAGGGGCGTCGCGGAACTCACGTTAGGCAGGGTCGAGATGTCGTACACGTCCGACTGCGTGAAGCCCGTCGAGGTCGAGGTCAGCAGTATCGAGGACGGGCCCAGCGAGGAGAGCTCATTCGTTATGCTGGCGCTTATGCCCGCGGTCTGCGAGACGAGCGCGACGATCGACGCCACGCCGATCACGACCATCAGCACGGTCAGCGCCGTCCGCACCTTCTTTTCCCTGAGGTCTTTGTAGCTCAGCCAAAAAACATCCTTTATCTTCATCGTGACACCGATCGCCTGCCTGCATCGAAGGTTCTCCCGGCCCGCTCAGAGCGCGGGCCCTCATTTCCTCTCGTTCTGCTTTTGCTTCTGCTTTCTTCTTCTGCGTATGAACACGAAGGCCATTGCGGCAGCGACGATCACCACGATGACGATTATGGCCAGGTTAAGTAGCCCGCCGCCCGACTGGTATCTCGTCCTGTACGCCCCTGATGCGTTGGTTCTCGTTAACGTGCCCGAGTTAGTGATGCCATTGGCGCCGGCCGCGCTCATCCCCGCGCCCTGTATGCTGACCGAGACGTTGACCCAAGTGGTCAGGCTGTTCCTGAGCTCGTCGAGATAGGTTATCTTGACGGGTATCTCGTACGCGCCTCCAGTGACATTGGTCCCCGCGATGAGGCTCAGCGTCACGGGGGTCTGGCTGTCCGCGGCGACCGAACCCACGAAAGTGGGAGTGGTGCCGTAGTGCATGAAGCCCGCGGGCGCGAGCGCGGTGGCCGTCACCGAGGACGCAGCCGACGTTCCCGTGTTTGTCAGCACGAAGGATATGGAGAACGTGCTTCCCGGGGTTATCACCGTCGGGGTGGTGGTGATGCTGGTCGGGGTCATGTTTATTATCCCGCCGAAGAGCAGGAAGGTGTTCTCGAAGATCTGGTTGAGGTTGCTGCCGTTGTAGAAGTTCACGGACACGTTCACTGGGATCATCTGCGATATGTTCTCCAGCGACACGTAAATCTCCTGGTGCACGTCCGCGGTCCTGTTCGGGGGTATCGAGTACACCGGCTGCGGCGGGTTGCCCAGCAGGGCTATCCCCTGGCGGCCCGATATCGAGACCCCCACGGATACCGAGCTGAGAATGGTGTTGCCGTTGTTCGTGAGGTTGAAGGTGAGGTTCTGGGCTCCGGTCTCGGTGATTATCCTCGGGTACACCTGCAGCGAGAGTGGTGTGGGACATACGACCGTGGAGAAGGTCAGGTTCCTCGTCTCGCTGTCGGAGTATAGCTGGTAGAAGTAGTAGCCTATGCCCACTCCGGAGGAGATGACCGATGATGCGTTGGGGCTGACGAGAACTGGCATGTAGACCGTCCTGGAATTGCCCGTGGTCACGTTCGGTATCGATGCGGAGGTCGTTCCGAAGGGGGTGAAGCCCCTGGCGGCCGAGAGGGTCAGCACGACGCTCTGCATTGGTGGGTTTCCCAGCGCTCCGTTGTTGGTCACAGTCACGGGGATGTAATTCACCCTACCCTTGCAGAGGCTCGCCATGTTCGAGGTGATCTGGAAACCGGGAGGCGAGGGTATCGGCGAGGTTCCGCTCAGCCCCGCAAACACTACAGGAAACAGCACCAGCATCGATAACAGAGCCATGGTCGTTTTGTTCATCTTGCCACCACTATCTTTTCTATTCTTCCATCTCGTATGTGAATAACCTTATCGCAATACCTTGTTAGGTCCGGGTCGTGCGTGATCATTATGATCGTGACCTTCCCCTTGCCGCTGCTGCTTATGCTCCTCAGCAACTTAATAACCTCGTCGCCCGACTTCGAATCTAGGTTCCCCGTGGGCTCGTCGGCCAATATGAGGGTCGGGTCGTTTACCAGCGCCCTCGCGATCGCGACCCGCTGCTGCTCTCCGCCACTGAGCTGGGTCGGCCTCATCTTCAGCCTGTTCTTCAGGCCGAGGTGGATGAGAAGCCCGTCGGCCTTCGTCTTCCTGTCCCGCTCCGTCCCGCGCCCAGCATTAGCGGCAGCTCCACGTTCTCTTCGGCGGTGAGGCCGTTTATCAGGTTGAACGCCTGAAAAACGAAGCCAAGCTTCTTCCTTCTGAACTCGGCGAGTTCGTCTCCCTTCATCTCTGACAGCGCGATTCCGTCTATGTAGATCTCCCCGCTGGTGGGCTTGTCAATCGTGCCCAGCAGGTTCATCAAGGTGGACTTGCCGCTCCCCGAAGGTCCGACTATGGCGGCGAACTCACCTTCCTCGAGTTCGAACGAGACGTCGTTTGACGCGTGGACCTCTATCTCCCCGGACTTGAAGGTCTTGAAGACTTTGCTGACCTTCACCGCGAACTGCTTCCGAGTCGGGCCGCTGGTCGATCTGGCGGGCATAGGATTATTTAGCGAACAGAGGGTATATATTCCTTGTCGGATGTTTCGCTTTTTAAAAGCGAAATAAAAACGAAACGTTCAGAAGCGCATATATAATTGCTGTAATAAAGTAATCTGCATGAGCAGACAGGGAAGCACGAAGGAGAAGATACTGAAGCTCATCTCTGAGGGCAGCGACAACCTCAGCGAGATAAGCGAGAAGCTGGACCTCGCTCCGTCCACGGTAAGCAAGCACATCCACGACCTGGAGAGCGCCAGGACCATAGAGCAGAAGAGCAACCCGCACGTTAAGAAATGGAAGTATTACAGAATCAGCCATGACCATTCTGCAGTGGCGCAATCCACCAGGAAGGGATTTGCGAAAAAAAGGAACGGCGTGGCGGTCGCTCTGGTAGCGTGCGCGTTGATCGCCTTGCTTTCGCTGCTCTCCCTGACGCACGTTTACGCTTCGGGTACAGCTTCCAGTACCACCTATGTGCCGATAAGCATCACGGACCCGCCCGTAGTGCCGGGCGGCACTCAGGCACTTTACATAAACTACTCGTCTATCATCGTGCACGTGAACTATGGAGGGGATTCTGACCGGATTCCGATAAACTCTAGCGGAAGGCTTGAGCTTATGAGCCTGGTAAACGAAAGCCAGGTGATAGGTGGTGCGAACATCACGCCGAATTCGACGATAGACCAGATTGACTTCAACATCGTTTCCGCGAGCATAACCGTGGACAATGTCACCTACCCAGTGATCGTCGCCAGGAAACAGATAACTGCGGCGGTAATGGACGATGGGAGAGTAAACGACACCTCGGGGGTGCTGCTCGACTTTTCTTCGGTGGTGACGCCCGTATACGCCCAGAACGAGGCGAAGTTTGTGCTGGATCCCTCTCTGATGGCGGCGGTGGTACCAGGCCTGGGATTCGGAGGGCAGGGGCAACCTGGACCCAACCCTCTGCAACAGAGATATGCCGACCTCTTTAAGGGAAGCAAAGCTAACCTGACAGTAACCGGCGCTACGCTGACATCGGCGGGAAACGACACTTCGCTGAGGATTACGCTGAAGAACAACGGCAACAGCAACATGACAGTCATAGGAGCAATGCTTCTCGGGGATGTGATGCCTTATTTCACTTCTAACGCGCATGCCCTTAATGGACCTGCCATGAACGCGATGCCGCCAAACGCGATGGGATTCGACTGTAGCCAGATAATGGGCTGGCCTATAGGGCCCGGGAGCATGAACGCGATGCCGCCAAACGCGATGGGATTCAATGGCCCAATGATGGGCGGATCTGTCGAAAATGCGCCACTGGCGAACTTCACGGATGCCAATGGAATGCCTGGCGGCCCTGACGACGCAACGGCAGGGTCGTTGAACCCCAGCGTTACGATAAACGCTTCGGAGGTAATCGCGATCGGCAGTGCCTGTGGCAAGGACAAAATCAGAATACGGCTTCCGGGCCCTGCGAACGAAATACTGATAACAGGCATAGGGACCGCATCAGACTGGGCGGTTTCGCATGGCGGGCTGAACAGGAGGTTCATGCTGATGCATCCTGTCGGAGTAAGCTTCTCGGTTAACGGAAACGCCACTTTGTCCGTGCAGTTTCCGGACTGCATCTCGAGGCAGCCCGTGCCGAAGGCGGGATACGTCCTGGCTCCGGGCTCGGCCGTGACGCTCGTCTACGATGGAAAGCTCATCGTAGGAGACTTGGGCGCCTCGAAGACGTCACTTAATGACAGCTCGTATTCCGTGACCGTGCTTACCGACGGCGGAATCGCGCAGGCGAACTTCACGTATCCGTGACCTGACGAAAGCCCGGGAGGGGATTTAATGGCAAAGGCGATTGGAAGAAAACGGGCGCTGACGGGGAAGTTAGAGGCATCGAAAAGAAGGAAGAGGGTCATCGCGATATGTGTGTGCGCGACCCTAGTTGCTATGGCCGCGGCGCTAGTCGTCCTGTGCCTGAACCGGACATACTGCATGTTCTGCTAGGACAACGCGGATTGCGCATGGGCTGATTCAAAGCTTTAAAATCTTTGGCGCCAATTCCTATCCATAGGCCGCCCGCGGCTTCGGTGTTCGCTTGGTAAGAAGCATAGAGCTCAGGCAGCTCATAACGATACTGTCGCTCTTCCTGATCGTGCAGCTCGCGGGGGTTCTGATAGCGTTCTACCTTGCGGTGCCGTCGCAGGTCCTACAGGGCGCAGCTCCTGCCAATACGTCGGACCTCGCCTTCTACTTCGCCTACGTGGTGATCACCGCGGTGATACTGCTGTTCCTCTTCAGGGTATACCGCGGCAATGCGCTGTTCCTGATAATCGAGGCGGTCGTGGTCGTGTCGGCCTCGTTCTACCTCTTTGTGATACTGATAGGCTCTTTCGTGCCCCAGGCGGGAGGCGCATACGCAGCCGCGGTCTCCCTTGCCCTCGCGATAGCGCTGATAGCGGCAAAGAACAGGTGGCCGCAGCTGAGGAACCTGACCGCGGTCGTCGCCAGCATAGGCGTGGGCGTGGTGCTCGGGAGCTATTTCAGCTTCTTCGCCGCGTACGCGTTCATGGCGTTCATAGCGGTCTACGACTACGTCGCGGTCTTCATCACTAGGCACATGATCGCGCTCGGGCGGGAGTCTGTCAACAGGAACCTCTCCTTCATGATCGGCGCGTACAATGTAGAGGTGGTGCCAAAGAGCTACATGAAGGAGAAGGACATCAGGGCGCTGAAGAAATCCATGAGCGCCGGCAAGGTCCAGAGCCCGGAGCTCAAGAAGCTGATGAAGGAGGGCAGCTATCCCGTGCCTTCCTTCTCCGCCCTGGGCACGGGGGACCTGGCGATACCGCTGATGCTGGCGGTGAGCGCCTACGTCACTTACTTCCAGTACTTCATCAGCCTCCTGATAGTCGTGGGTGGTGCGTTCGGCCTGGTCTTCGCGATGTACGTCTCTAAGAAGTACAAGATAGCCCTGCCCGCGATACCTCCGCTGCTGGCGTTCATCAGCATAGCGCTCGGGGCGGGCGCGGCGAGCTTCGGACCCGGCGGGATCGAGATCTATCTGCTGCTCCTTGCCGCGAGCATCGCGATGCTCGCGCTGATGCTCGTGTCGGCCAGGAGGCAGAGCAAGGTCGGCGACAGGGCCAGGATAATCAAAGTTAACCCTGAATAATTCCTTGAAGGCATACAGATAAGACTAGAAGAACATCCCGAATTTCTTGGATTTGCCTGCGGCATCCTTGTCCACTCTTTCGGCCCTCACTCTGAAACGCTCTGTGACGACGACCCGGCCGTGGCCGCGGCAGGTATGGCATGCCTTTTCGTAGACCTTGCCCCTGCCCCTGCACCTGTCGCACGTGGAGACCATCTGGAACCTTCCGAAGGGGGTGTTCTGCTGGATGCGCCTGCTTCCTGTGCCGTCGCACGAGGGGCATCTCAGCTGCTTCGATCCGGGCTCGCCCCCGCTGCCCCTGCAGTTCGGACAGGTCTCATTGTGCTGCACCTCGAACTCCTTGTCCACGCCTCTCTCGAGTTCATCAAAGGGCAGGTAGACGTTCATGCCCGCGGGCTTAGCGCCCTGAGCCTTTCCGAAGGGGTCGCCGAACTGGCTGAAACCCGGGCCGAAGATGTTTCTTAGCAGGTCATCCGGGTTGAACCCGCGGAAGATGTCCTCCTGGGAGAAGCGCTGTCCGAACTGGTCCGGGCCGAACGAATCGTACTGGGCCCTTTTCTCATCGTTGTTAAGGACGGCATAGGCCTCGTTCAGCTCCTGCATCCTGGCCTGGGCCTTGGGATCCTTGTTTACGTCGGGGTGGTGCTTGAGCACGAGCTTCCGGTAGGCGTCCTTTATCTGTTCCTTCGTGGCGTTCTTCGAAACGCCAAGTATCTCGTAATAATCCTCCTCCATCTCACGCCACCGTCATCTCATGCGCACTCATCCTGCCGCGGAAACTAATTCCCGGCGTCCTGGCTCCCGGCGTTTCCGCCGTAGCCCTCTGAGCCCGGTCCCTGAGGTCCTTCGGGCCCCTCCGGGCCCTGCTGCGGCCCCTGGCCGCCTCCGGCGTTCCCGTACATGCTCGAGCCTATGTCCTTGAGCACGCCGTTCAGGCTCTCGGACTTCTCCTTTATCTCGCTGAGGTTGTCCTTCTTCAGCGCCTCGGCGAGCTCGGCCTTGGCGCTCTCGACCTTGTCGTACACCTCCTTTGGTATCTTGTCCTTGAACTCCTTCAGGGTGTGGTCCGTGCTGTACACGAGCGCCTCGGCGGAGTTCCTCGCCTCCGCCTTGTCGAACTCCTCCTTGTCCTGGGCCGCGTACTGCTCCGCCTCGCGCATCTTCTTGTCGATCTCCTCCTTGCTCATCTTCTGCGGCGCGGTGATGATCACGCTCTGCTCCTTGCCCGTCGCCTTGTCCTTTGCGGCCACGTGGATCAGCCCGTTGGCGTCTATGTCGAATGTGACCTCTATCTGGGGCACCCCCCTCGGGGCCGGCGGAAGGCCGGCGAGCTGGAAGTTGCCGAGCGAGTATGTTGTACTTCGCCATCTTGCTCTCCCCCTGCAGTATGTGTATGTCAACGCTCGACTGGTTGTCCGCGGCGGTGGTGAAGACTTGCGACTTCTTGATTGGTATCGTCGCGTTCCTCTCTATGAGCTGGGTCGTCACCCCGCCGTACGTCTCTATCCCCAGCGAGAAGCGGGGTCACGTCAAGCAGGACTATGTCCTTCACCTCCCCGGTGAGCACCCCCGCCTGCACCGCGGCGCCGAACGCGACCGCCTCCATCGGGTCGACGCCCCTCTCTATCTTCTTTCCGAGGAGCTGCTCGACGTACCTCTGCACTATCGGCATCCTCGTGGGGCCCGCCTATCAGTATGACCTTGTCTATGTCCTTCGGCTCCAGCTTCGCGTCCTTCAGCGCCTGGCATCACGGGCTTCGTGGTCTTCTCCACTATCGGCAGCACTATGTCCTCGAGCTTCGCCCTCGTCAGCGAGTAGGTGAAGTGCGCGGGCTTGCCGTCCTTGCCCGCCCCTATGAAAGGCAGGTTTATCTCGCTCGAGAGCACCGTGGACAGCTCTATCTTCGCCCTCTCCGCGGCCTCCCTGAGCCTCTGCATCGCCTGCTTGTCGTTGATGATGTCCATTCCGCTACTGGACTTTATCTCGCCGACAAGGAACGACGACGATGGCGTTGTCCATGTCGGTCCCGCCGAGCTGAGTGTCGCCGTTCGTGGACTTGACCTCGAACACCCCGCTGCCGAACTCCATGATGGTGACGTCCAGCGTTCCGCCGCCGAAGTCGTAGACCAGTATCTTCATCTCCTTCCCGGCCTTGTCCAGCCCGTACGCGAGGCACGCGGCGGTCGGCTCGTTGACGAGCCTCACGACCTCAAGGCCCGCGATCTCTCCGGCGTCCTTCGTCGCCTGCCTCTGGTTGTCGTTGAAGTAAGCGGGCACGGTTATGACCGCCTTCGTGACCTGCTCGCCGAGGAAGGCCTCCGCGTCCCTCTTTATCTTCTGGAGCAGTATCGCCGAGAGCTCCTGCGGGGTGTAGTCCTTGCCGAGTATCTTGTACTTGTAGTCGGTGCCCATCTTCCTCTTGAAAGCCGTGACTGTGCCTTCGGGGTTCGCAACGGCCTGCCTCCTCGCCGGCTCGCCGACGAGCCTCTGGCCGTCCTGCGTGAACGCGACATAGCTCGGGAACGCCTTTCCGTAGAGCGTCGTCCCCTCCGCGCTGGGCACTAGCACCGGCCGCCCTCCTTCGAGTACTGATGCCGCGCTGTTCGATGTTCCAAGATCTATGCCGATAATCTTCATATTTTCACCTATCTATTCTTCATTTGTTCTTCTTTGAAATGATAACCGACGCAGGCCTTATCAGTATGTCCCCCATCGCGTAGCCCTTCCTTATCACGCTTATGATGGTCCCGTCCTCCTCCGCGCTCTCCTTCGTCAGCATTATCTCGTGCCTGAACGGGTCGAACTTGCCGTCCGTCTCGATGACGCAGAGGCCCTCCCTCTTCAGCGAGTCGACCAGGTTCGAGTACACCAGCTCTACCCCCTTCAGGGTCTGGTCGTCGAGGCCCTTCGCGTTTATAGCGAGCTCGAACTCGTCGAGGACGGGCACTATGCCCCTCATGAGCTCTGCCTTGCCCAGCCTCTTCGAGGAGTCTATGTCCTTTGCCACCCTCTTCTTGTAGTTGTCGAACTCGGCGGCGAGCCTCAGCAGCCTGTCGCTGAGTTCCGCGGCATCGTCCGCTTTAGCGCCTTCTTCCGCTTCTTGCTTCTGTTCTCCCGATTTCTCTGCGTTTTCTTTCTCTTCCTCTGCCAAGTGTATCACCAGTCAAGATCTTGTCGAACCTCTCCGCGAACTCCAGCATCCTGCTGAACTCCCGCATCATGTCAGCCTGCAGCTCCTCTATCGTGCTCTCCATGTCCTCCGACCTGAGGAAGTACTTCCTTCCCTTCCTGACGACAAGACCTGAGCCGATGAATCTGTTGAGGTGGTATATCACCGTCGTCCTAGGGATGTCGAGCCTGCCGTTCAGCTCCTTGCTCGTGACCCCGGATCCGGACGAGCTGGCGCTTACGATCTCCCTCAGGAGCGCGGGCTCCAGGGACTCGTCCTTGGAGTCGAGGTCGAAAGCCCTGCAGAACCAGAACGTCAGCTCCTCTATGCTGTCCTCGCTGGGCTTGGCGATCGACCTTATTATTATCCTCTCTTCCACAGGCATGCTTACAATAATGCACTTAAACGTTTAAATATCTTTTGTTATTTTCAATAAAACATTGAAATGTTCAAGTATTTGTCCGTATGGCGCGTCCAGGAAATAATTTAATGGACTCCGCGGGATTTTCGCAGCCCCCTCGAAAGGGGGTCTATTCGAACCCGCAACCTCCTGCATGCCATGCAGGCGCGCTACCGTTACGCTAGGAGCCCATAACCAGAAAGTCATACCGGCGAGACGAAGATTATGTTCCCGCCCCTCAGCAGTATCGTGCCGAGCTTCGTCTTGAGTCGCCGTTGTCCCCGAGCTCCTCCACGTCCTCGAGCACCATGTTCATGTGCGCGTCGAAGGAGGAGACCTTGCCCCTCACTCTTGCCCCGTTCTTCAGCCTTATCAGCACCCTCTGCCCGATGACCTTGTTCAGGAGATCGAAAGGTCTCTCCGTTTGCATTCAAATCACAAGAATTGAACCATCAAAGGTATTTATTCCTTCTTCTTCGACTTCTTCTCGTCCCTTCTTCACCGCGAGCCTGACCGTCCCGGTGCCCAGGGGTATCTGCTTGCCCATGAGGATGTTCTCCGTCACGCCCCTCATGAAGTCGGTCTCGCCGAACGCGGCCGCGTTGATCAGGTGCTTGACGGTCTCCTCGAACGCCGCCCTTGCGAAGACGGACTCCTTGCTCCCGACGAGGCCGTGCCTCCCTATGCTCTCTATGACCCCGCGCGAGGTCATCGCGTCGGCGACAAGGAGCACGTGCCTGCTGTTCACCGTGATGCCCTGGCCCTCTATCGTCTTGTGGAGCTCGTAGGCCAGCGCGTTCCTCGCGGCTTCGACCCCGAAAACCTTGTACATCTCGAATATGTCGTTCGTGTAGAGCCTCGACTTGTCCACGCCGTCTACCTCGAGGATCCCCTCTATGTTGCTGCCCGCCGATTCCAGGTAGAACTCCCCGCTGCCCTTGTCCTGCGCGACTATGGCCCTGCCCGCGCCCTCCACTCCGCTCACGAGGGCATGCATCAGCTTGACTGCGGTGACCCTTATCTCCTTCAGGTTCTTCGTGTGGGTGCTTATCTCTATGCCCCCCTCCTCGTCCGCGCCGGCGTCGAGCTCGTAGGCCTTGGATATCCTTGCCGCGACCTGCCTCGGCGTGAGGTCCACCGCGTCGAGCAACTGCTTGTCCAGAAGGATCTTTATCTTGCCCGTGGAGAAGTTCTCCAGCAGCCTCTTCGCGATGTCACCCATCCTGACCTCGTTTATCTTCTTCGCCACCTCCTCCGCCTTCGAGAAGTTCTTCCTGATGCCCTCGTTCAGGTATATTGACGTGAACGGGGTGGTCGGCTTCTTCTTCGCGTCGAGCAGCTCGACTATCCTCGGCAGGCCCGAAGTGGTTATCGTCGCGGCTATTCCCGCGAAGTGGAAGGTCTTCAGGATCATCTGGGTTCCGGGCTCGCCGATGGACTGCGCGGCTATGACCCCGACCGGCTCGCCGGACTGGACATTGAATTCGCTCTCTGGCTTCTTTGGCATCCTATTCACCCTCCTCCGATCTCTCCGGCAGCCTCGCCGTCTCGGACTTCGACCCGAACTTCGCGAAGCCGACCTTTGTGGGGTCTATCGCGTCTCCGCCGTAGACCGTCTGTATCAGGTTGTTGCTGACGTCCCTTACGCTGTTGTCCGAGAAGACGTAGTAGTCCTGGAGCGCGTTCGCGAGCCTCCTCTGCAGGTAGCCGCTCTTCGGCGTCAGGAGCCCCTTGTGTATGACCGAGCTCCGCGCCCCTATGGCGTGCATCATCATCTCCGTCGGCGACAGGCCCTCGGAGAAGCTCCCGGCGATGAACCCCTTCGCCTTCGGCAGTATGGACTTTGGCTCCATGTGCGGCAGGACCCTGCCCGTGTAGTATCCCCTCTTTATCCTCCCGCCTTCCATCGGGGCCTGCTGCCCCAGGAACATGCTCATCTGCACGAAGTTGAGGAGGTTGCCCCTGGCCCCGGATACTGACATGAGCATCGCGGAGTTGCCCTTCGGGGTGTGCGTCGCGAGCAGGTGCCCCGCCGTGTCCCTCGCGATGTCCAGCTCGGCGACTATCATCCTCTCGAGCGACTGCTTCAGCGTGTATCCCAGGAGGGGCTCCAGCTTCCTCGTCTTGTACGACTCGATCAGCTCGTCGACCTTTCCGTCGGTCTCGGCGAGCAGCTTCTCCCTCAGCCTGTTGGTCTCGTCGTTCATCGCGTAGTCCTTGACCCCTATGGAGATTCCGAAGAACGTGGAGCACGCGTCGGCGACCCTCGATGAGGTAGAGAGGAACTTCCTGAGCGTCTCGAACCCGTAGTCCTGCGTGATCTTGATGAAGAGCGTGTTGCCCTCGCCGTAGACCGCCTTGGTGACCACCCCCTCGGTGATCGCGCCGTTCTTGATGACGAACTTCTCCTTCTTGGATTTGAGCTCGAAGTTCAGCCCCTCCGGCAGGAGCATGGAGAATACGTCCTTGCCCCTGTACATTCCCTTCTTCGCCTCCTTGGGCATGCGCCTGACGCCCGCAAGGCTGAGCAGGTACTGGGCCTCGTCCCCCGTGAGCAGGGTGTCGTCCTGCGTCAGGAGGTACATCCCCATGATGCCGTCCTGGCCGTTGGCTATGATGGCCCTCCCGTCCTTCGGCGAGAATATCTGCTCCTGCACCTGCATCAGGTATCTCGACTCCGCCTGCGCCTCAAGCGTCTGCGGGACGTGCAGGTTCATCTCGTCCCCGTCGAAGTCCGCGTTGTACGGCGCGGTCGAGCAGTAGTTTATCCTGAACGTCTTGCCTTCCACGACCCTGACCCTGTGCGCCATTATGCTCATCCTGTGGAGCGACGGCTGCCTGTTGAACAGGACTATGTCGCCGTCGTTCAGCTGCCTTTCTAGTATGCAGCCGGGCATTATCTCCTTGAGCAGCTCCTCCCTGTTTGTCCCGAGGATCCTCTTCCTCTTGCCGTCGAGGGCGATCATGTTCACCACCATCGGGTAGGCCTCGCTCGTCAGCAGCCTGGTGGCCTCGTCCTTGTTCCACTCGGTGATGTAGAAGGGCACGGTGAGCTTCTCCGCGATGCTCTTGGGGACGCCGACCTCGTCTATGTCGATGTACGGGTCGACGCTGATGACCGTCCTCGCCGAGTAGTTGACCCTCTTCCCGCTGAGGTTGTACCTGAACCTCCCCTCCTTGCCCTTGAGCCTCTGCGCTATCGTCTTCAGCGCCCTTCCGCTCCTGTGCCTCGCAGGGGGTATGCCGCTGGTCTCGTTGTTGAAGTAGGTGGTCACGTGATACTGAAGGAGCTCCCACAGGTCGTCGATTATTATCTGCGGCGCGCCCGCGTTGATGTTCTGCTCCAGCCTCTGGTTGATCCTCATTATGTCGACGAGCTTGTGCGTCAGGTCGTCCTCGCTCCTCTCGCCGGTCTCCAGGGTTATCGAGGGCCTCACGTCGACGGGCGGGACCAGGAGCGTGTCGAGGATCAGCCCCTCGGGCCTGCTCGTCTTCGGGTCTATGCCGAGCAGCGTGAGGTCCGCGTCGCTTATCTTCACGAGCATGTCCCTTATCTCGTCCGGCTTCAGCCTCCTGTCGCCGAGGTAGAAGTACGTCGGCATGGAGAACTTCAGCTTCTCCTGCGGGGTCTCGCAGTGCGGGCACTTGTGGACGCTCTTGAGCTTCCTGAGCATCGTGACCTCCGCCTGCGTCTCGCCGCCGCCCTCCTTGCTGCCGGCCTCCGCGGCCAGCTCCTTCTCGACCTCGTCCCTGAACGTGGCTATCTGGTCGTTGTTGAGGAGTATCCTGTGGCACTTCTGGCACGTCGCCTGGAGGAGCATGTTTATTATCTTGCCGAACTCGGAGTGCACCACCGGCCTGACCAGCTCTATGTGCCCGAAGTGGCCCGGGCAGTTCTTGTTCCTGCCGCCGCACGTCTTGCAGACCAGGCCCGGGTCTATGACGCCGAGCCTCTGGTCCAGAAGGCCGCCGTCTATGGGGTAGCCGTCCTCGTTGTAGGTGTCCGGCACGGTGAGCTTGGCCACGCTGAGCTTCTTTATCTGCTCCGGGGAGAAGATCCCGAACTTTATGTGGTTGATTATCTCGGCTTGCATGGGATCACTCGTTCATTCCTATCCTCGGCCTTATGTGCAGCGACCTGATCTCGTCGAGCAGTAGCTTGAAGGCGTAGCTTATCTCGACCTCCACGAGCTTGCTCCCGTTGCAGAGCGGGCAGACGTTGGCCTTCTTCGCGTAGTCCCTGTATCCGACGGATCCGCAGTCCTCGCAGATCGAGACCGGCCACTTGTCGCTCTGGTCGAGCATCCTCTCCTTGAGCAGCAGGCTCGCGCCGTAAGCGACGAGCACGTCCCTCTCCATCTCCCCGAACCTGAGGCCTCCCTGCCTCGCCTTCCCTTCCGTGGGCTGGTGCGTGAGTATCTGCACCGTGCCCCTGCTCCTCACCTGCATCTTGTTGCTCACCATGTGGTAGAGCCTGTTGTAGTATACGACGCCGACGAAGATCTTCGCCTTGAACGGCCTCCCGGTGAGGCCGTCGTAGAGCAGCTCCTCCCCGAACTTGTCGAAGCCGTGCGCCTCGAGCATCTTCCCGTACTCCTCTATCCTCTCCCTTCCGCTCTGCGAGAACGCCGTGCCGTCGAGCTTGGAGCCCTTCATCGAGCTGGCCTTCCCGCCGAGGGTCTCGAGCAGGTGGCCGAACGTGGTCCTTCCGGGGATCCCGTGCGGGTTGAGAAGCAGGTCGGGCACTATGCCGCTCTCGGTGAAAGGCATGTCCTCGTTGGGGACCACCTGCGCGATGACCCCCTTCTGCCCGTGCCTGCTTCCGAACTTGTCCCCTACCTCGGGTATCCTTATGCCCCTGACCCTGACCTTGACTATCTTGGTCGCGCCCGGCGACTCGGTGAACACTATGCTGTCCACGACCCCCTTCTCGCCCGGCTTGACCACCGTCGAATCGTCCCTCGTCTTCTCCTCCAGCCCGCCGGCGCCTATGTTCTCCTCGAGGAATCTCGGCGGCGCGACCTTCCCGACCAGCACGTCGCCCTCCTCGACCTCCATCTCCGGCTCTATGATCCCGTCCTCGCTGAGCTTGGCGTAGGCGTGCTCGCCGAGGTAGCCGTCGGTCGTGGCGGGGGGCATCTTGAATACGTCCTTCTGCCCTCCGGGGTACCTCCTCTCCTCGTCGCTGTACGTCTTGTAGAACATGCTCCTTCCCAGGCCCCTGTCCACCGCGGCCTTGTTGACCACCACCGCGTCCTGCTTGTTGTACCCGTAGTAGGTCGTGAGCGCGACGACGAGGTTCTGGCCCGAAGCGTGGTTGCTGAACTTAAGCGTCTCGTAGGCCGTCGTGGTTATGAGGGGCGCCTGCGGGTAGAAGAGTATGTACGCCCTCGAGTCGAACCTGAGGTTGAAGTTGGTTGCGTACAGCCCCTGGGCCTGTTTGATGTAGCTCGCGAACATGAGGTGCCTGGCGAGGCTGTTGGTCTCCGGGAACGGCGCGGTGTTGACGGTGAGCCCGAAGATCGTCGTCGGGTCGACCTCGAGGTGGGTGGTCTCGCCGGTTATCTCCTCCTCGGTCAGCGCGACCAGGGCGTTCTCCTCCTCCTCGGTGTCGAGGAACTCGAGCACGCCGCTCCTCAGCAGGTAGCCGAAGTCCACCTCCTTCTTCTGCAGCCTGTCGAGCAGGTCCTTCGTGAGCTTCGACTTCCCCTCCTCGACGACTATGTAGGGCTTCCTTACCCTGCCCCTGTCCGTGTTTATGTGGATGACGTTGAGCTTCGAGAGGTAGGCTATGTTGACCTCGCCCGAGAGCGCCCCCTTCCTCCTGGAGGCCCTGACCTCCTTCGCGAAGGAGAGCGGGTCCGCGACGTGGCCTATGGCCCTGCCGTTGAGGTGGACGTAGCACTTTTCGCTTATTTTTGAAGTGTTCGGCATGCTATCGCGAGATTAAACATTAAATTTTATTTTATGTCGCCCAGTTCCATCAGCTTCGACTCCACGAGCTTCTCGTCCGCGCCGACGCTGATCTTCGCCATAAGGGCCAGGTACTTCGTGAGGCCGACGTCCAGGCCCTCCGGCGTCTCGGAGATGCATATCTTGCCCCACTGGGTCCCGTGGACCTCCCTGGCGGCGAAGTGAGGGTGCTTCTTGGCCAGCGGAGACTTGACTCGCCTCAGGTCCGCGTACGAGTGGATGAGGTTCGTGCGGTCGAGGACCTGCGAGACTCCGGTCTGGCCCGCGACCCACGTGCCCGTCCCCATCGCGTAGGCTATCTTCTCCGTTATCGTCTCGGGGCTTATTATCGTCGGTATGCTGAGCTTCCTTCCCCTCGCGCTCGCGCGCTCTATCTGGTACTTGACGTCCTTGACGAAGAACCTGAAAGCGTAAGTGAAGAGCTCCTCCATGAGCTGACCCGAGTACTTGACCCTCTTGTTTGAGTAGTGGTCCTTGTCGTCCGGCGGGGCGAGCCTGTTCGCGACTATGCTCGCGTGCCTCGCCATCTGCAGCACGTAGGCGCCCTTGACCTTCCTGTCCTCGGCCGCGGTGCCTATGTGCGGGAGCAGGTAGGTGTCCAGCTGCGTCTCGGCGCGCTTGGTCTGGTACTCCTTGGCCTGGCCCGGCGCGGAGAGCTTCCCGAGCTCCAGCAGCGCCTCGCTAGGTCCCAGGTCCTTGGCGGGGCTCAGCTCCATGTTCAGCAGCGCGTCGTTCTTGAATACGAGGATGTCTCCCGAGGTCTCGAGGATGTCGCTGACCGTGGTGCCGAGCGCCCTCAGTATCAGTACGAGGTCCACCGCCTTGTGCAGCGTCGGGAACTCAACGGAGAAGAACCCGTTCTGGTTCCTCGACACGACGGTCCTGGCCCTGAAGCCCGGCGCCGTCGAGAAGACCTTGCTGACCGTGTCCGTGCCGCTCCTCTCGGTCATTATCCTGTTGGGGGCCAGGTCCTCGAGGCCTATGAGCACGCGCTCTGTGCCCTTTATTATGAAGTATCCGCCCGGGTCGTCGGGGTCCTCCCCGTTCTCGACCAGCTGGTTGCGCGTCATGGTCTTGAAGTGGCAGAGGTTGCTCCTGACCACGATCGGGAGCTCGCCTATGAAGACCTCGCCGTACGACGCCTCCTTCTCTATGCCCCTTATGACCGGCACGAATTCCAGGAACAGGGGCGACGCGTACGTGAGGTTGCGCAGCCTGGCCTCGTTCGGGAGTATGCTCCTCCTCGAGCTGTCGGCCTCTATTATCGACGGCTTGTCGAGCCTCACCTTCCCGAGCTTCAGCGCGAAGCCCTCGACGCTGGGCTGTATCGTCGCCTGCTGGTCTATTATCTTCTGCAGGTCCGTCTCGACGAACCTGTTGAACCCGTCTATCTGGTGGTGCACAAGAGAGGTGGTGCTCAGATATGATTCTAGCAGCAGATTGTCCCTTATCATAACACCCGGATTAACCCTCGACTACCTGCCTGTAGTGCATGTACTTGTTTCCGAAGTCGTCCCTCTCTATCTCAAGCACGTCCCCGACTTGCGCCTGAAGCTTCACCGCCTGGGGGTCGCTCTTGAGTATCTTCGGCAGGTTGCTGGCTTTTATTCCGAGTCTGGCAAGCACTTCCTCGACTTTGTCCGCGCTCATGGTTTTGTGAACGGGTACGAATTCATGGTCGCGCTTGGCCAAAAATACACCTAAAGAAGGATGATACTAACGAAGAGGCAAGTCTACCTATACTATGATAGATAAGCTTTATATATGTTTTCACACAAGCGGAGAGTGCCAGTACTGTGTAGGGCTTGGCGCCTTCCTGCGACGCAAATTCGCCGGGAGTACGGCCCGATTCCTATGCGTGCTGCGATCTGTTATTTGGTGAAAACGAAAGACAATGGCGGCGGTTGCATGTTAGTCATCGGAATCGAGAGCAGCGCCCACACCTTCGGGGTGGGGGTAGTTTCGCATGGTAGGATACTGGCCAACGAGAAGGCCATGTACGACGTCGGCGCGAGGGGGATGGTGCCCGCGAAGGTCGCTGAGTTCCACGCGAGGCGCGCCGGCGAGGTGATCGAGCGCGCGGTCGGGGCCGCCGGGATACGGCTTTCTGACGTCGATGGCGTCGGATACGCCAGGGGCCCGGGGCTGGGCCCGTGCCTGCAGGTGGGCCAGCTTGCCGCCAGGACCATCGCGAACAGGCTCGGAGTGAAGATAGCGCCGGTCAACCACTCCGTCGCGCACGTCGAGATAACGAAGCACGTATCGGGGCTCAGGGACCCTGTGGCTCTCTACGTGAGCGGCGGCAATTCGCAGATACTCAAGATCGCGGGCGAACCTTACCGGCACTACCGAGTCCTGGGGGAGACCTTCGACATAGGCGTGGGCAACATGCTAGACGCCTTCGCTAGGTCGGCGGGGCTGAGGCCCGCCTGGGGATCCACCGTAGCCGGGCTCGCGGAGAAGGGGGAGTACATCGAGATGCCGTACACCGTCAAGGGCATGGACTTCGCATTCACCGGATTGCTCACGCGCGCTTCGGAGCTGGCAAGGAGCGAGCGGGTGGAAGACGTGTGCTACTCCATCCAGGAGACCGCGTTCGCGATGCTCTGCGAGGCCACGGAGCGCGCGCTCCTGCTCACGAAGAGCAGGGAGCTGTGCGTCTGCGGCGGGGTCGCGCAGAGCAGGAGGCTCCGGGAGATGCTCGCGCTGGTCTGCAAGGAGCACGGCATGAGATTCGGCTCCGCGGGGGACGACCTCAACGCGGACAACGGCGCCATGATCGCGTTCACGGCTGAGAGGATGCTCGAGAGGGGACACGGGGCGAAGATCAGCGAGTGCGGAATAGAGCAGAGGTACAGGATCGACCAGGCGGTCGTTTTTTAGTGGTTGGCATGAGAAAAATTGGCGAGGGCGCCGAAGCGAGCATATTCGAGACCGTCGTATTCGGAAAGAAGGCGGTGGTCAAGGTCAGGCAGGAGAAGAAATACAGGATAAGGGAGCTTGACGTGGCCCTTAGGGTTTCCAGAACCAGGAGGGAAGCAAGGGTGATGCGCAAGGCGCGCGAGGCGGGCGTGAGAGCGCCACGTATAATCGCGCTGGGGAAATTCTCGATCTACATGGAGAGACTGGACGGAAAGCTGCTCAGGGACTGCAGGGTGCGCCGGTCGGATTATGAGGAGGTAGGCCGCCTGCTGGCGGGCATGCACAACGCGGGCATAATCCACGGGGACTTCACCCCCGCCAACCTGATGGCGAGAGGCAAAAGATTACACGTCATAGACTTCGGGCTCGCGGAGGAGAGCGACGGCGCGGAGGGGAAGGCCATTGACCTGCTGCTCCTGAAGAGATCCGTGTCGGAGGACTGTTACAAGAATTTTAAAAGCACATACGCGAAGGAAGCAGACAAATCAGGGGAGACACTTGAAAGGCTGTCGGAGGTGGAAAGGAGGGGAAGATATCAGGTGAGAACGCTGATCTGAAGTTCAGGGGGCGGCGTACCTGCTCGTCCGCGAACCCCTCGGAGTCTGGGAATGATAAGGAAGCCTTCCTCTGCGCTGCCCAGGGCGGTGAAGCTTCCCTCCAGATACATCTTGCCGACAATGGCGCAGGTTATCCCGTCGAGCTCGTCGTGCGTGATCTGCCTTCTCCGCACGTCGCCCTTAACTCCGAAGGCGATGAGCGCGGCCCTAAGCTTCTCAAGGCCCTCCTGTTTTCTCGGCATGCCGAGTATGTCCTGCGCGCTTCCAGGGTAGCTCTCGATTACCTTCAGCCTCTTGCCCTCGAAAATCTTTTTCAGCCTTATTCCCCTTTCTGTGAGCATTCTCATCGGGCCGAGAGTTATCGGGAAGAATCTTATCCCAAGCTTCAGCAGCTGCCTGTCGCACACTCTCAGGTGGGGTCCGTTCCGGTCCTCTATGCTCTTCCTTCCCTTTGGCAGGCACAGCGGGGCGTCTATGCTTACCACCTGCGGATCCGCGCCGAGAGTCTCCCTTATTATTTCCTCGTCGCTGTGAAGGGCCTTGGTCTTGCACCTGAGATGCCGGTCAATGAGGCAGAAGCCTGTGGTGCGCTTGCCGCTGCCCGCCAAGTCAATTCCGACAATGCGCGCGGAAGCAGAGGCCGCTAGAGTTCGCCAACTCTCCTCTTCTGCGATCTCTTCATTCTCTTCCTTCGCTTCTTTATCCATTTCCAGCGCATCTTTCCTTTCTTCTTCCATTTCCTAGGTATGCTTCCCAAGTAGACACCGGCCGATTTTACGTGCATCGATTTATGTGCATCGATTTTAATAATTATTAATACGTGTAATATAAATATAAACACGTCTAGAATCTTTATTGAGAAGTGGTTTTGTGCGCAATGGGATTATCGCTTATGTTATCGGGTTGGTTTTCATCGTGGTCGTGGCGCTGTACCTCTCGGGCTATCTGACCGGCGGAGGGGTCAGGACGACGACGGCGACGACGTCCATATCGCCGAACTCCATTAACGCGACCACCACCGTCTCTCCGAACTCCACTATTCCGACGACGTCGGTTTATTTCAGCCCTTGCCAGTCTAAGAATTCTACGGAGGACGTCCTTAATGGGAATTTCTCCACCGGGGACTACCGCGGATGGAATGCGAGCGGCCCGGGATTCGGCAGCGCTCCCTTCAACCTGACGCACGCCAACATCGTTGGAGCATACTACGGCTCCCCCTGGAGGGGATACGCAGGTACTTACGTTGCCACCACTTACATTGGGGGGCTGTCGCTCCAGACCGGGAACTTGACTTCGCTGCCTTTTGAAGTGACTGAGCCGTACCTGAACTTCAGGATCGTTTCGCCTGCGAGCAACCTCAACTATGTCGAGATACTGCAGGGCGAAAAGATGTCCAGATACTGGTATGACACTTACAACGCGTCCAGCAACGCAAACGCGTCGAGCACGTTCGTGAATGCGAGCATACCTCTTCTGGATACGACGTTCTTCTGCCAGAACGTGAGCGTGCGCATAGTCTCCGGGTCGCTCGGGACCACCTCGAATCTGAATTATATCGCCGCTGGCGACTTCTACATGAGCAAGACGCCGAGATCGACGCCGGGGATACTGGTAAACCAGAGCTTCGGCTAGAGCGATTGAACTGAGGCGGTGCCATCGCACTGCGAAGCGCAAAGAGGCCGCGGTATCTTGCGGCAGGAGAAGGGGAAAATAGTCAGGCAGGTTTTCCTGCGGACGCGGGTTCGGCCCTGACGTCCGCACCGCGGGCCTCGGCAGCCGCGGATTCGGCCTTGGCGCCCGAGACGGCGTTGCCTAACCTCCCGCCCCTCTTCTTCTGCTTGTCTATCCGAGCCGTAGCGAAAAGCACGTCCGCGTCTTCGGCGTTCTGCTGCTCTATCCATGCCTTGATGTATGTTGCGATGTTCTTGAAAGGCTTCGAGTACCTGTCGGTGAAGGCGTACTCGCTGTTCTCGTGCTTGAGTATGCCGACCTCCACGCCGAAATCAAGGTATCTCTTCCACGTCGCGATGGGCAGCGCGGCTCCGCAGTCCTTGAGCCTCAGCGTTCCCTTCTGTTTCACCGCCAGTAGCGCCTTTGCGAACCGGTATGCCCTGGTCTCGTTTTCGAAATAGATTCTTGAAAGCTCCCTGACGTTCGGGCTCTTTAGCTTCTCCCTGAGGGGTGCGTCCTCGAACTCCCAGTATTTGATCGCCATGGTGTTCATCGGCATCCCAAAAATTTTAACCTTTCCGTTGCGCGGACTCCTGAGGGGTTCGTATACTTTAGGAAAAGTATTGTATGTGAAGGAATGGGTCGGCATGGATAAATTAAAATACCCACTTACAAAAGGTTATAAATGTTTCGTAAAGTGGATTAAATGGCCAAAAAAACAAAAAGAAAAACAAAGAAGACGGCAAAGAGAACGAAAAGGAAAGGGAAGAGATAAATTTGTTTTGTTTTCTTTCCTTTCTTTTTTTCTTTTTCTGCTTGTCCTCTGTTTTTCTTTATTTGGGCATGAACTTTGAGAGCTGCTTCCTCATGTTCCTGTCCGTCTTGAACTTGCCGTAGAGCTTCTTCATCTTGTTGAAGTCGCTTATCAGGTCGCGCACCTCCTTCTCCGTAGAGCCGCTCCCCTTCGCTATCCTCCTTATCCTGCTCGAGCTGGAGAGGAGGCTCCCGTTGTCCCTCTCCTCCTTCGTCATGGAATCGATTATGGACTTGTACTTCTTTATCTTCTCCTCGCTCTGTTCGGCCACCTCCTTGGGCACGTCGACCGCGCCGAGCATGCCGAGGATGTTCTTCATCGGGCCCATCTTGCCCATTGCCTTGAGCTGCGTGTAGAAGGTGCTGAAGTTCAGCTCCTCGGGGTTCGCCTCTTCCGGAGTCACGTTCGCCTCGGTTATGGCCTGCTGCACGTTGGTGATCAGGGACGCTATGTCCGGCACCCCCAGGAGCCTGCCGACGAACTTCTTCGGGTCGTACAGCTCGAGGGCGTTGAGCTTCTCCCCGGTGCCGATGAAGGAGACGTTGACGTGCGCCGCGCTCACGGCGCTGAGCGCGCCGCCTCCCTTGCCGGAGCCGTCGAGCTTCGTGACTATTACGCCGGTAAGCTTGACAGCGCCGTCGAACTCCTTGGCTTGCTTGCCCGCGACCTGCCCCGTGTCGGCGTTTATGACGAGCAGCTTCTCCGTGGGCTCGAACTCGCCGGATATCGCCTTCAGCTCCGAGATCAGTTCCCCGTCGAGCGCGTTCCTGCCGCTCGTGTCGCAGATCAGGACCTTCTTGTCCCTGAGTGAGGCAGTGGCCTGTCTGACTATCTTTCTGACGTCTGTCTCGCCCTTTATCCCGAAGAAGCCCACGCCGGCCTGCTTCGCGAGGGTCTCGAGCTGCTCGTACGCGGCGGGCCTGAAGACGTCGCAAGCGATGAGGGCGCTACCGAGGCCGCGGTCCTGGTAGAACTTCGCGAGCTTGGCCGCGGTCGTCGTCTTCCCGGAACCGTAGAGGCCGAGGAGCAGGATCCTCTTGGGCCTTATCTCCGGCTCGTAGCTCTCGCCCATGAGCCTGACGAGCTCCTCGTAGACTATGTTGGTTATGTAGTCCTTTGCGCTGACCCCTGGGGGAAGGCTCTCCTTCAGCGCTATGTCCTCTATCTTCTGGGTCAGCGAGAGCGCCAGGGCGACGTCGACGTCGGCCGAGATCAGCGCCCTTTGCAGCTCCTTGTTGAACTCCTTTATCGTCCTGGCGTCGATTATGGTCGCTCCCGTGAGCTTCGCAATCGCTTTTCGCAGTCCTTCTCCAAGATCCATTCGCAGACCCGATAGCAGTAGTCTATATTAATAAAAATCTTAACAAATATATATGCAGGTCAGGGGCTCGTAGCTCAGCTTGGTTAGAGCGACGGTCTTATAAGCCGTAGGTCGAGTGTTCAAATCTCTCCGGGCCCAGACCCCAGTTCGAAGCACAGCGTCGGCGGAATCTTGTATCATTAAAGGGGGGTTCCGGATCTTTTAAAGTCAAGCACATACTCCATCCTCTTACCTTTTTGATACGAATAGAGTCTTACGCTGAAATCGCCATCGGCTTTTTTAAAAAAACCGGAAAAGTGGTGCTTGGGCGCATTTAAAATGTCATTCCCTGGGCCGAATAGCGGTATGTCCATCGGCGGACCGCCGGTGCGCTTTGCTGTCACGTCGAAAAGATCGCGCGTGGGACAGACCTTGAGGAGGTGCTTCACAAACTCCTCGAATTTCCTCTGCATTGGCGCATCGCGCATTAGATTTATCGGCAGGTACCTCCCCTCTGTGCCTTTGCCGCCCCTGCTCTCTTGAAATATGCGCATGGCTTCGCGGTGCGCTCCTGAAGATTCGACGGACAGATAAACGTCTCTATCGCGTTTGGTAGTGGCGCCAAGCAATTGGTTAGGCTTCTCCAGTAGGACTGGACTGACTTTATGCATCTGCATGATTTGACTTTGCCGCCCCCATATAAATACATTGACGTTAATTCGTACTTATGAAGAACGAGTCGCTCGTGAAGCGCACCGCGCTATCGCGAATAAGGAGACTGATCTACATGGCGGAGGAGCGCACTGTCGAGAACACCGCGTCCTCGCGCAGGCTCGCCAAGAGATACGTCGGGCTGGCGGAAAAGATAAGCACGCACTACAAGGTCAAGATCCCGAATGCCCTGAAGATGAGGATCTGCAAGAAGTGCGGCAATTTCCTGGTGCCTGGAATCAACTGCAAAGTGCGGCTCGCCAGCGTCCACGGCTACGTGGTTTATGCCTGCGAGTGCGGAAACGAGGTGCACGTCCACTACAGGGCCAAGGGCTCAGGCGGTGCCTAGGACCTCGGAGAGCCGCACGACTAGCTCTTCTATCTTGCCGGAATCGGAGAGGGTGAGCGAGTTCTTGTCGAGGACAAGGTTGCCTTTTACGGGCACGCCGCGGTACAGCCTCACCAGGTTCTCCGTCTCCTTGTCCGTGCTGGCCACTTTCCTCTCCCTTAGGACGTTTGCCTTGGCCGCGATCTTTATGCCGTTTCCTATTCCGACGACCATCCTGTTGCTGTCGTGGAATGCCTTCACCACGTCGAGCAGCGGCCGATATTCGTAGAGCTTGAAGGCGTCCACCCCGGGACCGTCGGCGAGTATGATGGCCGACGTCCGCGCCGGGTCCAGCTCCTTGAAGGTGGCGTCCGGCTTCACCACCGCGCCGTGGTATCCCGTGCAGTCCTTCGGGTTTACGCTCGCCACGACCTTCGTTATGTCCTTCTTGGCCAGCAGAAGGACCAGGGTGGAAAGCGTCTCGTCCTTGAAGTTCATGGGGGGTATTATGATTGCGACCTTGACTTCCTCCATACAATCGCCTGCTGATATGTGGTGGCGGAAATAAGATAAATGTGTTTATCGCGGAGGGAAAGCTGCCCTCTCTTGTTATGATCAAAGGACTATGGATCACGTAGCTGATCCGAAGAAAAAGGCGAAAGCTACTGCGGCGCTACTTTCGGAGAAGTTTAAAAGGACTATCGTAGATAATAATGCGAGCGCATGATGGATTCGGGCCCACGCAAGAATTTCAAGTCGCAGTCCGCGATGGAGTTTCTGATGACCTACGGCTGGGCGATACTCGCCGTCGCGGTCGTTCTCGGCGCAATATTTCAGCTCAAACTCTTCTCGCCCTCGCTGCCCACGTCGTGCCTCTCCGCCGAGCCGTACGCGTGCAGGAACCCCTCCCTTAACGCGAACGGGATCCTCACGGCGCAGGTGGGTGAGCTGGGCAGCACGATCACCCTGACCGGCCTGAACTGCTCCAGCATATCAGGGGTACCTAACAGGTTCACCGCGCCTGGTAGCGTGACTCTCATCTCGGGGGTTATAGCGAACCTCACCTTCTCCTGCCCTCTGTCCTCGAATACGGTCGGCGCGTCCTTCTCCGGGAAGCTGTGGATAATGTACGACACAGCGACGCAGTCCGGCCTGCTGGCGCAGGTCGGCACGGTGACAGCGACCGCGACCTCCACGGGGTCGACGTCTTCCGTGTCGGCGACGCCGTTCAATCCTATTACTCTGACCGTGGTGGGCACGGGAGGCACGGTCACTCCGTCCAGCGGCAGTTACACCGGAACCATGACCATAACTGCGGCTCCGAACACGGGCTACAATTTCTTAGGCTGGACCGGCACCGGAGCAGGCAGCTATACGGGCACGTCAAGTTCCGCTAGCGTTACGATGAACGACATCATAACCGAGACGGCAAGCTTCGCATACCCCTGTCCTTCGGGCGGAGGCCTGACATGTACCGTAACCGCCTATAGCGGATATATTGTTGACACGTTTACTTACAGCTCTGGCTCGGGATCGACGTCCTGGACGGTACCTCCAGGAGTTACCAGTGTCAATTATCTCGTCGTTGCCGGAGGAGGAGGAGGGGGAGGATGTGGACCTGGTGGCGATGCAGGATCTGGTGGTGGTGGCGCGGGAGGAGTTCTCACTGGCACGGGATTTGCCGTAACGCCAGGAACTCCGATAACGGTTACTGTAGGTGCGGGAGGCACCGGAGGAGTATATTCGACCAACCAGGGAACCAACGGGGGCAACTCAGTTTTCTCCGGATTCGTTGCGATTGGTGGAGGAGGAGGCGGAACTGGCAAGCATCTTGCTGGGTTAGCGGGTGGTTCTGGGGGCGGGGGCGGCTACCGGGATGGAGGCAGTGGATATTCTGGCGGAGCTGGGACTTCAGGTCAGGGCTATGCAGGATCTAGCGGCGGGTATACCAACTTGACTTCGCCACTTCTCTCGTAAACTGACGAAAACTATTTTTATGCCAAGGGCAGTATTCTCATTGATAAGATGAAGAACACAACTACGCCCTTGGGCGGTATAGCTATCATCGACAAGATAGAAAATGATTTCGGTCTGCTCTCCTCGGTCTTCGGAGGGATCATGAGTCCCGCATACGTCGGGCGGTTGAAACTGCTCCTCAACAACCGCCTGACTTTCGCGACGTCGATACACCAGGTAATTCCCACCTCCTCTGAAGACACCTGTGCGCTTCTCGGCGCAGAGGGCGCCTCGGAGAGGTCGCTGTACAGAACCGTCG
>CAVWAD010000008.1:0-4718 GCA_963752955.1 uncultured archaeon
ACTTCGCCAAATAGGCCGCGAAGTGTCTGACAGTTGCCTCCAACTCAATTCGCCAAAACGGTTCCTACCAGCGCAGATTGAGGTTTTTCGTACCATATCTGCGCAGGAAACTGCCGAAAATCTCCGAAATCGGGGGAGAAATGTTGCTCACTACCGTGAATTTGAACCTTCCGGGAGGGTAAACGAAGGTCGCTGTCAAATTCGTCAGGTATTTTTTGAGGAGCTTTACGTTCTTGACGAGGGGATTCTTGCATGAAAGCAGTGTCAAACTTATCAGGGATTCCGCGAGGAATGCGATCAGGATTGCGCCGATTATTGCATATTTCGTCCAGTGCCTGACAGGCCTCAGTTCGATCCCTTCCTTCATGTTGCGCACGAGTTTCTCCGCGGCATCCCTTTGCTTGTATATCCTCAGGATATCATCGGGACTCGCTTTCACCGTGCTCTCGAGGATAAAGAACCCCTCTATCCCGTTTATGTAGGGGTTCTCGACGCATCCCAGTGCGGTCTGGAGTTCCGGGTAGAGTTCGACCCATCCCCTCTCGCAGGGGTAAGTCTCCACCGCCTTGTGTTTTCCCGCTTTCTTCGCGAGTTTGTTACCCATCTTCTTTCGCCTTTCGAACTTCCTGTTCTTGTTGCGTATCTGCGTCTCGAGAAGCGTCTTCGAGAAGTAGATGTATTGGAATTCGCCGTTCTCTTCCACCACTGCCGCAAAGTAGGTGTTGTCGCCGATTTTTATCGTCGATTTCTCCGCGGACTTGAACATGGCGATATATTTCCTATAGTTCTTGACGTTCTTCTGCTTCAGGGTCAGGTAGTTGAACCTGTCATGGACTATCATCTCCTTGTTACCTTTCGTGTTCGCGCCGCAGTCGAATATCAATAGGGAATCCTTCTGCAGTATCCTCTTGACGACGTTGTACGTCTCGACAAAATGCTTCTTGTCCAGGACGTTCCCCTTCTGAATCGTCAGTGCAGTAGGGATTCCATTGATTCCCGTCGCTATCCCGAAGGTCACCTGCTTCTTGTCGGGGCGGTGGTCCCTGGAGTAACCCAGTGCGCCCATCTCGGCCTTATTCCCCTCGAAATATATCGACGACCAGTCTATGTTCTGGTCCTTGTCTGCGAGATCCCTCGTGTTGAGGAAGTTCTGATACCTTTCTACTATCGCCGCCGAGAGCAGCCCCACTTTCTCGACGGTTCTGTACAGCGACCTCTCCGAGGCGCCCTCTGCGCCGAGAAGCGCACAGGTGTCTTCAGAGGAGGTGGGAATTACCTGGTGTATCGACGTCGCGAAAGTCAGGCGGTTGTTGAGGAGCAGTTTCAACCGCCCGACGTATGCGGGACTCATGATCCCTCCGAAGACCGAGGAGAGCAGACCGAAATCATTTTCTATCTTGTCGATGATAGCTATACCGCCCAAGGGCGTAGTTGTGTTCTTCATCTTATCAATGAGAATACTGCCCTTGGGATAAAAATAGTTTTCGTCAGTTTACGAGAGAAGTGGCGAAGTCAAGTGATAAAACCTGAATCTTAGTCAAGCTCATCTTGGCTCCATTTGATGGCATACACTGTCATTTGATGTCCCTTGCCGCAGGCCGGATTTGAACCAGCGACATTTCGGTCTTCAGCCGAACGCTCTCCCGGGCTGAGCTACTGCGGCACAGTGAGAGTAATTGTTCACTTAAACATTTAAAGCTTTAATCAGGCAAATGACTCATAGGTGACGCTGGTCTATGCCCCTTGACGAGAGATGGTACGGACTCGGGGACTTCGCCCGTCTGATCAACCTTGAGGGCGTCGAGTTCCGGGAGTACCAGTTCAACATAATCAACGCCGTCCTGAAGAACGGCAACAGCCTAGTCGTGCTTCCCACCGGGCTGGGGAAGACGCTCATCGGCGTGGCCCTAATCGCGAAGTCCATCTTCGAGGGCAAGCGGGCCCTACTTCTTGCGCCGACGAAGCCGCTTGCGGAGCAGCACCACCGCGAGCTGACCAGGCTGCTCAACATCGACCCGGACGAGATCGCGCTGCTGATTGGCACAGTGGGCAAGAAGGACCGCCAGGCGACGGAGCTGAAGGCAGGCATCATAGTGGCCACCCCGCAGACCATAGCCAACGACCTCAAGTCCGGGAACTTCTCCCTCGGGGACTTCGGCATCGCGGTCTTCGACGAGTGCCACAGGGCCGTCGGGAAGTACGCCTACACCTACATAGCCAACGAGCTCGCCGTGCACGAGGCGCTGATCGTGGGGCTGACGGCTTCGCCGGGCAGCAGGAAGGACAAGGTCGGCGCCCTCGTTGGCACGCTCAACGTGCGCCACATAGAGGCCAGGATCTCCACGGACCCGGACGTGCTGAGCTACGTGATGCCCAAGTACGTCCACGTGGTCAGGGTCCCGCAGACCGACCGGATAAGGGAGATCGCCGCGCTGCTCAAGCCTCTGGCCGAGGAGAGCCTCAGGAGCCTCAACGGCATGGGCCTGATGAGGGCGAAGGACTTCGAGAGCATACCGAAGGGCAGGCTCATAATGCTCGGGAACGAGATAAACAGGATAAGCGCGCAGGGCTACAGGTTCGGCGCCTTCTTCAGCTACATCAAGCTCCTCAACACGGTCCATGCCTACGACCTCCTGCTGACGGAGGGGATATATCCCTTCCACGCCTACGTCACCACGCTCAGGGAGCGGGAGAAGAAGAGCCGGGCCGTGGAGAACCTGCTAGCGAGCAGGGGCATGGTCCACGCGATGCAGATCGCGGAGCAGGCGCTCAGGAACGGGGAGGAGCACCCGAAGGTGGACGAGGCGGTGAGGGTCATAAGGGGCTCTTCCGGCGAGGAGCACCATCGTCTTCGTGCAGTACAGGTCCACTATAAAGATGCTCGTAGACCAGTTTACCAGGCGCGGGCTGAGGGCCATGCCCTTCGTTGGAAAGAAGGAGGGCGTCACGCAGGAGAGCCAGAAGCGGACCATCGCGGACTTCAGGGAGGGGAAGTTCGACGTCCTCGTGGCGAGCTCCATAGGCGAGGAGGGCCTGGACATACCCAGCGTCGACCTCGTCATCTTCTACGAGCCGATACCCAACGAGATAAGGAACATACAGAGGAAGGGCCGGACCGGGCGGTTCAGGGCGGGCGACGTCTACGTACTCGTTGCCACGGGAACCAAGGACGAGGTCTACCTCTACGTCTCGGACGTGAGGGAGAAGCGCATGCTCTCGGCGCTGCAGTCCGTGAGCAGGGACCTCGCGAGGCAGGCCGCCATAAGGGCGGAGCAGGAGAGGGGGCAGCACAGGCTGGGCCGGCCCGTCAGGACGGAAAAAGGGGCGGGTTCGTCAGGCGTCTAAGTGGGAAAAGGGATATATAAACAAGCAGGTGCAAGCGGGAAAATCGCGTTTGGACAATAGGCTTAAATAGGAGGAACTGCACAACAGAATCTGAGGGTGGGGAATATGGGCATAACGCCTTTGATGGCATATGAGCGCGAGGTGAGTGAGAGCCTGCTGGATGGCTCACCGAGCCGCATGAGTCCTGAGATAAGGCAGATAGCCAGGCTGAAGGACCGGGCGATAGAGACGCCGGACAGCCGGAAGGCCGTGGTGAAGACCCTTGAGCAGTACATGCAGAGAAGGAGGGGCACCAAGGAAGGCCAGGCCGCGAAGCGGGCGATATCTCTAATAATAACGGTCTCGATGCTTGAAGTGCTGCAGGGCTGAAGCGCGCAGCGGGGACTGGCGGCTTCGGAGGCGAACGTAGTGTTACTGAGCTGTGCCGCAACTACAGACAACATCACCGCGCACCGCACAGTGCAGGGCAGTGTCGCTACGGCCAGTGCGGTTTTCCAAGGAAATCCGCGATCGAAGCTTTAAATATTTTCATTACCACTATTCCTAGTGATAACTTGCAGAAGTTCCATTCGTACCTGATAATTGCGGTGATGGCGATCGCGATAGCCATCGTGGCGGCGGTGGTGCTTCTGGGCAACCACAGCGGAGTCGCGGACCTCTCGGCTTTCGACAACGTTCCCGTGCCCCAGTCCCTGCTCGCCACGCTCAGGGTCCCGGACAGCGTGGGCGGCGCGATAGGGACCGGGCTCGCCGCCGATGCGCTGAAGAACGTCTCCGGTGCCCCGTTCGCCATAAACGGCAAGCCCGCGGTTCTGTACGTCGGGGCCGACTACTGCCCGTACTGCGCGATAACCAGGTGGGGCCTCGTGGTGGCGCTCCTGAGGTTCGGCAACTTCACGGGCCTCAAGTACATGACGAGCAGCCCGGTAGACCTGGCGCCGAGCGCCTCGACCTTCACATTCTACAACTCGACGTACGCCAGCAGCTACATAGCCTTCGTCGGGATAGAGACCGCGGGCAACAGGCCGGTCAACGGCAGCTACGTGCAATTGCAGAGCCCAAACGGCACCGAGGAGGCGATACTGAGGAAGTACGACCCGAGCGGGGGCATACCCTTCTTGGACTTCGCGAACGAGTCCGTGCAATCGGGCTCGAGCTACGGCGACCCGACCATACTGGTCGGCAGGAACTGGAGCTCGATCGCCGACAACCTGCACAACACCTCGTCCGTGGAGTCGATGGCGATAGTGGGGTCGGCGAACATCTTCACTGCGGAGATCTGCCGCGCGGACAACAACCTGCCGGCTAGCGTCTGCGCGCAGGCGTACATCCAGGCCATAGAGAAGGGCTTGAAGTGAGCTCCGCAGTTCTAA
>CAVWAD010000009.1:0-40014 GCA_963752955.1 uncultured archaeon
GCAACCGTTGAGTCTGGGACATAAGTCCTTACTTGGTCTCATTGTCAGTTTATGACAAGATATACCTCTTTTCCAATGCATTCCTTTGGACAGTCGACCTTTGCGCCACCCTAGCGGCGTCAACATTTATATTATGAGTCGCCTTTAGGTCTCATCTCAGTCGCCAAATAACTGGGATACGGCAGGGGTTTTAAACACTCCTGCCGTCATCAGATTAGAGGAATCCTACAGAGCCGAAAACGGGACAGATTCGTATTCTTCAGGTCTAAAAGTTCACAGGAAATGCCGAGGACACCGCGAAACCCGAAATCCTTCGAAAGTCTACGATGGGATTTTCAACAGCCACCTGCCAGCTTCAATAACATAGCCTTTTAAATTTTAAGTCTAAGTTAAATACGGACGGTTTCGGCAAGGCTTAATTTTTGATGCGGATATTCTTACCCGGTCGCAATACTATCGTACGGGCAGCATTGGATATGGACTGAGATTAAGGTGGAAAAATGATGGACCGACTAAAGATTTACGCAGGCACGTTCATAAGGGATCCGGGATTCGCGCTGCGAAGGCTTGACGTAGTGACTACTGGCTTCGGAGGCTACCTCGATACCTTTGTAAGGCAGGACTACCTGTGGCTGTTCAATAGGATCAGGCCGAACACCACGGTCATAGACATAGGCGCCTGCATTGGCGACACCGCAATCTACTTTGCCATGCACCCCAATGTAGTTAAGGTTTATTCCTTCGAGCCCATTCCCAAAGCATACGATGCCCTGAAGGAAATCATCTCCAGGAGCCCCCTGAGGTCCAAGATAACTGCGAGGAACGAGGCGATATCGGATGCGAACGGGGCTCACTACGTAAGCCTGTCCCGCCACATAGATTCGGGTTACGCGTTCACCGGATCAAAGGACAGAAACGGAAGAAGGATAACGTGCAGGTCCCTCAATTCGGTGCTTGCGGGGAAGCGCAACATGGCCATAAAATGCGATTGCGAAGGCGCAGAGAAGACCATGTTCGACAATGCGGACTTAAGCAACGTATATGCGCTCGAGGTGGAATCCCATTACTGCGAGAAGGAAGTCGTATCTGCCCTGAGGTCTCACGGATTCAAGGTCAAGGTCAGGCAGCTGGACCATATGCTCTCGTTGATCTACGCGTGGAAGGATTGATTTTTGTCGCAAAGCCAATTTTATTCTTTTAGGGCAGTGAAAACCCACGCGTTTACGCGTACGGATGAAACTGCACAAATATAATCTTTCTTTTCCGTACGTTTTCAAAGCGGCCGTTAGGCCGCCGAAACGGGGTAAACATGGGTAGTGGAAACTATGAAAATAAAAGCCTTGCGCACAACGCGCATTCGGTTGGTGTAAGTGAATATCACTTGCAGTGGTGTACGAAGTACAGGTATGACGCCTTAGAGAAGGAATCGCACAACAAAGACTGCGAAGACGCAGTGCGCAATGTCGCCGAGAGGCATGGAATACAAATAACCGATGTCGGTGTCATGCCGGACCACATCCACATTGTTGCTCTGTTGCCGCCTAATATGAGTCCATCAAAGGCTGTCGGCCTCTTGAAAGGCGGAAGTTCGTACGAACTGTTTCGTTCGCATCCGAACTTCAGGAAAACGTACTGGAACGGCCATTTCTGGAGCCGCGGATATTTTTATCGTTCTGTCAGTGATGTCGACGAGGAAAGGGTGCGGAGGTATGTCCGCGAAGACAACCTCCCTCTGCAAAGGAGACTGACTTGATTCCCCTATAGAAAACTCACACCTTTAGGTGTGAGATAGTTATACATATAGTTAAATACCCCTAAAATTAAAATCGTCTCTAAAGATTAGCATGGCACTCAAACTCTCTGCTGAAAAGAAGCTGGATTACGCCGAGGATGCCGCCATCACTACGCAGAGGGCAGATTCCCAGGGGCAGGCGGGCTCGATACGAAGACCGCCAGCGCAGTAATGGATGCAGCGATAAGAAAGGAGGAGATATTGAAACTGGAATATCTTTATATATGTCCTGAACGCAACTTATTCACGGTGACGATATGATCATAACACGCAGCCCGCTGAGAGTATCATTGGGCGGGGGGGGTACTGATTTACCTTCGTATTATAAGGAACACGAGGGTTTCCTGATATCTGCCGCAATCGACAAATACACATACATCACACTTCACAGGCCGTTCACTGAAGAGATACATTTGAAATACTCTAAGATGGAACGCGTATCCGCGGTGGACGATATACAGCATCCCATAATCCGCGAGGCCCTGAGACTTGCGGCCATGCCCAATCCGTATTTTGAAATCGACAGCATAGCAGACGTGCCGGCAGGTACGGGGCTGGGATCGTCAGGAAGCTTTACTTGCGCATTGCTTGCGGCGCTGCATGCATACAAGAAGGATTCAGTGTCGCCTCGTGAGCTCGCGGAAGAAGCATGCCATATAGAAATAGACCTGCTCCACGAGCCCATTGGAAAGCAGGACCAGTACATCGCAGCATATGGGGGGCTCAATACTTTCACGTTCTGCAAGAACGGCGATGTAAGGGTTGAGCCGCTTAAGGTGACAGACGAGACATTGTACTGCCTGGAGGAGAATCTGCTGCTTTTCTTCACCGGTTTCTCCAGGTCTGCATCGGCGGTGCTCAAGGAACAGGACGACAAGAGCAAGCAGAACGACCAGTCGATGCTGGACAATCTCCATTTCGTCAAGGATCTTGGCCGCAAGAGCCAGATTGCGTTGGAATCGGGAGATTTAGACGCATTCGCAGAGTTGATGAACGTGCACTGGACGTACAAGAAGCAGCGCTCTGCGTCGATGAGCAATGGCAAGATAGATGACTGGTACGAGATTGCGCTTAAGAATGGTGCCAAAGGGGGCAAGATAGTTGGTGCAGGCGGCGGTGGAATGCTGATGTTCTATGCAGACAACAGTGTCAAACTGAGGCGCGCAATGGCAAAGGAGGGCCTGAGGGAGATTCATTTCAAGTTCGATCCCGAGGGGACTAAAGTGGTGACGCGGTCATGATGCCTACTGCGGTCATACTGGCAGGTGGACTGGGGACACGCATACTACCAGAAACGAGGAAAGTGCCGAAATCCCTGGTGAAAGTCGCAGGGAAGCCTTTCATTTTCCACAAGCTCAGCCTGCTGAAGAGCAGGGGAATATCTGAAGTGCTGCTTTGCGTCGGCATAATGGGAGAGCAGATAGAAGCGTACGTCAAGGATGGAAGTGAATGGGGGTTGAAAGTCAAGTATTCGTACGATGGCGACGTACTTCTCGGAACTGGCGGGGCCCTTAAAAAGGCGACAGCAGGACTGCGTGAGCCTTTCATAGCGCTCTATGGTGACTCCTACCTAGATATCGATTTCAATCCAATATTGGAGCGGTTCAAGGCTGAACAGAAACCCGCGCTGATGTCCGTTTATCGTAACAATAACGAAATTTGCCCGAGCAACGTACTTATGAGAGAAGGAAAGATTGTAAAATATGATAAGAAGAATCCCTCCCTTGACATGAATCACATCGAGTACGGGCTGAATGTTCTCACAAGTACCGTCTTCGAAGGCAGGCAGGCAGGCACCTCTTTCGATCTCTCTGAAGTCTATGCGGAACTGATAGCGCAGAACCGGATGGCCGCCTTCGAAGTCAGTACGCGCTTCTACGAGATTGGGTCGTTCAGTGGAATGGAAGAGACGGAGAAGTATATACTCAATAAGAAATAAGGGATATCATGAAGAATGAAAAAATAACCAAGCCCCAGATCCAAGAGGAATACGCAAGGACATATCTTAAGGACTGCGCTAGAATAGCCGGACTGCTTGACATGAAGCAAGTATTGAGGGCCTCTGATGCCCTTTGCGGGATACGTGAGAGAGGGGGCAGACTTTTCATACTCGGCATCGGGGGAAGCGCCGGCAACGCGTCGCACGCGGTCAACGACTTCAGGAAGATAGCGGGCTTCGAGGCGTACGCCCCCACAGACAACGTGTCGGAACTCACTGCCAGGGCGAACGACGACGGCTTCGATACCATCTTCTCAAACTACCTTAGGGGGAGCAGGTTGGACTCCAAGGACGGCATACTGGTGTTCTCAGTGGGTGGTGGAGATTTCGAGAGGAAGATAAGCGGAGGGCTAATCAAGGCGGTCCAGTACGCGAAGGAGGCCAGGGCCAGCGTGATAGGCATAGTCGGAAGGGACGGGGGGTATACCGGCGCGGTGGCGGACGCGTGCATAATCGTGCCGACCGTGAACGAGGAAACGGTGACGCCGCACACCGAGGCTTTCCAGGCGGTCATCTGGCATATGCTCGTGTCTAGCCCTGATATGAAACGGTTCGAGATGAAATGGGAGAGCACGAAATAGGAGGTAGTATAGGTGAACAAGGCAGTATTCTTCGACAGGGAAGGTGTCATAAACGAGCTCGTCCTCAACCAGAGGACCGGCGAGTTCGAGCCCCCCCACCAGGTCGAGGACCTGAGGCTCAAGCCGGACGTCATCCCTTGCCTGAGGAGCATACGGGACATGGGCTACGACCTTTTCGTCGTATCGAACCAGCCGGACTATGCAAAGGGCAAGGACACGCTCGACACGCTTGACGAGATCCAGAGGGAATTGGACAGGGAGTTGACTTCACAGGGGATCTACTTCAAGGAGTACTATTACTGCAGGCACCACCCCAACGGCGTAGTTCCTGAATACTCATACTCGTGCGAATGCCGCAAGCCGAAGCCCTTCTTCCTCTTCGACGCCAGGGACAGGCATTCCATCGATCTCGGGGCATCGTGGATGGTCGGTGACCAGGACACCGACGTGGAATGCGGCCAGGCGGCAGGAACTAGGACGATACTGATAGAGGATCCCAAGACGGCGAACAAGCGCGGGATCGCCAAGCCGGATTATTCTGCCCGCGACATGCTGGAAGCTACTGGAATATTAATCAACGCTTAACATAACAACAATGGTGGAAAAATGGCAACAAACGTGAAGGATCTAAAGATAAAGCTCTATGCTGACGGCGCGGACCTTAACGACATGATTGCGGTCTACAGGGCAGGCACAGTCAGCGGGTTCACGACGAATCCGACTCTGATGAAGAAGGCAGGAGTCACCGACTACAAGAAATTCGCAGAGGCGGCGGTTAAGGCCATTACTGACCTCCCGATATCTTTCGAGGTATTCTCCGACGATCTTCCAAGCATGAGGAGAGAGGCCCATAAGATTGCCGCGCTGGGGGAAAACGTCTACATAAAGATACCCATAACCAACACCCAGGGAGTGTCCACGATGCCCATAGTCGAGGAGCTGTCCAGGGAAGGCCTAAAGCTGAACATAACTGCAATCCTTACTACGGAGCAGATAGCCGCGGTCGCGAAAGCCATTTCGCCAGAGACGCCGAGCATAGTATCTGTCTTCGCGGGAAGGATAGCCGACGCGGGCGTAGATCCCATGCCTATCATGAGGTACGCGGTCGAAACAGTAAGCAACAACGTTAACGCAGAGGTACTTTGGGCGAGTCCGAGGGAAGTCCTGAACGTTGTGCAGGCGGAGGAGTGCGGCTGCCACATCATAACGATGACGAACGACATACTGAAGAAGCTGCCCACGCTCGGCAAGGACCTGAACGAGTTCTCGCTGGAGACTGTCAGGATGTTCTACAACGACGGCAAGTCTTCAGGGTTCAATATCCTCTGATGCGCTTTATTCAGTAGTGCTGGCTGTAGAGTTGTGCGCATGGCGCTGTAGGGGCGTTCTACAGGGGACACCCGACGCCATGCGCGCTCGCCGCCGAAGGATCTGCCGGCTCACGTAATTTTTACAGACCTGCCCTCTTTTGAGGATTCGTATATGGCCGCCGTTATCTTCAGAGCGGCAAGCCCGTCCTCCGCATTGCTTATGGATTCCCTGTTCTCCTTAATCGCCGACGTGAACTCCCTCCATTCCTCCCTGAAAGATATATCCTGTTCTTTGAATTCGGTAACCTTTTCGGAAAATGGGGCATCAAGGTCCATCTTGCCCTGGATCAGCTTCTCAATCCCATACGATCCCCCCAGTCCCTCTATCTTCAGATAGCCTGTCTTGCCAAAAATCTCAAATGAGAACAGGTTTTTCCATTCGGTCCAATTCATGTGCATGCTGCATATGTGGCCTGCCTTTGCCCTGAGCAGCGCAAAAGCGTTATCTTCAACCGGCACATTCCAGAAAAGGGTATCCGTATATCCCATGACTTCGCTTATCTCACCGCCGAACCATCTGAAAAGGTCAAGCGTGTGCTGGCCCTGGTCTATCAATTGGCCTCCTCCCGAAATTTCCGGATTCATGCGCCAATCGTTTTCATAGCCCTTTCTCCCAGTAGTCCCGTACCTGCATCTTATGAAGATCAGCTTGCCGATTTCCCCGCTATCCACTATCCCCTTGGCCCGCATTATGGCCGGGTGATACCTGTGGTTGAAGCCGCACTTTATCTTTGCCATGCTTTTCCTGGAAGCTTCCAATATCCTGGTCGCCTCATCCACGTTCCTTGCTATCGGCTTCTCGCACAGGACGTGCTTTCCCGCCTTTAACGCCTCAATCGAAATCTCCGCGTGGGTGTCGTTAGGCGTGCAGACCACGATCGCATCTATATCGCTGTCTCTTACCACGGTTCTCCAATCGGAATATATTGCGGACCCGTATGCCTTCGCAAGCTCCGCCGCCTTGGATTCGTCTATGTCGACCACGGCTGCAACATCGTCGTTGCTGTCCTTTATCGCCTTGGCCAGTCGATTTCCCTGCCTCCCTGCCCCTATTATCGCGGCTTTCATTTATGTCACTTTTATTCTTTTAGGGCAGTGAAAACCCACGCGTTTACGCGTACGGATGAAACTGCACAAATATAATCTTTCTTTTCCGTACGTTTTCAAAGCGGCCGTTAGGCCGCCGAAACGGGGTAAACATGGGTAGTGGAAACTATGAAAATAAAAGCCTTGCGCACAACGCGCATTCGGTTGGTGTAAGTGAATATCACTTGCAGTGGTGTACGAAGTACAGGTATGACACCTTAGAGAAGGAATCGCACAACAAAGACTGCGAAGACGCAGTGCGCAATGTCGCCGAGAGGCATGGAATACAAATAACCGATGTCGGTGTCATGCCGGACCACATCCACATTGTTGCTCTGTTGCCGCCTAACATGAGTCCATCAAAGGCTGTCGGCCTCTTGAAAGGCGGAAGTTCGTACGAACTGTTTCGTTCGCATCCGAACTTCAGGAAAACCTACTGGAACGGCCATTTCTGGAGCCGCGGATATTTTTATCGTTATGTCAGTGATGTCGACGAGGAAAGGGTGCGGAGGTATGTCCGCGAAGACAACCGCCCTCTGCAAAGGAGACTGACTTGATTCCCCTATAGAAAACTCACACCTTTAGGTGTGAGATATTTATATTTTCAGAGCGCAATCCTTAATTACGGTTTCGCTACGCGCCTTATCTGCAATCCTCTCCCTATTCCGACATAGGCAAAGCCGCGCCGGATCATCTCCTTCGGGTCGAGCATGTTCAACGCATCGATAATTACCGGGTGCGACATTCCGGGCTTCAATTTTGCAAAATCAATTTCCCTAAACTCAGGCCAGGCGGTGAGAATCAGCAGCGCATCCGAGGAAGCAGCCACCGACTCCGCAGTCTTGCATCTCTCGAATTCGACTCCGATCTCTTTGGCCGAGAAGCTGGCCTTCGGGTCGTAAGCCTTTACCGACACCCCGTCCTTCTTCAGCGTCTTTATCATCGCTACGGACGCGGAACGCCTTATTGCGCTTGTGCCTGGCTTATAGGTCAATCCGAGCACGCCGACGCGGAGCCCCTTCAGACTGCCGAACAGCAGTCTAAGCTTCTCCATCACAATCAGGTTCTGGTCCTGGTTTACGTGCATGACCGCGTCCAGGAGAAGGGTGCTCACCCCGTTCTTCTTCCCCGTTCTCCTGAGAACGCCAACGTCCCTCGCCAGGGTTCCGCCACCAAAACCGAGGCCCGATTTTAGAAGGGCGCCCTCGCCGACCCGCTTGTCCAAGCGGAGCGCAGGGATGACGTCGAACCAATCCACACCCACGCCATCGCAAATATCGCCCATTTCGTTCGCGAAGCTCACCTGGTTTGCAAGAAACGCGTTTATTGCGTGCTTGGTCATCTCGGCGGTCCTTAGGCTTACCTGTTTTATCTTTGCAGAATCGACGAATCCGTACAAATCCCTGGCTTTTGAGAAACTCTCCCCGCTATCCGTCCCGATTACGATGAGGTCTGGGTTTTTGAACCTGGAAATGGCCTCGCCGAGTTTCAGATTCTCAGGTATACATGCGATTCCAAAATTCAGCGATTTCCTTTTCTTCTGGATCGTCGCCCTTATCTCCTCGCAAGTGCCGATCGGGACCTGGCTGCTTATGACAAGCAGGCAGTCGTTCCGGAGGTATGGCGCCGACTTCGCTATGCTCTTGAGTATCGGCGATAAATCCGGGGTGTCATTGTCATTCACTGGCGTGTCGAACGCAATTATCACATAATCGGACTCTTTCAGTCCGGATTTGAAGTCCTTTGTAAAAGACAGCGTTCCCTTCTCCCTGCATTCCTTGATGAGTTCCGTCAGGCCAGGTTCATACAGCGGCGGCACCCCCTTCTGAAGATTGGAGACCGCTTCCTGATTCAGGTCTATTCCAGTCACTTTATAGCCGGAGGAAGCAAGGCAGGCCGCGGTTATTGTTCCCAGATGCCAAAGCCCTATCACTGTGACGTTTTTCGTATGTTGCATGCAATCCACCCTAGAGATTCAAATCCAATTCTTTCATTGTTCGGGCCGGAATTCCAACAGTCTCCGTATCCCTTCCCTCACTTCTACAAAATCGTAAGCGCCTATGCACTCAAGCAGCCTGGTGGTGTCTGCCTTTGTCAGCACCTGGTAGGCCGAAAGTTTATTAGGTATGTATCTCTTGTTTTCCTTGTCTATCATATCCGCTATTTCATTATACGACGTTGCCTTCCCGGTGCCCACGTTATAGAGGCTATACTGCGATTTTTTCAAGAGTTCCAAAGCTATTTTTGCAACGTCCGTTACGTAGATCAGGTCTCTCGACTGCTTTCCGTCACCATATATCGTCAATGGCCTGTGCGCCGCTTCGTCGTCCAGGAAGGCGCTAACTATGCTCCTATTGTTTTCTTTCCTGTTCTCGCCCGGCCCGTACACGTTGAAGATCCGCATGCCTACAGTTTCAAGCAGTTTTGAAAGGCTATACGACTTTGCGACCGTCTCGTTCATGAGCTTTGTTTTCACATAGGTGGTTGCCTCGTCGCTCATCTCTATTTTTGCAGTCTCCGCGAAGTCATTGCCGTATACTGCAGAGCTTGAGGCATAAAGGAATTTCTTGCAGCCATTCGTATACGCCGCTTCTATCACCGAATTGAACCCGTTCACATTCACGTCGTATGCAAGGGGCATCCTCTTTTCCAATTCGATATTTGAGACTATCGCGGCCAGATGTATTACGTAATCAGTGCCCCTTGTTAGCTTTAGCATCGCCCCCTTGTCACGTACGTCCGCCTTTACGATTTCGATGCCATCGATGGGCTGTCCCATCCCGCTAGCGCCAGTCACATCAAATCCTTGTTTTACCGCTTCCTGCGCTATTGCCCTCCCTATGAATCCCGAAGCGCCAGTTATGAATATCCTTCCCCCATCCATTTCCATTTTCCTCTACATTTCTACTTTACTAATGAGCATGCGATGAGACTACCTTGCTACTTCAAAGTATATAAATTGTCTACTTCTGGCGGAGATTGAGACATAAGTCAAGCATTATCACTTTCCTGTCAACCATGGAAGGTTGTGCCATATTCCCTTGCACATTATGGCAGTACGTATTCTCTCGTCTGATCTTTGGGACACCTTCCACCCGTCAAACTTTTTGTCTGCTGCGAATCCACTTTCGGAATTCTCCCTCGACCAACGTATCGAGTTCCGCTTTGAATCTGTAAAGCTGTTTGTTGGTTATCGTATGACCACACGGAGATAACGACCGTAAAGTTCTAATCCTTATATAGATTTAATATATATTATAGTGATGAAACTTAGGGTCGAACTGGCAAATTTTACCGAAATATTTTTATTAATATATATCGAATATGTGGCGATTAGCATGAGGCACGTAGATTTGAATAGGAAAAACAGGATAACGATAGAGGGCATCGTAGGCTATATGGAGAAAAGCGTGACTAAGTTCGGAACCGGAGCAAAAGTCGACTGCCTAAAAGAGTACCTTGGAAAGAAAGTTTATCTTGTTATCTTGACTTCGCCAAATAGGCCGCGAAGTGTCTGACAGTTGCCTCCAACTCAATTCGCCAAAACGGTTCCTACCAGCGCAGATTGAGGTTTTTCGTACCATATCTGCGCAGGAAACTGCCGAAAATCTCCGAAATCGGGGGAGAAATGTTGCTCACTACCGTGAATTTGAACCTTCCGGGAGGGTAAACGAAGGTCGCTGTCAAATTCGTCAGGTATTTTTTGAGGAGCTTTACGTTCTTGACGAGGGGATTCTTGCATGAAAGCAGTGTCAAACTTATCAGGGATTCCGCGAGGAATGCGATCAGGATTGCGCCGATTATTGCATATTTCGTCCAGTGCCTGACAGGCCTCAGTTCGATCCCTTCCTTCATGTTGCGCACGAGTTTCTCCGCGGCATCCCTTTGCTTGTATATCCTCAGGATATCATCGGGACTCGCTTTCACCGTGCTCTCGAGGATAAAGAACCCCTCTATCCCGTTTATGTAGGGGTTCTCGACGCATCCCAGTGCGGTCTGGAGTTCCGGGTAGAGTTCGACCCATCCCCTCTCGCAGGGGTAAGTCTCCACCGCCTTGTGTTTTCCCGCTTTCTTCGCGAGTTTGTTACCCATCTTCTTTCGCCTTTCGAACTTCCTGTTCTTGTTGCGTATCTGCGTCTCGAGAAGCGTCTTCGAGAAGTAGATGTATTGGAATTCGCCGTTCTCTTCCACCACTGCCGCAAAGTAGGTGTTGTCGCCGATTTTTATCGTCGATTTCTCCGCGGACTTGAACATGGCGATATATTTCCTATAGTTCTTGACGTTCTTCTGCTTCAGGGTCAGGTAGTTGAACCTGTCATGGACTATCATCTCCTTGTTACCTTTCGTGTTCGCGCCGCAGTCGAATATCAATAGGGAATCCTTCTGCAGTATCCTCTTGACGACGTTGTACGTCTCGACAAAATGCTTCTTGTCCAGGACGTTCCCCTTCTGAATCGTCAGTGCAGTAGGGATTCCATTGATTCCCGTCGCTATCCCGAAGGTCACCTGCTTCTTGTCGGGGCGGTGGTCCCTGGAGTAACCCAGTGCGCCCATCTCGGCCTTATTCCCCTCGAAATATATCGACGACCAGTCTATGTTCTGGTCCTTGTCTGCGAGATCCCTCGTGTTGAGGAAGTTCTGATACCTTTCTACTATCGCCGCCGAGAGCAGCCCCACTTTCTCGACGGTTCTGTACAGCGACCTCTCCGAGGCGCCCTCTGCGCCGAGAAGCGCACAGGTGTCTTCAGAGGAGGTGGGAATTACCTGGTGTATCGACGTCGCGAAAGTCAGGCGGTTGTTGAGGAGCAGTTTCAACCGCCCGACGTATGCGGGACTCATGATCCCTCCGAAGACCGAGGAGAGCAGACCGAAATCATTTTCTATCTTGTCGATGATAGCTATACCGCCCAAGGGCGTAGTTGTGTTCTTCATCTTATCAATGAGAATACTGCCCTTGGCATAAAAATAGTTTTCGTCAGTTTACGAGAGAAGTGGCGAAGTCAAGTTGTTATAACAGAACCATGACTTGTGTCCCACTCTCACTTTTGGCAATGCGCAAGGCGCTTCCTTTGGCCCGAAACGCACCCTAGCATAGAAAGTTTAAAAGCATATAGTGAATATTCATTTGTGGTATTTTCATGCCAGTGGAAAAAACAGGGAAGGACGGTGCCATGAAGGCGCTCGTTACGGGCGGGGCCGGATTCATCGGCTCGCACATCGTTGACCGGTTGCTGTCGGACGGCTATGAGGTCACCGTAATTGACAATCTGTCCGCGGGCAAGATGGAGAATATTGCGCATCTCAAGAACGAGAAAAGGTTTTCCTTCGTCAAGGGGGACCTCACTGACGCCAAGCTCGTGGACCGGCTGGTTGCCGGAAAGGACGTCGTATTTCACATCGCGGCCCATGCGAACATAAGGACGAGCCTCGTCGACCACAAGGCGGATCTCGAGAATAATCTTATCGCAACCTTGAACATCCTGGAAGCTATGAACAAGCATCACGTCAAGGATCTGGTCTTCAGCTCAACCTCGGCGATCTACGGCGACGCGTCCGTCAAGCCGACGCCCGAATCCTATATGCCGACCCAGACGAGCCTGTACGGGGCATCGAAACTCGCGTGCGAGGCGTACGCCGAGGCGTTCACCGAGTTCGCCGACATCTCGTTCTGGGCATATCGCTTTGCAAACGTGATCGGAGAGCGGTGCAGGCGAGGCGTCATCTGGGATTTTATTCAAAAACTTCAGCGCAATCCCGCCGAGCTTGAGATTCTGGGAGACGGAAAGCAAAGCAAGGCGTATATCCACGTGAGCGATTGCGTGGAAGGAGTGCTGACGGGATACAGAAAGTCGCACGAGAAGATCAACATCTTCAACCTGGCAGTTGATAAGGGTTCAACACCGAATGACGTGGCCGACATTATCACCAGAGAGATGCGACTTCCAAACGCAAAGAGGAGGTATACCGGTGGCCCTCAAGGCTGGATTGGGGACAACCCCATAGTGCATCTGTCGATCGACAGGATCAAATCGCTCGGATGGACGCCAAAGATATCAGGTGAGGAAGCGATTACCAGAACTGTGCGTTGGACTTTGGAAAACGCGGGCGCAAAAAAGTCATAGCCGGTTAGACTTCCAGGCAACCGCGCATTCGTGGCCGCCGTTGCCACCTATGCCCCGTAGAGGGTGGACTTTTCCGAGGCCCTGAGCACTTCATGGGGCTTCCAATCCTCCTCGATTGCGCGTTTGACGATCTCGTATCCGACCTCGAACCCCCTGTTTCTGCCCAGCGATACGACTCTGGAGATTGCATCCGCCATGGCCGTCCTTGCCCTGAGCACTTTCAGGTCCACCTTGTAATATTTTGAAGTGAAATACGCGAACAGCACGCTCTCGCCGAGGATCCATTCGGGCATCGTGCCCACGCCGTGGTTTCTGGTCGCTGAGGTGCGCTGCTGGTGTTTCAGAGTGATGCCGTCGGTGTATATGGAGTCGTGGCCCCGCCTCAGCAGCTCCAGTGCGATCGCAGATTCCCAGTGGAGCCCTCTGACGCAGTATTTCGGCACCCTGAACCCCTCCGCCATCTCCCGCTTCCAGCTCATGTTGACGCCGTGCTGCTTCATAGTCTTCATCAGGCTCGACGACCTGCCGGTATCGACCAGCATCCCCGACCTGCCGATGTACGTACTGTAATCCGACATTCTCCTGTCTATGGGCCTGTCGAAAAGCCTGTAGTCCGTGATCCTCCATTTCTGCGAATCCAGGAACCTCCCCAACGCGCCCATCCTCTCGGCGCCGACCTCAGGGGCTGCGCCCGTTATCGAGCCGACCTTGCTGCACTTCCTGTGCATCGTGACGTGCTTCTCCACCAAGTCCAGTGGGACCACGGTGTCGTCGTCGACCGAGATGGTGATGTCGCCCTCTGCTTTGGTGAGCGGGAGATTCTGGTATTCGAACCCATACCTCGTTCGCTGGAACCGTATGTCGAGGCTGAGGCCCTTGTACCTTTCCAGCTTATCGAGCACCGCGTCCGAATCCGATTTCCGGTAGCATACGAGCACATTAAAGTTCCTGAGCGTCTGCCTTTTCAGGCCGTCCAGCAGGGTGAAGATGCTGCCGTCGTTCTTGTATGTGGGGACACAGACCGTTGCTTCCATACGACTACCCGCTCCCGGTTCGCACTTCCTTCGGCGCTATCATTTTCATTCCTTCACCAACAACGGCAAGCATATCATTTTAACGGGCACTCCTTTTTATAACCGACTTTGCGGCTTGCGTTGCGGCTTTTCACACACAGTTAAATACCGGGAAATTCACAACACAATAGGTATGTTTATGGACGCTAAAGTCACCGTTGCCCGAAACACGGAATACGCCGAAAGCGCAGTGAAGGGCCTCGTTGATCGGATGGGAGCAGAAACGTTTCTGGCGGCGCTCGGGAAGGTGAGCTTTCCGCTGGAGGCCCTTCCTATGGGAAAGGAGGACGAACTCGTGCCAGTTTTCACCGCGGGGCGGATCCGCCTGTGCTCGGTGGGCAGGGGGGACATTGGGCGCTACACCTGCCTGAGGAGGGACCCTGCGGGCGTCATCGCCGTTCCGCTCTTCATGGACGACGAGGGCCGACTGAACGTCGTGCTCACCGAGCAGAAAAGAGGAGGAGTCGGCATGCTATTTACCGAATTGCCAGCAGGGGGTCAGAAACCCTCAGAAAGCATCGTCCAGACGGCGATGCGGGAAGCACTCGAGGAGACGGGATACAGGGCGATAGAATCCACAGCAGTCGTGGTCCAGGGCGAACCTAGCTACGTGGCCCCGGGGTACACGAGCGACAGGCAGGTGGTTGTGCAGTTCATGGTGGAGAAAGTTCCTGGAGAGCGGAGCTACTCGACCGGGGACGCGGCCCAGATAAAGAAGGTCATCGTGGTGCCTCTGGCTGAGGCCGCCGGGGCGTACGCGGAAGGGAGGTCACCCGGGACCGGCGGGCTCGACACGAAGACCGCCGCAGCCGTAATGGCCGCCGCGATAAGGAACAAAATGGAACTTATCGATCACGATTTACTTCTGGCTCAACGAGACGGGGAGAAGCAGGCGTAACGTCCCCCGCGTGCGAAGTCAGGAGGGGTTGCGCGGATCGGCGCCCCCGCTCGCGATGATCTTCTCAAACATCGCCCTGATCTGCTTCAGCACCGCCTGCTTGCCGAAGAAGCGCTCGGCAATGCGCCTGTTTTCCATTCCCATCCCCTTCAGCCTGCCCTTCCGCTTCATGCGGCACGCCCCGAGAAGGGCTTCGCAATAGCCGGCGATATCGCCGGGTGCGGCCAGGGCGATGTGCGCGCCCTTCTCTTTTATCTCATTCGCGTAGTAGTTGTCCCTGGATACGACGTAGAGGCCGCTGGCCATGCCCTCGAGCAGCGTCACCGAGAACGCCTCGACCGCGGGCATCACCAGGGCGTCCATCTCGGAAAGCAACCTCACCTTCTCGGCATTGCCGACCTTCCCGTGGAGAACGGCATTGCCGGCCCTCTCGTAATTCGCCAGGCCTTCGGGCTGGTCTCCGCCGATGAAATGGAATACGAAGTTCCCGATCAGCCCGCGCTTCGCGAGCAGGTCCATGATGGAGATGACGGCACCGGAGTCCTTCTGGATGCCGCCAATGTGCAGCACCTGCAGGGACCTCGATCTGTTGCCTCCTGTGCGGAAGCGCCCGGTCTCTATGAAATTCGGGACGCAGATTATCCTGTCCCTGCCTATACCGAGGGTCTCCTTCAGGTAGCGGGTCTGCTCGCCCGTCAGCGTGTGGTAGTAAACGTTCTTTCGCGTTTCCTCGCCGCGCAGCGCGAGCCGCATGAGGCCGTTGAGGGCGTACTCCAGGAAGGACTTTCCGACCAGGAGCCTGCCCTTCTTCAGGTGCAGGCTGTGCGACCCTATCACGTAGACCTGGCCCCTGGGCTTCGCGATTATGTTCAATATGTGGCTGTACGGGCTGAAGGGGAAGTAGACTATGGAATCCCCCGGGATTCCCTCATAGGAGTACAGGTCGTACTTGAACGGCAGGCTGAACTTCCTGCCGTATATGCCGATTTTTTCCAGGGATCCGTATCGCTTCTCCAGCTCCCTGTACCCCTCGATCTTCTTCAGCCTGCCGAGATTGGCGTACCGGGGGACGAGCACCCTCGCTTCCATCCCGTTCCCGTCCAGGAAGAGGGCGTACTCGTACAGGTGCTTCTCGGTCCCCCTGGTGCTGTATATCACGTCAAGGGGCGTGACGAAGTCTATTTTCATCTCTCTTTCACCGTGCGCCATTTTCTCTCATTCCCGCCGGCTTTCTCCTGGCCGCCCTCTCCATGCGTCGGAATAGTCTGAGCAAGCGAGTTATTAATACTTTAGGTCTTTAAACAGTCTATTGCGGTGGTTTTGATATTTGAAAGTGTCAAAAAGGACAAAAAAAGCAGGGAAAAATCGCTGCTCTTTATTTTTCTGGGCGTCATCGTTCTTTTGTCCTTGGCCCTGTCAATCTGGTTTTTCAAGAATAAGAGTTATGATTTTGCCGATTGCAGTCTGCAAAATTATCCCAACATCGGGATAATCTATTCGTCCTTGTTCTTTTGGAACCACGCGAACTATACCGGCCTGATTAATTCGCTGGGGTCCCCGCCCGTGGACGTAATGATACTCTTTCTGATCTTCCTGGTAACCTTATTTGGCCATGTGGCCGGTCCCGAACTTTATTGGGGCATCCTCATAGCAGTCGGAGGGACCGGCATGTTCTATCTTCTGTACGTGTTTCTGAAGGATTTTCCAAGCCCGATCCGGCTATTTTCGAGCTTTTCCGCGGCCGTGATTTTTTCGTTCTACACCGCGCAGGCCAATGGACCGAATTATAACATCATGGGGGCATTCTTGCCCGCCTGCGTGTTATTCCTATACTTCATATGCGTGGATTCCGATGCCAACGCGCCGAGGAGCAAGCTCCTGCTCAATGTTTTCGGATTGTCCGTATGTGCCTCATTTCTGGCAGCATTCGACGGCCTGGCGTACATAATACAAAACTTCATCATAATCTTCGTAATTTTCCTGGTCTTCTTCATTTTCTCCCAAAGCAAGCGGCGCTTTTTTGTGTATGCCCTGTTTTCCTTGGTCCTGATAAGCACGGTCAGCTTTTCGTTTGTCATTGGTAGTTTCTTATTCGTGCAGAAGGTAGCGGGGCAGTTCTTGAATGGCGGCTCTTCCTGGATACTTGCCAATCTGGACAGGCAGACCCTCTTTTATGCGTTGCAGATCTTTCCGGGCGCGGCGGCCGAGATGCTAGAGGAGATAGCTATGTTGGGCATAGCCTTTGCCGCATTGTTCTACTTCAAGGCGCGCCAGAACACGCATCTCGCCCAGCTCATGCTTGCCCTGTTCTTTTCCTTATTTATTGTAATATTCCTGTACTCCAATTTCGCTCCGCCGTTTGGGGTCGCATTCGGGGCGCTGCTGAGCGTGACCGATCTGCTTCTTGTGTTCCGCTACTCGCCCTCGAGCTTCTATTACATAGACTACTTCATCCTAGGGACGCTCTTCGCCATAGGCAGCGCCTTCATACTGAGCGCGCTCTGCAAAGCCAAGAAGCAGTTCGCCGTGGTTTTTGCGATAGCGGTCGTGTTGATCCTGCTGACGCGCGTCTACTACATAGCCTATCTTCCTGCAACGACGGACAGGGGAATGACCATACGGCAATACGTGTTTGACCTTTCGAACTACCTCAACGCCCAGAAAGGGGATTTCAACGTGGCGCTGTTGCCCGCCGAATCTCCTTTCTTCCACCAATCTACCTGGTACAATGGCACGGACGTCTATACCTATTTCCTGACAAACGCGGGCTTTACCGGCGGCTATATCAATGCCGGCCAGTCCCTATTTCCGCCGAGCCAATGGGAATACTATGCCATAGCCCGCACATTCCAGAACGGAATTGGAAACACCACCGCGGAAGCAAAGGAATTCGGAGTGCTCGGCTTGAAATACCTGGTCGTCCAGGGCGATACCATGGACGTCGCAGATGACAGGTTCAACACCACGACATTGCACTACAATCTGGCCCACGAGGGCAACTTGACGTTCGTGAAGTCGTTCGGCAACGACTCGGTCTACGAGAACCGGTTCTACGCCCCCCTAGTCTACGCGGCGAACCTGGTCAACATAGGGAACGTTTCGTATTCCACTCTATTCACGTATATCGGAGACAACGTCACCAACATAACAAGCACGGCAGTCTACACCGGCGCGAACGCCATGATCTTCGGCAGCGGTACCTCCGACGGCTACAATTCCACAGGGCAAATGAACGCGACCGGGATACCGGACTTCTCCCAGCCGGAGATCGGTTTCGTGGAGAACGACCCGACGCGCGTGACCGTCAGCGTCCGCAACGCCACGACCCCGTTCTACCTAGTATTCCGGGAGACCTATGACACTTACTGGACGGCTTACTATCCGAACGGCACAGCCATAAGCGATGCGGACCACATTGAGGTGAACGGCTTCGCCAACGCGTGGTACGTCGGCAAGGAAGGGAACTATACCATCACGCTCTATTACACCCCCCAGACCGTCGGGTGGGCGTCGTGGGCCGTCAGCCTCATGGGTTTCGGCGCGATCTGCTGCGTAGGATGGCTCGGGTACAGGCACACCGCCAAGGGCCGGAAAGGCGACAAGGACGGAAAGGAGAAGGCGGGAGGTAGGAAGGCGCGGAAGAGGTAGTGTGTCAATGTCATCAGGCAATCCTAGGAATTCGCTTCTCGAGAAGGCCGCGCTGGTCCTCGCGATAGCGTTGACCGCGCTGTTTCTCTTCTATTTCATAGTCTACGTGAATGGCCCGGACACCATCTTCTATTCGTTCGGCCTATTCATCGTCCTCACATTCGTCATCGTGTACAACAGGAGGCTCATGGAGTACGCGCTGTTCCTTTCCATAGCCCTGCTGTTCTCGTCGTCCATCACGTTCTTCAGCCTATGCGATGGATATTACGTCGCGGGCGCAATCATCGCATTCGTCGCGCTCCTGCTCATGTCCAAGCGCTTCGGCATCGGGCGCGACCGCATATTCTTCGCCACCCTGGCGCTCTTCCTGCCGATTCTTTTCTCGATCGCCCTCAGCAATATGGGATACATGGACAATGTGATAATCATAAGCTATTATCTTATCATATCGGTGGCTCTCGCGGTGTTCATCGGGGCCTTTGCCGCGAGCAACGGCCTTGAGGCCGGGCTGAAGAGGGTCGCCAAGCAGATGATGGCGCACAAGCAGGCGATTCTCACGGTCTTCGTTCTTGCCTCAGTCGCGATCCTCGTGAGCCCGATCTGGCCTACCGGAGTCGGCATAACCTTCAACGCGCTGCCCTACGTACCAATCTCGCTGATGGGCAATTCCGGCGCAGCGGGCGATTATACCCTGTCGTTCAACGCCAGCGCGTACAGCAATTACGAGTCGGGCAACCTGAGCAACATCCGGTTCTTCTCGCAATCAGGGGGCATTATCAAAGCCACGCTGCTGTCCAACTCCTCATTTACTGATACGTCTGTCGCGGTCATGCTGGGGCTGCCGTCCGGCACCGGCGCGCTCACGTTGAGGTTCTTACCCAAGAACGTCAGCTTCGACGGCAATCTGACGCCCGTCACCCCCGCGCGGCGCTACGCGCTGCCGCTCAATGCCTCTTTCGGCAGCATAACTAGCGGGCTGAACTACGCGAGACGCATTGTGCAGCACACCGTCTACCTGGAAAGGAGCATAGAGTCCAACGAGAGCGTGACTTCTTCGCCTTACTACTTGGCGGAGCCGCTGTGCACTCCCGGGAACGATACCAGGGCGAGCATATCCGTGATATCGAACGTGACCGCCAGCCTCTTCATCTTCAACAGCAGCGCAGGCTTCTACCAGGCGCTTGCGGACTCCCGCCGGGCCCCGGCCGCATACCCGAGCACGTCGCCCTACGTCCTCTACGTCGACAGCTTCGCCAACCGCACGGACTCCCGCGTGCTCAACGGGACCAGCATCTCTTTCAACTTTTCCTTCCCCAAGAACGTCTCGTGCGTGCAGTACGTCCTGGCGTTCAACAGCACGGCGAAGTTCAGGATCAGCACCACGACGCACTATCTCACATATATCGCGCGTGAGGCGTGGGTGTACGGGCCAGAGGCGCCCACCCCCCAGGGTCCGTACCTGAAATACTCCTTTTCAGGGTTCCTGCCCGAAAGCATCGGGTACGTGATGGGCAACTGGCAGAAATGGTGGGTCGACGACTCGACGTTAGGATCCCTGCTCCCGGCCAATACACTCACATAGCTCCGACGGCTCTGCCAGCGGGGAAGGCGCTATTGCTAGGCAAACAGGTTTTGCCCCTCCCCAGTCGCCTTTTTAACCTTTAATACTATATAATAGAGGTGCGTAGGGTGCGGACCGGCCGGCCGCGGAATCTCGGCGCGGTGCGCTTCAACGTCACGCCGCGAACGCCCTCCGAAGCGCTTCAGTCGAGGGACTTAGCCCATGATAGAAAGGGACTACAACAATCGACGAAGTTTCGGCATCCCGTTGCGATGCCTTATCGCAACATTTAAATACCTTGCACTTGTTACTAATCCCAACGATTAAGTGGTAGAATGAATAGACTAAATGCGAAGCGAATAGGAGTATTGGCCGCGAGCCTGCTTTTTGGGCTGGCGGTGGCAGGACCTGTGTCCCTGAGTAATATACCTATAATAAACGGCGCCGGACAGCCAGTGGTTCAGGTAGTCGTCGGATCGACCGCACAGCCTAGCGACGGAGTCGTCGCGGCGAACATCGCGGCGGTAATCGGCAACCTGGCATTCACCTCCACGCCGGTCACAGCGACCGTGAGCGGAACCAGCGGAGTGCAGTGTGTCGTTACCACACCCACATGCTCGATCGGGAACCAGCAGGTCTGGCTCGGAGAGAGCGGGGTCGCTGCGCCTGCGGGAACCTACGGATTCACGGCCCTCATCGGCTCCGTGATCAACAGGGGCATCTTGCTTGGATCCCCTGTGAACGAGAAGTCTCTTCCGGTGGCCTTAAGCCAGTACGCCTACGCTGAGAGCAACTCGATAACCGCGTCGCCTTCCGCGAGCGCATACTACAGGGCGGGCTATGTCCCTACTTCGACATCCGCTTCTGCAAGCACCAACGGAGGAGGAATCAGCCTTACCACGTTCACAGCCAACTCGCTGGACAACGTGCTCCAGGTTACGAGCGCGCAGCTCCCTGGCCTGCTGACCAACGCAGGCGGATACGGAGAGAGCGAGTCGATCTGGGTGACTGGCATCCCGGTCTACGACCAGCAGACCTCGCCTTCGATCCAGGCCTTCTCGGTCCTGAACGCCGGAGGAGCCTACCAGGTGGTCTTCAACAAGCCGATACACGAGCCGTACTACACGACCGGCAACTCCGTGAACAACGCGGCGTTCCAGCTATTGGGACAGAACTGGACCATAGTCAACTACTCCCTACCTTCTTCGTCAGTGGCGTCTTCGACCGCCACGGTCAACGGAGGAAAGCTCGAATTGGCGACTTCGCTGTCAGCTCTCAGCACGGTGTACGTGGGCCACAACCTGACGAGCGGCGGATTCACGGTGCAGCTGACGGACTTGGGCCAGCCTACCTCGGCCGGCACGAGCGCTGCGTCGCTTGCCGTGTACTACAACAACGTGCTGACGAACACCTCTTCGATCTTCCCTGGCAACACGGTTAAGTTCAACATAACCGGCCACAGCCTGTACGTCAAGGTCAACCAGACCTTCGCGGGGTTGTACGCATACCAGAAGTGGGCGAAGATGCAGTTGTACTCGAACGTGTACAACGTCACGGACGGGCAGACGCTCAACCAGACAACCAACCCTGGCTGGAACGTCAACCTGCTGTGGACGAACACGTCCGGCAAGACAACGCCGACGGACCTGCAGAGCATCATCATCTACAACACGACGCCGATCTCGACGCTGTTGGCGGGCCAGAGCCTGAACTTCGTTCAGTCCCCCAAGGCCTACAAGGTGACGTTCGTCGGAGACACGCTGGGTACCGCGAACTACGACGGGCTTACCATCGCGTCGCAGTACGCGAGCACGGTCGACTACGCCAACGCGCAGCCGGGCACGAAGGGCACTGGCCTTTCGATAACGAACGTGACCGAGCCTTCGCAGGAACTGGTCGTGACGAGCTCGATACCGAACGCCTTCAGCTATGGCGGACAGACGAGCAGCTCGATGACGTACCTGCTGACGCCGTACACGCTGCAGGACACGGGCAACGCACTGTCGCTGACCGGATCGAGCACGGCGATAACTGTGAACGTGCTGATAGCGCCGCAGTCCTCGAGCTTCCCTGTGAACTCCTTGGTGACTAGCTCGAACCCTCTGCTGGTGACGATAACGGGGGCGCCTTCGGCCACGTCCGCGGGGTCGACAACGAGCACGACGCTGACCTTCTCAGCTGCCAACGGGGTGTTCTCAGGAAGCCTTACCGGTAACTACCAGACCACGACGCAGACCTTCTACAACATAACCGGGATAAAGCTGAACAGGGCGGTGCCTGGAGTAGTCGTTTCGGTGACCTCCGCCGTCGCAGGAGCAAACGCCTTCAACGGACTGGGAGGCGGGAGCGGGATTATGGCGCAGCTAATCATGAACACTACGCCTGGCGTCCTGTACAACCTGAACGGGAAGGTGTACCAGGGCATAGCTTCCGGCACGAGCGTCATCTACAACCAGCAGAACGGGCAGCCTACGTCGACGTTCACGATGAGCACGGCCTCGCCGTCGGCATCAACTGCGAACTCGAATCTGTACGACTACTACACGTACACCGTGCAGGAGACCAACGTGCCCGGATCGGTCTCGTCGACCGACACGCTGAGCTTCCACCTGGTGAACGCGACTAGCGGAGTGGGTGCAACGCCCCTGTTCCAGCTGAACTACTCGTCTGCGACGGACAAGTTCAACAACTTGACCTACACGTCATCGGCGGGAACGGCGGTCAACGCGCAGCAGGGCTTCAGGACTGAGAGGGGCAGCAAGGTGGCAAGCATATCGCCTTCCCAGATAACCCTGAACATCGCCACCTCCGTGGACCAGCTCCAGTTCATAGTCGGAGCCGGCAGCGCCAACACCGTGAGCACGACAGGCAAGACCGTAGGGCCTTACGGAGTCGGGCAAGCCACGAACATAGCGAACGTGACCATAGCGAACGTGACGGGAACCTGCAAGTTTGCGGCAACGAGCTGCAACATGAGCGGGATCGCCAACGTGACAGCGACGCCTAGCGTCGCGAGCGCGGTGACCCCTGTCTCCCTGAACACCGCGACTACGCCTCTGGTGGTGCTGGACTCCGCGGCGAACCCTGCGTCAACGCTGGTGGTTGTCGGAAGCAAGTACGTCAACTCCGTGGCTGCGCAGATATTCGCGCAGAACCCGACGCTGGACAGCTCGTTCGGCCCTAGCTCCGTGATAGAGCAGGCGGAAGGAAGCAACCGCATCCTCGTCGCAGGCTACTACGCGAACCAGACCGTGGCGGCAGGGAACCAGTTCATACAGGCCCTGCTGAGCTCGGCGAGCACTGGCAAGTGAAGCCGGACGCACGGTAGCGACTAACGGTCTGAAGGAGGGGGTTCGCCCCCTCCTTTCTCTTTTTTTGTTTTCATCCCCCTGGGCTTCAGCCATGCGCGCCGGGAGCAATATCGTCTGGTTCCGACATAGTAGCTAATTCGGTGTCAAACGCCCTCTATCTGAGCTATCTAAAATAGTTGCACTTTTGGGCAGTTTTTGTCCTTTTCTTAGCAAAAGTTAGCGCCTGCCCCGTCACAGAAGCGCGGGCAGCCTGCTCTCCACGTCCTTCAGCATGGCCTCCGCGGGCGGCTGGTATACGACGTCTATCGCCTTCCTGCGGTAGTAGTCGACTCCGTCGCGCATGGTCGCCGCCTGGTACGCGTAGTAGCCCTTCAGGTCCTTTATGCCCCTGCGCCTTGCAACTGTCCTCAGGCACTTCCTGAAATTCTCCCTGTGCTTCAGGATCTGCAGGCCGAGCCACAGGTCGTATATGTCTTTTAGTTCGTTCCTATCCATCATCGCGACGGCCTTCTCGGCAAGCAGGTACTCGAGGCTGTAGGTGGGCACCATGACTGGAGGCACCAAGTAACCCAGATAATAAAGCAGGTCCGAGGCCTCCCTCTTAGCGGGCCTCTCGATCCATTTCTTTACCTCCCATATGTCAAGCTGCACACCCTCGAACTCCATCCTGAGAAGCTCGCCCCTGCCTCCGGCGACGTCCGATTTGACGTGCCGCGCTCCGCCCTTCTCGAGCGCGGCCGCCGCCGCCTTCCGGTCGCGGCAGAAGATATCGAGGTCGTAGGAGAGCCTCTGCCTCTTTCCGAAGTATACCTTGTTGAGCGCCGTGCCTCCGTACAGACCCACGTCCTGCCCCGCCGCCTCGAGCGCGGGGAAGACCTTGGACATGGCGACGTACGTGTTCACGTTGTTCCTGATCCTGTCCGAAGCTATTCCCGTCTTCAGCGCTATCTCGTTCGGATCGAAATCAAACGGCATTCTTCCACCTCTCAAGCCTAATGTCGTCAAACAGCTTCCATCCGCTGGCGTAATTGACCGCCTTATGCTTGAAGAAGAAGGAGCTTCCGCTCCCCGAATCGCTCCTTGCCCTCAGCTTCTCCGTGAAGCCCCCCGGCGCAAGGTGCTCTAGCCCGTATCCGATTCTCCTTGCCGTCGACAGTCCGGCTTTCTCGGTATAGCCGTAGATCTCCGCCCATTCCTTTCCGCCCACACCCCTCCTGTTTATCGCCCTGTACAGGTCGAAGTAGCTAGCGTACCTCGGCTTGCAGAACATATCGAAGACCGTCTTCGGGAACGTCGACGTGAGGACATCGCGACCCTCCGCGCTGATCAGCTCCGTCCCGTAAGACAATCCGGACATGTTGACGGGCAGGATTGTCCTGTTCATGAACCTCGTGCTCTTTGCGCTGCCGTCCACGCAGACGTATATCACCGATTCCATCTCCGTCTTCAGTCCGTGCAGGTAGAGCGCGGAGGAGAAACCGACGTATCCGTCGTAGATCCTGCTTGCGACGTAGAACGCATTGGGCGTTTTGGAGTACAGCCCCCTCTTGATCTTCACCATCGCCTTTTCTTTCAGGTACGCGTTGATCGCGTAAGTGAGCATTCGCTTGGTCGCCTTGCCCTGCAGCAGGCGCCGTATCTCTGCCGTCGAGATGATCTCAGGGAGCCTCTCTATGTTGATAATTTTATCCATAAGTTACACTTTTTGTATCTAATAGTAATAAAAATCAATAGATATAAAAGCATTTCGCTACCCGATTCCGCCGCGCCTCCTGCGAGGGTTTGCCAACCTATTTAAATTTTGACATTTCATATTGCTATTGCGATCTTCCAGTTGATATCATGGGCACCAGGGCGTTGCTTGCGTTTATCTTCGTCATATGCGCGGTCTCGGGAACCCTTCATGCCTACTCCATGCAGGGCGTGAACTCCCTAATGTCGCAGTACGCCGTCCCCGGCAGCGTGGCGAATGGCCTCGGCGCCGTGAGCCTGACCTACTCGGGCCATACGTACGTCGCGCTCTATCAGGGCGACGCGCTCTACTTCCTGGTCAACGCGACGGACGCGAACGCCTACTCATTCGTCCTGAACTCCACCACGATCTTCAACGTGATCAGGGGCCACGCCGTGAGCGCCTCGGTGCTTACGGCTGACTTCTCGGCTGCCGCGGCGCAGATGCACCTGTACCAGGACTCCTCCGCGGCGCAGATCTCCGACTGCCTCCTGGAGACGGGCCTGTCATCCGGCGATACCTGCACGCTCAACAACACGTGCTACTCGTGCCAGATCGTGCCCGTGTGCAGGAAGGTCCTTACCGCCACCGGCGGGGCCAACGGAACATTCGGTCTCGGCGTAATGACCTTCGCGGCACAGACCGCGCAGCTCAACGAGAGCTTCAATGCGTTCTACTCCGCGGCCGCCGCCGTGAACACGAGCAACGATCCTGCCGAGCTATCGCGCATGAATGCGGCATTCTTCAACATCTCCAATATAACCCAGGTCATCTACCAGAACCCGATCTTCCCACCAACAGCGAGTTCGGCGGCCCTCCAGCCAACCTGCAACGGCTACCTCTCCTTGCCGATATCGCGCTGGCCGTGGTACTGCACCGCCGTGGGCTTCTGCGCGGGCCTCAACTACAACTACACCAAGCTCGACCAGATACGGGTCATGCTCAACAACATAAACGCGCTGCCGATCTCGGACAGCCAGGTGCAGGCGATAGCCTCGAACGCCAGCGCGAACGCCGGCCGCTACGTGACGCCGGTGCTGTCGGTGCAGCAGCAGGCGCGCCTGGCCCGGCTGCTCAACGCCACGCTGCCCGGCTACGGCGCCCTGGTCAGCAACGCCACGTCCCTACTGACCCACGTCAGAAACTCGTCGCTGTCTTACGACCTCGCCACGCTCCAGTCGAGCTACGCCAACGTCACCTCCAACTACGCGACCGTGAACCTCACTGTCGCGAACCGGACCCTGTCCGCGCAGTACGCGACCGTGGCGAGGCTCTACGGCAAGTTGAACGCGACCTACTCGGCCCTGACGGGCCGGGCCCAGAACAACACCGAGAAGCTCCTCGAGCTGCAGCTGAAGGGCGACATCTCCCCGGACGTGGCCAACCTGGCGTTCCAGGAGTCCGCGCTCAACAGCGCGATATTCTCGGGCGGCCTCGGCAGCCTCGCCTCCCTGGCCGCGCAGGCCAACTCCATATCGCAGAGGCTGTCGTCGTACTCCACGGGCGTCTTCACGCTCACGGAGCTGGCCAGGGCCGTCGACGGGCCGTTCATAAGGGCCTTCGCGTCCGGCCTAGGCCTCGGCTACTCGGACGCGGTCTCCCTCGCGCCGCTGCTGGGCGCGCTCCTCTCCCTTATCATAGGCGCGGTCGTCTTCGCGCTCGTGCTGCTCTACAGGTCGCGCATGCACAGGCGCCACAAGGTGGTGCTCAACCACAGGACCAGGAGGAACTGGACGATATTCCTCGCATTCCTGTTGGTGCTGGTCCTCCTCTACGTTCTGGCCACCTACCTGCTGCTCTCCCAGGCCGGCTACTACGCGCCGTTCAGCGCAGTCAAGGGCGCTCTAGGCTCGTCGAGGCAGCTCGTCGTGGCGATCAACGGCACGCCCACCGCGGAGGAGTACGCCTGCGCCAACGCGATCAGGGCGCAGCTCCTCGCCGAGAACAGGACGGTGGAGGTCGTGACCTTCGCCAGCGGGCTGTGCAACGCCGGCAACGTCACCGAGAGCACAGACGCATGCCTGGGCGCATTCGCCGGCGCCGGCGTGCCGGTCGTGGTGCTCGCCGAGGGCGCGGCGCAGAACGTAAGCGCCTACTCCCTCTACGGGACGAGGCTCACGCTCAGCGGCCCCGCGGGCCTCATGGATTCGTGCTACGTGCAGTACATGGTAAGGTAGGGTGGGATTGGTGGCGAAAGCGTCGAGCGAGGTTCCAACGAAGGCCAAGAAGGCAGACGCGGCAGGGGCCGGAGGCAGGGAGAAGGAGGCCGCGAAGGGCAGACGCGCGCGCGCCGCGCTCTCGCAGGCCAGGCTTGCGATCCTGGCGGCGGCGGTCGTCATCGCGGCGTTCCTGGCATTCTTCTACCTGGTGCTCCCTTCGATCTCCAACGTGCCTTTCACCACGTTCAAGGGCAACTTCGACTCCGCCAGGAGGGTGGCGATAACCGTCACCTACGGCAGCCAGTCTCAGTACTCGGCGGAGTCGCAGTGCTTCCCAACGCTCGTGCAGTCGGTCGCGCTGACTCGCAACGCGAGCACCATCGACTTCTTCATACTCAACGGCACGACCTGCTTCTTCCCCTCGGCGGGCCTGGGCCGCGCGTCCAACGTGACCGCCGGGCCGCCCGCCGACTGCCTCGCTAAGGCGCGATCGGAGCCGGGCATATTCCTCAACTACAGCGCGACGAACGGCACCGTGGTTAAGGCCTACGCCCTCTACGTCTACGGCAACGCCGCGTACATGGCGAAGTGCCCGATAGCCGTCGACATGTCCTGAGGAGGGCAGGGCAAAATCTGCCGAGTCGTGCGTGACTTCGTCGCACGTCTAAGTTTGGGGCATGAAAACGGATCCGACGCAAAAATTTAAATACGTAGACATCCCACACTTGTGCAGAGGAGATGCGAATCAATTACCTCGGGGGAGGAGATTGATTTTAAGTCTCAAACTGACTAAAGCTGGCTGAGGAAGTCTAACCGCTAAGAGGATATGATATGGTAAATAGAACGTCCGTGTTGTTTGTGCTGGTCCTGCCGCTGTTCCTGTTGATGACCGCGAATGTCGCGCATGCACAGGCCATATGTAATTCAGTAAGCGGAACGCCAATTGATACTATCCCAATAACAACCGCTGCGGTCATTGCGACAAGTGGCCAGAGCATAACTACTGCAATTGATGCGAGTGGATGCAATGTTGGAGTTTACGTAGGTCCTGGCGTTACAGGGGTAACAATCACGGCAACTGTAAGCAATGCGGTCCTTGCAGGAATATATGTAGACGGTGGGAATGCAAATGTAGTCGGTTCAAATGTCTTCCAGATTGGTGACACCCCCTTTGATGGGGTGCAGTATGGTTTGGGCATACTGTATGTGGGGGGAGCGACAGGGGAAGTAATTAACACTCAGGTTAGTTCCTATCAGAAGGGAGGCATAGTGATCAAAGGCGCTGGAACCAGCGTAACTGTTTCTGGCGATACGGTGACGGGTTTGGGACCTGTGCCCTATATAGCGCAGAACGGCGTAGAGTTCGCCTCCGGAGCCACTGGCTCCGTAACGGACAGCACAATCCAAGGTAACAGCTATACCGGTTTGGGCTCTGGCAGGGACTATATCACAGAGACTCAATCGTGCGGAATATTGCTCTTCGGCTCAAACAATAATGTGCAGGTCTTGAATAACAACGTACTCGATAACGATATTGGAGCTTGCATCGTAGGAACATCAGGTATAGTAAGCCCAGCGGTGACGGTCAGCAACAACCAGTTTACTTCCAATACCGAACAATATTATGGCATCATTTTCGATACTGTTAATGGAATATCCTCAAATAACCTAATATCAAACTCTCTAGTCGGTGTGATGGCCATCACATCCTCAAGCGCAAATACTATTGTTACGAGCAGAAACGACCAATTCTCAGGCATCACCGAGAACTACCAGTCATTATCGATAGACTCTCCGTATTTTGCAACAATAGGTCCCATAATCAACGTAACAATGATAGTGAAGAATGACGAAGACACTTCCTGGTCTTCTTCTCTAGACAACTATTACTGGGCTCTCGACAATTACACCAAGGACATCACAGTCTGGCAGATAGGCCCATCGAAGTTTGAAGCGTTCGTGACGTACAACGGAAGGTGGCAGACATTCAAGGGTGCGCTCAGCCCCGGCAACGGCGTATCTGAACCGGCCAACGGAAACGGAATAGAAATTGCCAGTTACAATGCAATTTTCGGTGGAACGCCTCTTGCCATGCCGACAGAACCCACGACGGGCAATCTGCTAAACGATTCTGGCGGTAAGGTCTTCAACTTCGGCGGTACGCAGAGTGACCTGTTGATTGGTACAGTGGCAAAGGGACAGCAGGGAGATTCAAATGCGATAAACTGGGTGTCTTTCTACTTCGAAGATGCGAATACAATATATGATGGCTTCTATTCTGCGCCTTCGAAGTTCACATATACCTACACCGGCTCTCCCCTAGGCACGCAAACCTTCGTGAACAGTTTCACGAACCCAAGCAGCGGGGACATAATAACGGGTCCCCTTCTAAATACCACGATGAGAGTAACAAATGACGAGGACAGCGGAAAGGTAGGCTACTGGGCTCTCGACAATTACATCAAGGACATCACAGTGTGGCAGACGAGTTCCAACGCATTCGTCGCAAACGTGATATATCTCGGAACGTGGTGCACATTCGCGGGCGCACTGAGTCCTCAGAACGGAATGGTAGAGCCGCACAGCGGATGCGGTTCAATGCAAGGCGGTTACACGGGAACATTCACTGCAACAACATTCAACGCTCCAGCACCGACGAGCAACAGCATGGGCTCGTTTGATTTTGGTGGGACACAGAACGACATATTGCTCGGCAGCTACTCAAAGGGACAGACAGGACCCACCACGCTGACAAGGTGGTTGGGATACTACTTCCCAGGCAATACGGACTTCGCCTATACGGACGGGGGGAATGCGTGGAGTTGGACATACACTTCCACGAATAGCACTTACCTGACCGGAAATACGTGGATTAACGGTGGTGCTGGCAGCTCAGGAGAGATAATAACAGGGCCATCGATACACGTAACCTATCGAGTGCGCGGCGACTCGGACAGCGGGTATAATGGCTACTGGGCACTCGATAATTATACGCAGACATTGACTGTCTGGCACGCGGCCGAGCATCAATACAAGGTCAATGTAACTGATGTTGGAACTTCATGCATCTTTGCGGGCGCTCCAAGCCCCAATGCAGGCATTTCCCAGATAGCGAATGGCTGCGTCTCAATGCTCGGTGGATACGACGGATACCTAACAACTAGCGTCACACCAGTCAATACGTCTGCGACGACAATAGGGACGGGTACCCTAGACTTCGGTGGAACAGAAATCGGAATACTGAGCCAGCACATCACGGACGCCAGCGATGCCTATGCTTCCTGGATAGATTACTTCTTCCCGGGCGCAACTCCCGAGAATGCATATCCCCACGCATCCGTCTTTGACTTTGTCAATTCCGGCAATGGCTGGAGCTGGAGATACACAGGGAGCGATGGAAATTCTTGGGTCGATTCAGGAACGGTGCCACAAGTCAGCAGCGGTGACATAGTGCTCGCGCCCATAAGTGGGACAACAGTGACCGTCACTACTGGAAACCTTGTTCCCTCCTCATCATCGGCCGGCCAGGCGGTTATGCCAAGCGGGGCCAACAACATAGTCTTGAACGATAATTCAGCCCTCGATCTTTCAGGCTCTGTCAGCACCGCATCATCATCCGGAAGCGTAAATATCGGTGGCTCGACCGTATCGCTGGGCAGCGTTACAACTGCATCCGGCACGGTAGACCTGACTGTGCCGCAGAGCGTCGGGGGCCAGAGCGTCCTGATCAATCAGGCGGTGGAGCTCACCTCTGGACAGACAGGAACGCCTATCACCATCACCAACTCCGGACTCCCGGGCGTGAGCGTCGCCATTCCGGACAGCACGACAATTCTTGCGCCAAGCGGCTGGACGGGGACGATCGTCCCTCCGACGACCGCCTCGGCTTCCGGCACCGCACCCTCGGGATTCTCGGTAGGAAGCACGGTGATCGAAGTCGGATCCCCCGGCGTGGTTCTTCTGCTCACCCAGCCTGCCACTATAGTTCTTTCAGGGGTGACCGGAGCCGTGGGATACAGGCCCTCCGGATCAAGCGCGTGGACGCAGATAACGAATCTCTGCGGCGGTACTTATGCATCGCCAACCCCGCCGGTATTCCCTGGCGAGTGCTACATATCGAACGGCGTTGACACGAAGATTTTCACGTACCACTTTACCACCTTTGGTTCCTTGAACACAAACGCAGCGCCCGCAACAGGAGGCATCGTCTCCAGCGGCGGAGGCGCCACCGTCGGCGCTCCTGGAGGGAGCTCCCTGCCAACGGTCACTCCGTACTCCAGCGGCAACCAGACCGGATACACCATATCTGACTTCTCGCAGTCCAACTCTGAGCAGATGGGCATCGGCGGGATCGCGTTCACAGTCGTGGAGAACTTCATAACCCCGTCGACCGCGGGCGTGACGGTGAACGGCCAGTCCCTAACGCTGTCTCCGGGAACCCCAACGCAGCTATTCGCCTCCAACGGCAACACCTACTACGTGGAGCTCAGCGGCATATCCTATCTTCCGATAGCGCAGACAGTGACCCTGCGCATATACGGGCAGCCTAGCGCGCCGGCAAGCACGCAGAACTCGACGGCCACCAGCACCGTGGAGACGACGGTCCTGCCCACCATAGTGTCATCAATCGCCCCTGTCACGACCGCACCGGCTGCCGCGACAACCGCTCCGCCCGCGTCAAACCCTAGCGTGCTGCCCGCCGTCGCTGCGATGGGCCTCACCATAGCGACGGCAATCGCGGTCGGCATAGCCTACCAGAGAAGGAACGCGGCAAGGAGGAAGAGGAGGAAGTGACGGCCCCGTGCCTCGGCTGACCGCCGCGGCACCGGCGACGCGCGTTTCCGGTGAAAGGAGCAGGGTTGACCCTTGCATCAGCTCTCCCTATCTCCTCCGTTATTTGCCCTCTCACGGGCATTCTTGTAACAGACAAACATATAAAAATTAGAAAAGACACAATGCTAGTGATTGAAATGCAGAGGCAGACGCAGGTGCAGGAAACGGCAGAACTTGGGGTTGCGATAGATTACCTGGAGAAGGCAATAAAGGCGCTTATGCTCGTAGAAAGCCGCGAGATATATCCTCCAGAAAGTAAGTTCAAGAAGAGCTTTATAAAAAGGTCTGAGAAGCTGCTTAAGCAGCTAAAAGAGGGAAAGCTCAAGATGCACACTTACAAGAGTTTCGCTGATTTTGATAAATCCATAGGCTGAAGTGGTTATTTGTACGCCTACTCTCCCTCAGACAGACTGAGCGGCCTACTAAAGAAAATGAAAAAGAAGGATAGAGCAATGTATGAGCGAATAGGTAGGAAAGTCGCCGAACTTTGCGAAAATCCGCGCATGGCAAAGCCTATGACTTCTAATCTAAAGGGTACGCGGCGCGTGCACGTGGGCCACTTCGTTTTATTCTATAGAATAAACGAAAGCGAGAAGAAACTCGAATTTTATGATTTTGAGCATCACGATAAAGCATACGCCTAATAGTAGAAGCGCGGCGAATTATCATTCCCTGTTGCACTTTTCACATTCCCAATACTCCGCCATCTTCGGCTTCGCTCTAGAGTCGTAATTGGGATTTAGAACCTTTTCTGTTACAAAGTCCGGCTTCCAACTGATAACTTTGTAGAGATACCTGTCTGTCTTACTGGAATAATTAGCATTTATTCTCCCGTAATAGTGCCAATCTCTACCAATTATCCTGTGCGTCTCGTTATCTATCTCAACGATGCCCTCTTTCCCACAAACAAGGCAGGATATTTTATGTTTCATACAACTCAAATCTCTTTGAGAAATTCACTTGCTTTCATTATTTTTATTCTACCAAATTTTCGTATGGACAATAAATGATCATCGCCAGAGATTATGTATCCCACACCAGCCACCAGAGCGCATTCAAGAATCTTATTGTCTGAAGGATCATTCATTATGACATCTAATTTTATCGGTGATTTTACAAAAGTTGCTTTCTCTGATACGAATTCTTTGAACCTTCTTTTTTGATCCTCAGTAAACTCAAACTTTGGGTAATCCAATACCCTTGAGAGTTCTTCAAATTGTTCATACGAAATAAAAAGCTCTAGCTCATCCAATGATACTTTTTCAAGTATCTTGTGCGGCGGGCCCCTCCAACCTAAAGCAGAGATCAATATGTTCGTATCGACCGTTATTTTTCTCTTGCCCACCTAACCGCCTTGGCAACTTCGGTTTGTTCAACTTTCCGTTCTTTCAAGTGCGTTTCTATCTCTTTGGAAAGCTCTGTGAAGTTTATTTTAATTTTGGGCAGATTGATTCTTTTGAATAGCACCCCTCCTTTGATTCCTATGGCTACAAATCTGTCGCTGCTTCTGAAGGCTTCCTCCCTCCTTATTTTTTGTGGTACTACTAGTTGTCCTTTTTCCGACATTTTGACTAACTCTTCCTCCATTTTATCACACGTATCTATTGAACAGTTAAACTATTTAACTGTTTGGATAGGTATACTGCAGAATTAACGGCCTTGCTTCCCTCCTGTTTTATCCCTTCTTTCCCTTCTTCGCGCCCTCCCGCCGCATCCTGTTCGCTATCGTCATTATGTCGACCAGGACGACTACCGCGCAGGCCAGGATCAGCAGCGCGCCCGCATAGCAGAGGGTGCAGGCCGCGCCGCTCTCGACCACGATGATCGCGGTGCCCGCGGAGAGGCCTATGCACGCGAAGAGCGGGGGTATCGCGGGTATCGGATGCTTGTACACCTTCAGTATGGCCATCGTGGCGATGATGCCGATTATCGAGCCCACTATCACCACCCCCGCCATCGCGTGGCTGAACGCCGCGTAGGCGCTCACGGCGGCCATCAGCGGCAGGCACAGGTCGCCCTCGCCGAGCGAGACCTGCGACATTATGGGCATCTTCCCGCTCGCCAGTATCCTCTTGCACTGCGGGGTCTCCAGCTGGTGCTCGTCCTTGAGGCACTCGATGTACATCGCTATCTCCCTGCCGCTCATGCCGGTCTCAGGGACGGCCTCCATGTCCGAGACGCTCACCAGGAAGGAGAGGTTGTTGGACGAGACCGCCCTGGCCAGCGTCACCATCTCCTTGGTCTTGAAGACCGCGACGTAGTCGTAGACCGCGACCGCGCCGAGCAGCAGGATGGAGTAGGCGAACGGGAAGTTCAGCCCGAGCACCAGCCCCACGCCTATGCTCGAGACCACGGTGGTGACGTCCCGCAGCCTCTGGTACCTCTCCTTCAGCAGTATGAGCGCTATGGCGATCGCCGCCGCGTACGCGTAGACGAGGCCGCTGTCCACGCTCCCGGGCATGGCGATGGCGAAGACCAGGAGGAACGCGAAGAAGGACGTGAAGGCCGTCACGACCCCCTCTAGCGCCTCGAAAAGGAACGTGTTGCTGTGGCGGCTGTGCCTTCTCAGGACCAGGAGCGCCAGTATCAGCACGATGGTGGCGTCGAGGAAGTAGGAGAAGCTCGCGAACATGGGGTCGGAGAAGGTGCTGTAGACGATGGAGGCGCTCCCGGTCTCCAGGGCGGCCACCGCTATGGCGACTCCGGCGAGCATGACCGCCGCGAATATCGCGATGATTCCCAAAAGTCCCCTGTTACCGATTACCTTTATCATGAAGTCCTCCCGGTCGCGTTTATCCGTGGGATGCCAAGTTTAAAAAGCCGACGGTCTCCGAAGTAACCGCCTTAACAATTGGGATTACCTACCGCGAAGAATGCGTTAGTCATCAACAGCGGAACTTTCGAATCTCCAACCCTCCTGACAAGCTTCTTTCCCTTCAGCTTGCGGCCTGAAGCCACACGTCCAAGGCCGTATTAACGTCGCGCGCTATTAGCATGGCCAACGGCTTCAGATCTCCCCTGTCCCCCTTCTCTATCGCGGAATAATAGGTCCGCCTTATCTTTTTCTGCAGGACCACGGGAGGGAATCCGGCGCGCATGAGGCGCAGGTTGGTAAGCAGACGCGCAAGCCTCCCGTTCCCGTCGACGAAAGGGTGAATCCAGACAAGCAGATGGTGCAGTCTTGTCGCGGATTCTATCGCCTTGCAGCCCTTGCCGGAAGAGTTCAGCTCTTTAATGACCAGCTTCATCTTTTCCGGCACCTCCTTCCAGTTCGGCGGGATGTGCCTTGTTCCCGTGATATAGACCTGTTCGTGCCTGTAGAATCCGGCATTATGCGGGTCTATTTTGTCTAGTATGACCGCGTGAAGGTTGAGCACGTCCATCTCGATTATCGGTTCATCTCCCCGCGCGATCTTCTCGAGCAGCGCGATTGCTTCCTTGTGATTCGTGGCCTCGATGTAATCGTTTACCGGCTTCCCACCTATGGTCATGCCTTTCTCAAGCACGAAGTATGTCTCGCGAAGCGAAAGCCTGTTCCCCTCGAGGGCGTTTGAGTTGTAGGTCATCTCGACCTCGAATTTCTTGCGGAGGCTCTCCAGCGCCGCCTTCGGCAGGGGGCGCAGGGAATTCAGCAGCGATAGCTTCTTCGTAAGAGCAGCGCATAGGGAATTCCCGAGCAATCCGACCCCCCGCGCGGGCGGCGTCACGCCGTGCTTTTTGCAGTAATCTAGCATTGACTCCCTGTCCTTAAAGTACTCTAGGACCTTCTGTCTCACCCTTCCCCCTTTCCTGACGGATTCCACTAGCTCATAGTATGTGGTGATGCCCTTAGTCTTTTCCCTTATGTAACTCATGCGTAAATGTAGTGCCTACTCATATTTAAATATTCGCATAAACGTTCGCCACTACACTGGCGGCGTGTAAATTCTTACCGCTACTTCTAGCTACCGAGGCAGCGACTCCATCTTGTAATATTCCTGGAAGGGCACGACCTCGATGTCTCTGATGTTGAACCTCGCCTTGATCTCTCCCACGAGCCGCAGCAGGGCCCGCTTGCCCTCCACCTCCGCGTTGATCTCAAAGTCGAGTTCCGAAGCGGTCCTGTCGATGTAGATCACGTTCGGATGGTCCCTCGCATAGTTCAGCAGCTCATCGTACTTGGAAAAGTCGTTCAGGGTGATGTTCAGCTTGTAATACTCGTATCCTATCTTCTCCAGGTTCAGGTTTATCCTGTAGCCCTGTATTATCCGCTTCTTCTCCAGCTGCCTTATCCTAAAGGCGATTGTCCGCTCGGGCATCCTCAGCGCCTCGGACATCTCCACGACAGGAATTCTCGCATTCTTCGAGAGCAGCTTGAGAACGCCGAGATCAAGCTCGTCGTAGTCTTCCGCACCGTAGCTCCCGACGAACTCGTGCTCAGGTGGCTTTTCTTCCTTTAGGAGGTATTTTCTCTTGAAGTGCCAGACTTTGGAGTAGATGTGCACCCTCTCCTGCCAGACGTACCCGCGAAACCTTTTCTTGAATTCATAAAGGAAGTCATCGAACTCGTTTATGCTTTTGGTCCACACCAGTATTATGAGGTCGTAGACCGTCTCGATCCGCCCGACCACCCCGACGGCCCTGTTGTTCTTCAACCAACGCACTATCTCTTCCTCCTTCCCCCGCGTTGTATTGATGAACTTGAGGTAGACCCTAAACATGAGATAGCCGAGCTTGGTGTTGTCTATCATGGCGTAATAGCCCGATATCACCCCCTCTCTCTCGAGTTGCTTTATCTTGTAGCTTACCGTGCTCTTGCTTAGCCTGACCTTTTTCGCTATCCGCGAGACAGGCTGCCGGGAGTTGGCATCGAGCTCGTAAAGGATTTTCCTGTCCTTCAGATCCAGCCTGAACATATCGATATTTCCGCAATTTATATATAATAATATTGCGTTTTAGCCAAAATCCGGCTGAAAGTTCTGATATATGAGGTCAGGCATACTTACTACTATGGAAATGCACAGGACGGGGGCGTTTTTCGGTTACATGCGAGAAACCGCGTCCGCCACAGATTCTTACATCCTTGGCAGACTGGGCGACTTAAGGTCGGAGGATCCTCGTCTCTATGAAATAACCGCCCATCTGGCTGAGCTTAGAAAAAACGCGCCCAAGGCCCGGGCGACTCTGGGTCGCCTGGTCTATGCGGCATTGGGAGGAAAGGACTGGCATGAAATAATCCCGCTTCTCGGCTTTATCGAACTCTCCGCCATTTCGACTTACGTTCTTGACGACATCATCGACGACCAGCCGGAACGGGAGGCGGCAGAGGCAACCTGGAAGAAATACGGCATAAAAAAGGCCATCATCGCAGGCAGTCTGCAGCAGTTCATCTCGATGATGATGCTGTACGACCTGAAGGTCGATGAAAGGACCAAACTCGAGATACTGCGGATCGGAAACAGAATGTGGGAAGTGCTGTGGAAAGGGGAGGGGAAGAACGAGTGGATGGTCGCCGATACGCGAACGGAGGGGTATTTGGAGCGCTGCTATGAACTGTGCGGCGTCATGTTCGAGGCAGTCGCAGGCATGGCTGCGGCATGCCTCAATGCGCCTGAAGACGAGCGCAGGCTAGTCAGTGAAATGGGCAAGCATTACGGGATCGGAATAATGGTCAGGAACGATATCACCGCGTTCTTTCCAGAGAAGATCATGAAGCAAAGGTCAAAGGCGCTCTCGCGGTGCTCTTTCGAGGACGTCCGAAAGGGCCTCGAGACCTATCCCATCATCCATGCGCTGTCAAAAGCCACTCCCGAAGAAGCAAATAAGATAAAGGCGCTCTTGGGCAATAAAGAGGCCACGGAGGACGAACTCCTCGAGCTTACCAGACTGCTCATCCGCCTGGGAAGCATGGACGCCACATTTGACCTGATTTCCATATATGGCACAAATGCGCGCGCGTCCGCGGAGCGCCTGCCGGAATCAGAGGCGAGAGAGAAATTGTTTGCCCTTTTCGGATTGCTGGAAAACACCCGCGCGTACGCGGAAGAATTCTCGGCGAGCGGCCGCACCCAGGGCTAACTTCCTATTCGTCCGTTCCGGTCCGCGACGCTACGGGAACACGTCCTCAAGCTTCCTGTTCGACATTAGCACCTTCCTCCTCGTTATGTTCCAGTTGTCGGTGCCGCCCTTCTCGAACTCCTGCAGCTCTATGAAGCGCCAGCCCTCGCCCTTCATGCGCCACGCCACGAATGTGGGGAACGCGCCGTTGTCCCTCCAGAAGAGGAGCTTCCTGTACTGGTCCCCGTCGAGCGCAAGGCTGGTGCTGTCCCAGGACTTGCACTCTATCGACACGCACCTGCCGCCCTTTATCGCTATCAGGTCCGGGCTTATCGCGTTGACTCCGGAGCCCGCGCTCCTGGTCACGGACCAGCCCTTCTTGTCGAGCATGTTGAGCAGCTCCCGCTCGGTCCTCGCCCCCTTCGCGTACCTCCGCAGCGGCATCCTGGTCCCTCAGCAGGGATTGGCAGGCAAAGCTATAAAAATCAGATTCGACGGATTATGATGATCGCGGTTTCTTTTCCTCCATCAGGTAAAACGCCCGTACGCCGGACGAACGATACGCATAATAATGTTACTAATACTACTATTAGTAACTAATAGGTGTATTAGTGAAATTCGACCTGAATCCAACGGAAAAAGTGACCGATCTTTACGACCGCAAGAAGGAACTCGGGCAACTTGAGGGCGCCCTGAAGAGGCGCGAGAGACTTATAGTGGTCTATGGGCTCAGGCGAGTCGGCAAGACGAGCCTAATACGCGCAATGCTCAATGAGAAGGAATTCCCTTACATATTCATAGACATAAAGGAGATCTACTACGAGCACGCATCCGTAGCGATCTCAGTTCTGGCCGAAGTAATTGCAGAGGAATTCGTGAAGTTCGCCAGCGGACTAGGGCTCGCCCCCGAAAACTTCTCCGGTGGGTTGATAGACAAAAGCGTCACGAGCCTGCTCAAGGGAATAAACGAATGGTGCAAGAACAGGGGGCTGTTCTTCGTGATAGCCCTGGATGAGGCCCAATACCTCAGATACGGGGGCAGAGTAAGGTACGATGGCATAATCGCATGGAGCGTGGACAACCTCTCAAATATCGCATATGTGCTCACGGGCAGCGAGGTCGGTATGCTGAGGGACTTTCTGAGATATGATGATGTCAATGCGCCTCTGTACGGAAGGTTCAGGGATGAGATATATCTCGACAGATTCGGGAAGAAGGATAGTGTCGGATTTCTTTCGACGGGCTTCAGGGAATCGAGCGTCGATGCGACAGAAGCCGAGATTGACGAAGCAGTCGAAAACATAGGCGGCATCGTCGGTTGGCTTGCCTACTATGGCTATTACCGATGTGCAATCGGCTTGGGGCACGAGAAAGCACTCGCAAAGGTATTTGAGGAAGGGTCGAAAATTCTGGCAGACGAGTTGGAGAGGTTGGTGGCGCGCTCAAGGAGAAGGTACATACACGTGCTCAAGGCGATAGCCAACGGCGTCGATAGATGGGGCGAGATAAAGTCCTACGTATCCGCGAAAGGAGAGCGCGTGTCCGATACAATCCTGAGTTCGCTATTGCGGAACTTGGTGAAATTGGGTCTTGTCGAGAAGCAGGGGGAGACTTATAGCATCCCCGATCCAATAGAATTGCGCATGATAAAGAAAATCAGACCCTGACTTCCATCTCGAAACCGCGCCGTATCATCCCCTAAGCCATGTCCCGATATGGAACAAGACATACCTACTAACGGCACCGTTAGCAACTTTAACGGGTGCGTTAGCGACCTCTGCATCGGTCTGCCAGCCCCCCCTGCGACGTACCA
>CAVWAD010000010.1:0-7819 GCA_963752955.1 uncultured archaeon
AAGTTCTATGAAGGGTCTATCCAGTCTCTCGTAAGCGGCGTACCCTAATTCTGCCACTAGCGCACCGCCCGCTATTACAAGTCCGCCGATTTTCTTGGCGCCTTTGCCTACCTTCGTGGCCACGGGATCCAGCTTCTTCTTTATCGTTCTCCCCATCTCTGTGCGATAATACTGCTCATAGGTTGCGATGCCCTCCGCCTCGAGGATGGCTTGAGTATTCACCATTTTTGAAACTACTCTTATCGAGCGCATCGCCGAGTCGTTAGTCAACCAGGCACTCCCATATGCGTTTAGCGAATGGTTCTGATAATTTATCTTGACCGAGCTCAGATACTTCTTCTTGTCGCTCCTGCAGTCGTAATCGAGCGTAATCGCTACGTTAGGCCTCATGAGAATAGATATTATCCTGTCTACATCAGCATGCATCGGTTTTATGCAGGTCCGCTGTCCGCACACTTTGCCATTGACGATGTAGTCCATTTTGCCTGACTTGAACCCGATAATCTCTTTCATTGTTTTGGCCCATTCTAGCGTGGTGTTAGTTATATTAGGGTTGACACCTTCGATTCCCTTTGTATTTTCATCAAGGGAAGTGCCCCCTTCCACTTTGGTCGCAATCTTCTCTGGCAGTAGGGGAGACAGGACAAAGTCCTCACTATAGTAGCGGGTAGGGATGATATCGACCCTGTACTTGACTGCCTCGTTACCTACCGTGCCGTTTATTGTTAGATATAAGGTCTGCGTATCGTTTTCTGTATGTGAAAAATGCCATGCTTTCTGCTCCTCGAGCAGGAACCTCGCCAGTGCCCTGAACTGGGGGCCGGAGAGCCTCGCTTTCAGTGTCAAATCTTTAGTCAATAGCTTCGACTGTGTTTCCAAGACGCCATTTGTCAAAGGTATGGCGTGATTCCGCTCATAGTCGTTGTAAATCATGTTCGTTACACTAGTCGAGGTTGACTTTGCGTTATAACTTTCAGTTACCCATGCCATATCATTACCTGTAGCACCCTTTATTTTTCCCCGTTTATAAGCATATCCTCAGTTTTACAATTTGTGGCATCCCGAAATATTGATACCTCGACAAAATCTAAAACCCTCTCAGAGGATATGTCGTTCATGAGACACACGCCACGAAACAAAGTACATTTCATTCTGAGGAAATACAAAGAAGGGGAAACCAGTCACAGGCAGATATGCAAACTGATGCGCATTAGTAAGGCCACCTTCCATAGGATAATCAACAAGTACACCGACATAGACCACGACTACAAAATAAAGTACCTCAAAGTCTCATATAGGAGTCCTGGTAGACCGGTGAGACAGCTCCCGAACGCGGTTCTGAAGAAGATAATAGAGGCCAGATTGCTCTACAAGACGGGCGCGGTAAGTCTGGAAGAATTACTGATGGAAAAGGAAGGCATAAAGGTGTCTCACAACATAATCAACAGCGTATTATCGAGTGCAAACATGACGAGATCGATTAAGACAAGGGGCAAGAGAAGATATTGGGTCAGATGGGAGAGGAAGCATTCCCTTTCATTGTGGCAGACAGATTGGACCCTACTCGGCAAACAGTGGTTGATTGTATTCATAGATGATGCGTCAAGACTTGTAGTTGGATGGGGTATTTTTGACTCGGCAACATCAGAGAACTCGGTAAAAGTGCTGAAGGAGGCGATCAAGGCTTACGGAAGGCCACGAAACATACTGACTGGACGGGATACCCAATTCTATGCGACGACAAAGGACGGCAGGGCGCAAGGGGAGACGTACTTCCAGAAGTTCCTCAAGGCCAACAAGATCAAGCACATCCTTGCAAGGGTGAATCACCCACAGACCTGTGGAAAGGTGGAGAGGTTCTTCGGTGAGGTAAAGAACAGGATCCGTTGGAAGGATTTCGACAATGTAGATGACATAATACGATGGCACAACGAAATAAAACCACACGGGAGTCTAAGGACTGAGATATGTGAGACGCCTAGGGATGCGTTTCTGAGGAAACGGCATAGCAGAGAAAGGTCTATTAGGGCAATTGTTGAGGTATGACTATGAAAAAGATTGAGCCATCGAATCTTCGAGGTCTCAATAATTCAGGCTTCCACATCAGTTTTACAATTTGCAGAATCATGAGAATAGTTTAGGATTTTGCACGGAGGAAGTCTTATTTTCCAAGCTCCGTTCGAGGGGATACCCCTGTTGGAAGGCCGGCACTCTGGACTCGGACCACATTCATTGGTGAACAACCACAGGGCAAGCCCTGTGGCATCGAAGAGTCCTTCGGAAGCATACGACAATCCTCGAAAGGTGCAACCCCACCGCAAGCGGTTGGGGGATTCTCCACTGCTAAAAATAGGGAAAGCGATTGAGACAGAGCGCTGACCCGCTTACCTCTTGAAAGGAGGCCTCCTGCCGAACTGTGGTCTTGCGTAAGGGGTTCTCTCGCCGAAGCCCTCCCTCTCGGGCATCTTCATCTCGGTGCTCGCCAGAGTGGTGCTCTTGTACTTCTTCCTGCTCGGCATCTTGCTCCAGCAGTCCTTGCATATGACCAGACGCGTCGTCTTGCTCAGCCTCTTCGAGCTCTTGACGCAGTTGAAGCATATCTGCCTGTTGCAGTAGTCGCACTTCTCGTTCTTGTAAATGTCCCTGCTGCATCTTTCGCATATCATTGAAACACATCACTCTGGCTAAGGCAAATTATATAGGGATATGAAGCTAAAGATATTAAAATATGCTTGCGGGCTTTCCAATGGCAAGGGTAATCATCGAGACGTACGGCTGCACTCTCAACCAGGCCGAGGGCGAGATAATGGGATCGCTACTGGAGCGGAGCGGGCACGAAGTAGAGCTCGGCAGGTACGACCCCGGGCGCGGGTGCGACTTCCTCATCGTCAACACCTGCACGGTCAAGGCGCCCACGGAGCAGAGGATACTCGACCGGCTCAAGGCGGTGCGCGGCCTCGGCAGGAGACTCATCGTATCAGGATGCATGGCAAGCACCAGCATAGACGCGATATCCAGGGTTGCGCCAGACGCGAGCATCGTGGGAACGGGCAGCATCGCAAGGATAGGCGACGCGGTCTCGAGCGCGATCAACGGGACGAGGGTCGTCTATGCGGAGCGCGGGCGCGCGGACAAGCTCGAGGGATACGACCCAGCCTGCAGGTGCGGCAGGTCGGTGGTCGCGAAGATACCTATAAGCGAGGGCTGCCTGAGCGGCTGCACATTCTGCGAGAGCAGGTTCGCGAGGGGACCGCTGAACAGCTTCTCGGAGAAGCTGATACTCGACGCGGTCAGGGTAAAGGTGGCGAACGGAGCGAGGGAGATAGATCTCACTTCGCAGGATGCGGGCGCTTATGGTTTGGACAGGGGAACCAACGTGGCCGAACTGGTCTCCAGGGCGTCCGAGATCCCGGGGGAATTCATGATAAGGATAGGCATGCTCAACCCCGAGCACCTGCACAGGTACATCGACGCGCTGATGGAATCGCTCAAGGAAGAGAAAGTCTACAAGTTCCTGCATCTTCCGATCCAGTCCGGAAGCGACAGGGTCCTTAAGGATATGAACAGGAGATACACCGTGGAGGAATTCGATTCCTACGTGCGCGAGCTCAGGAGCAAGGTGCATGGAATCAGCCTGGAGACGGACCTGCTAGTGGGATATCCGACAGAGACTGCCGAAGACTTCAGGGAGTCCGTCGCCTGGATAAGGAAGGCGAGGCCGATGATGGTAAACGTCTCGAAATTCGGAGCGAGGCCGCACGCGAAGGCCTCGGAACTCGCGCGGCTGCCTAACGAGGAGATGAAGCGAAGAAGCAGGGAGATGACAAGGACTATGCGCGAGGTGCTGTGGGAGGAGCGGAGAAGGCTTGTCGGGGGAATAAGCAAAGTACTGATAACTGGAAACAACCGCGATTCGTTCGTAGGCAGAAACGAGAGCTACGTTTCCGTCGCGCTTGCGGGAGCGGATCTCGAACTCGGGAGGTTCGTCCATGCCAGAATCTCGGGCAGCACCCCCCTCTGCCTGATCGCTGAGGCAGTTGCCTGATTGCTCGCGTGCGGATTCCGCGCTGCGGCGGGGTTACGAAATGTAAGGATACTTTTATAATATAGGGAAAGGATAGGTATTTGTGATCAAATGCCTGAAAAATCCGCCCACGAGGAGAAACTCACGCCACAAGAGAAGGCTTGCCCTCTTACCGCGGCGAGAGACCTGTGCAATGCGGGGAATTTCGAAAGGGCCATTTACGTTCTGAAGTGGGAGAAAGAATATGCCAGAGCCGCACTCATAGAGAGGAAGCTTGGCAGAGAAGCACTTATAATAAACAACGTCGGAGAAGCGGGCGATCACTACTCGGAGGCGTTCGATTTATACGAAAAAGAGATACAGAAATGGCTAAGGGAGGATGCGCTTAAATTGGCCGGCCAGGCAGCGCTCAACAAGAGTGAACTGTTCGGAGAACTGGGACAGGTCGCAATGGAGAGGGAAGAGCAAGCCAGGGCGCTCGACCTGTTCAAAGCGGGCGGCTGGAAAGACGAGGCGATCAAAACCGCTACGAGAATGACGGTGACGGCGCTGAAGACGAAACTCAGGGGCATGGAGGAATCAGGAGCATCCGCGGAAGCGAACTCCACCGCGTAGAAAAGGATTTAAAATAGCAAAATCCAATGCCTCTTCATGTACTCTGAAAGCATAGAGAAGGTGCTGAAGGCCGCTGGGGTGGCCCTCGGGGACGAGATAAGGGTCTCGCGCAGTGGGGGCGACACCCTGGAAGGGGTGCTGATGCCAAAGTCCGACTCCAACGGGGATGGCATATTGATAATCAAGCTCAGGAACGGCTACAACTTCGGAATAAAGTTCGATTCCCCCCTCACGATCAAGAAGCTCGCGGGCCGAAGGGAGACGTTCGCGTTCCCGAAGGCGAAGATCGACGAGAACAGGAAGCTGCCGAAGATCACGCTGATCGCGACCGGCGGCACCATAGGGAGCAAGGTCGACTATGAGACGGGGGGCGCCCACTTCCTTACCAAGCCCGAGGAACTGCTCTACTTGGTACCGGAACTCTCGGGGATCGCCGACCTGGAGATAAGAAACCTGATGAGCATCGCCAGCGAGGACATGACCTGCGCCGAGTGGGGCAAGATGGCGAAGGAAACCGCAGACGCCCTTAGAGGCGGGGCCCGGGGCGTGGTCATAACGCACGGGACGGACACGATGCACTACACCTCCGCCGCGCTCAGCTTCATGCTCCAGGGGCTCAACGCGCCCGTAGTCATCACCGGCGCGCAGAGGAGCAGCGACAGGGGATCGAGCGACGCGTTCATGAATCTGGCCTGCGCCGCGCGCATAGCCGCGGAGTCGGACGTCGCGGAGGTCGGCGTCTGCATGCACGCGGATTCCTCCGACGGGTTCTGCAACCTGCTGAGGGGTACGAAGGTGAGGAAGCTGCACACGTCCAAGAGGGACGCGTTCAGGCCCGTGAATTCAAGGCCGATGGCGCGGATACCTGCGGGGAACGGCGCGATAGAGTACGTCGGAGACTACAGGAAGGCCGCCGGCAGCGCAGGGAAGGTCAAGGCGGTCACCGGCTTCGAGCCGAAGGTGGCGCTGGTGAAGTTCTACCCGCATTCCGACCCGGGCGTCATGTCATACTACCTGAACAAAGACTACAAGGGAATCATAATAGAAGGGACTGGCCTGGGCCACGTCGCCATCGCGCCGGGCGACAAGAAGTATTCGTGGCTGGAGGGCGTAAGGGACGCCGTGGAGTCGGGGGCGGTAGTCGGCATGACGTCGCAGTGCCTCAACGGCAGGGTCAGCTCGACGGTCTACTCGAACCTGCGCCTCATATCAGGGGCGGGAGCGACGTACTGCGAGGACATGCTCCCTGAGGTGGCGCTGGTGAAGCTGGGCTTCCTGCTGGGCAACTACGACAGGAAGAAGGCCGCCGAGCTCCTGAACAAGAACCTGATCGGGGAGATAACGGAGAGGACTGAGATCGAGGAGTTCCCGGTGTGATCATGGCGGCCGTGAAAGTGTTGGTAAGGGGCTATGCGGAGAAGTTCAAGGACGGCTCCGAGCGCGCATCCTCAACGGTGACCCTCATAACTGATAGCGACATCAGAGTGATTGTAGACCCCGGGATGGACCGCGCGGCCCTGCTTGGCGCTCTGAAGAAGGAGGGCCTCGGACCCGACAGGATAGATTACGTAGTCCTGACACACAACCACCTCGATCATTGCCTCCTTGCCGGGATTTTCAATAACGCCAAGGTCCTGGACAACGAGCAGACCTACTCCTTCGCGGGCAGGATCGGGAGCCATGACGGCACGGTCCCGGGGACTGGCATAAGGATCATCAATACGCCGGGACACGACGCGTTTCACTGCTCGGTCCTGGCCGAGGACAGGTGGCTGGGCACCGTGGCCATCGCGGGCGACGTCTTCTGGTGGTACGACGGCGAGATGCGGAGAATGAGTCCGGAGGGCCTGATGAAACACACGGATCCGTACGTGAAGGACAGGGCGGCGCTTCTTGCGAGCCGAAAATGGATCCTGCGGATCGCGGACCACGTAATCCCGGGCCACGGCGGGAGTTTTACGGTGAAGAAATGATCGACTATGCCGGCATAGGTTTCAAGTGCGGGCTCGAGATACACCAGAGGCTCGCCACGAGGTCCAAGCTGTTCTGCTCCTGCGACGCCAGCATATCCTCCGACGTCTCGGTCGGCGAGATAGAGAGGATGCAGAGGGCGGTCTCCGGGGAGTTAGGGAAGATCGACCCGTCCGCGAGCTTCGAGAGCGCGAAGGGAAGGAGGTTCGTCTACAACACGTTCAGGAGGTCATCGTGCCTGGTGGATATAGACGAGGAGCCGCCCCACGAGCTAAACCGCGAGGCGCTCGGCATAGCGATGCAGATCGCTGCCTCGCTTGGCATGAAGACTCCATCGGAGCTGGAGGTGATGAGGAAGGGGGTCGTGGACGGCAGCGACCCGAGCGCGTTCCAGAGGACGCTGCTCGTGGGATACGACGGGCGGCTGCGCGTGGACGGGCGCGAGATAGTCATCCCCGACCTGTTCCTCGAGGAGGAATCGAGCGGCATAGAGCACAGCGACAGGGAGGTGGTCGTCTACAACCTCGACAGGCTCGGCGTGCCCCTGGTGGAGATGGACACAACGCCAGACATAAGGACGCCGGCCGAGGCCAAGGCCGTCGCGAAGAGGATAGGGCTCGTGCTCAGGGTCACCGGCAGGGTGCAGAGGGGCATAGGCTCGATAAGGCAGGACGTAAACATCTCGATAAGGGGCGGGGAGAGGGTCGAGATAAAGGGCTTCCAGGAACTGGAGAGCATGGACGCCATCATAGAGCGGGAGGTCGAGAGGCACCTCAAGTTGCTCGATATAAAGAAGTTACTTCAGACACGGAAGGTGAAGATCCACAAGGCGGAGGACGTCACTGAAGTGTTCAGGGGCACGAACGCGAAAATACTGAAGCAGGGCACGGAGGAAGGCGGGTCCGTCTTCGGAGCGAGGCTCGAGGGCTTCCGAGGCGCGCTGGGCATCGAGGTCAACCCGGGCAGGAGGCTCGGGAGCGAGATAAGCGACTACGCCAGGATGGCCGGGGTGGGCGGGATAATCCACAGCGACGAGGACCTTGAGAGATACGAATTCGGCAGCAAGGAGCTCGCATCGCTGTACAAGGAACTGGGCATCAGAGAGGGGGACGCGTTTATACTCGTGACGGGGCCCAAGGAGACGGCCGCAACTGCGATCGCCTTCGCGCTCAGGCGCGCAGAGTACGCCCTGGAAGGCATACCGAGGGA
>CAVWAD010000011.1:0-13955 GCA_963752955.1 uncultured archaeon
AAGTTGTCAAGGTAAATCTCTCTTGGTATTCGTCCTTTGCGCACTGCCCACCTTAATGCGTTCACCGACTCTGTTTCACCTTTTGCACGATACGATTTCGATATGACCCTGTGCCTTGAACAATCGTCGTTGAAGCCAGTCACATACACCTTTCCGACGTCTTTTATCCTGAATTGGAACGTGTCGCCCTGCCACATCGAATCGACATGGTCTCTTTGGAATCTCTTGAACTCCTGCGGATTTGGTTTTACGCGTATCAACAGGCCTTTCTTCTTGAACACTCTGTGAATGGTACTTGGAGATGCGGGTAAACTGAATTGGTGCTTTATCCTTCTCGCTCCCCAAGTCGGGTAACGTCCTTTCAAGCGCACAATCCGTTCTTCGAGATTCTTTGAGATGGAACTGATCCGTTTAGGGGCAGTACTCCCTGGCTTCAAGGACGCCACTCCGCCAGCGGTATAACGTGCTTTCCATCTGCGAACGGTCCGTTCGTTCACACCAAACATTTCGGATATTTCAAGGACAGAGTACTTCCCCGATTCGCACAGCACCATTGCCTTCATTCTTGTGTCCATTGTCGCTTTCACCACGCGAATCACCACAGAGGTGATTTTGTGAAAGCGGACATATGTTATGACACTGTTTTAGGACAAATGTGCTGACACTCTACAAATAGGCAAGCGGACTTATGAGATCATGCTTAAGAATAATGAGTTCAATAAATCAGACCTTAATAAAATAAAAACAGTCGTCTTAACAAATGGGCTAATAAAGAATCAGAACCCGAAATTCGTATCTGCTGCCAAATCTCCTCGGAAGGCGCTGAATATTCTTAAGGAATTTAGGACCATTATGGTCTGCGGTGGCGGTGGACTAAACTCAAGTTTCATGAAGGAGAACTTAGTCGATGAACTTTATCTTGATGTGGAACCGATAGTTTTTGGCAAGGGCATAGGACTTTTTTCTGAATACGATTTCTCAACTGGACTGAAACTTATTGGAACAAGAAGACTCTCGAAGAACGAAATCCAACTTCATTACAAAGTTAGTTAGGTAACCTGAGCACAGGTTAGCTTGAAAGTGCTGCTTTCCTTGCGAAAACAAGGTACGCGGTGTGCCACAGCCCAGTGTTGGTCGGCCTCGGACGGTTCATGCGAAACCTTTTTATAGGTATAACTCTGATTATACTAACTATGATTATCATTAAGAGGCCGCGCGAACTCGGGCTTGTTAGCGGCGTGAAGAAGTGGACGCTAGTGTATGGGCGGAGGAAGACCGGGAAGACCTTTCTCGTGGAGAATTTCATGGACTTCTCGGACTACTTCTTCGTGAACAGGGACAGGTCGATAATATCGAAGAAGACCAACACCCAGTTGACCTACGAGACGCTCCTTGAAATTCTCAGGCGCGAGCTCAAGGAGGGAAGGACGATCGTGATAGACGAGTTCCACCGGCTGGGCGATCCCTTCCTGGACTTCCTGCACTCTTCCAAGAAGGAAGGCAGGCTCATACTGCTGACGTCCACGCTGTTCCTCGCGCGGAACCTGCTGCGCGGGAACTCGCCGCTGCTGGGCCTTTTCCACGAAGCCCGGATAGGCCTCGTCCGGATCGACGACTGCCTTGTGGCCCTCAAGACCTTCGGGCTGGACAAGAGGCGGCTGCTTGAGAGCGCGATAATGATGCGGGAGCCGATAGCGATCGACTATTTCAACGAGAAGGAGGATACGCGGCAGACTTTCGTGAGACTTCTCAGCGGGCTCGCCAATACGATGCCCGCCCTGGTAGGGGAGATCTTCCTTGAGGAGGACAGGAGCATCTCGGCCACTTACGAAGGCATCACGAGGGCCATAGCGAGCGGGAAAGCGGCCTCAGGCGAGATATCCAGCGCCCTGTATTCCAGGAGGCTCATCCCAAAGGACGACCCGAGCTCGATACAGCCTTACCTGAACAACCTGGTCAAGATTGGAATACTTAGGAAGATAGCCACCTACGAAAGAAGCAGGTTCGCATACAAGATAGCCTCTCCCCTGATGCGGCTGTTCTTTTATGCAGACGAGAAGTACGGGATAGCCGAGAGGAGGATAAGCGACGCTGAGGCCATGCGGATCCTGGACGAGCAGCTTCCGCACATAGTGGAGGACGAGATCAGGGAATACCTCGCGGACAGGCTGGGCCTGCACGAGAACGTGCTCGAAGCCAAGGACTACGAGATGGACGGGGTGCTGACGAGATTCAAGAAACCGGTCCTGCTGCTTGAAGTGAAGTGGGGGAGGGTGAACCAGGGGGACGTCAGGAAAGCAGAGGAAAACCTGAGCAGGCTGGACGCGGAGAGGAGGGTGCTGTTCGTGCAGAACAGGAAAGGCCTGAGTTCCAAGCTCCTTACGCTGCTGGATGTCTCCGATCTGACTTCGTACGCATGAGTCACGATACTGGGGAGGGCTATGTGTTGATGCTCACGTTCTGATCTCGGCAGGTTTCCTCGCGAAGACCAGATACGCGGTGTGCCACAGGCCCGTGTTTGTCGGCCTCACCCCGCTCTCCTTCCTGACCAGGTAGTCCCTCACGATAACCTCTATCGTGTGGACGTCGATGAAACCCAGCGAGTTCAGCTTCAGAACGAACGTCTTGACCTGCTCCACGTGCGGCAGGTACCCGACCACAGTCCCGCCCTGCTTAAGCGCCTTCTTTGCGTTCCTGAGCGCCTTCTCCGAGCTTGGCAGGTCGAGCGTCACGAGGTCTACCTCCTTCTCGTTTATCTTCTTCGTCACGTCGACGTTCTCGAGCGTCACGTTGTCCAGTCCCAGGTAGTTCACGTTGTACTCCGCTATCTTCAGGAAGTCCGCGCGGATGTCGTAGCTGTAGACGTGCCTGCACAGCCTTGCCAGGCTCACCGCGAGCCATCCGCTCCCGGTGCCTGCGTCGACGCAGACGCTGCCCTTGTCGATCCCGGAGTAGGCGATTATGGTGCCTATGTCCTTCGGGAGTATCACCTGCGGCCCCCTCTTCAGCTTCCGGTACATCTTGGGATATATGAACATCGCGTCACCGTCTGATTGAAAAAGTCACGCCGGCAAGCGTGCCCATCGTGCTGTATTTGTTGATTGTTTTTAGGTATGGGCCTATGTCCTCTGGAAGGAGGTCACCGTCCGGTGAGGCCTTGTAGAGTTTTGGGATGGGCTGCACCGCCTGCTCATCAAGCTCAACTGACTCGTTTGACCTTACCAACTCATAGAGCGCAAGCGAACGGTCCAGGGCTGTCATAGTGTTCCTGAAACTTTCGTCAGCCCTACGATACGCGTTAAGCACCTCTGCGGCGGCGAGCCTGTTGGCCGTCGAGCGGCATTCGCATGGAACGCCGCAGAAGGAGAGCGACTCTTGGATTATCATCGCGTACTTTATTATGTCGGACTCTATCGATTTCAACTTCTCCGCATTGGGCACGGCGGCTTCCGTAGGCGGAGCGGGGTATTTTAAGAAACTCTTTTGCTCAGCCAAAACATCACTTCTTAACAGCATCGACCTTCTTAACTCTCTTCACGACCTTCTTCTTGCTTCCCGCGGCCGCGGGCCTCTTTTTCGCGCCCTTGCGCGCGGTGGATTCGACGGCCTTTCCGGCCTGCGCGGCGGGCGGCTGGGCCGGCTTGGGCTCGTTTGGCGTCACGGCGGGCTTCTGCACTGAAATCGTCTTCAGCTCCGAGGCCTTCTTTATCTCCGCAGGCTTCGCCGCGGGCTCCGGCTTCTTCGCCCAGTTCTTCTTAGTGACGCACGTCGGGTCGAGGTCCATCTCGAAGACCTTGCCCTGCCTGAAGACCTTGACTATCGGCGTCTTGCAGAACTCGCAGACCTTTCCGGTGGGCACGATCTTCGCGCCCTGCGGCAGCGGGTAGGTGTTGTTGCAGTTCGGCCAGTTCGCGCACGCGGCGAACTGCTTGCCCAGCTTCGAGTGCTTCACGACGAGGTTGCCCCCGTCCTTGAGGCACTTGCCCAGTATGTTCGACTCCTTCGTCTGCTCCAGCCCCTTCTGCAGGCTCCGGCTTATCTCGGCCTGATTCTTCATGAACGTCCTGATTATGTCCGTTATTATCCCCCTGCCCTCTGCTATGACGGCGGCCTTCGTGGTCTTCCCGTGTATTATCTCCTCCATGTCGTCGTCGAGCTTCTTCGTGAGCGCCTCGTCGAGTATCGGCTCGCAGTACTCCTTGAGCGCCTCGTAGACGCTCATGCCGTAGTCCGTGACCTCGATGCGCCTGTTCTGTATGTAGCCCCTGTTGAAGAGCGTGTCGACTATCGCGGCCCTCGTCGCCTTTGTGCCGAGGCCCTTCTTCTCGAGCAGCGCGATTATGGTCGCCTTGGAGAACCTGTCCGGCGGCTTCGTCGTCAGCTTTTTCGACTGCGCCTTGTCGACGCCAATGGTGGCGCCCTGCGCGAACGCGGGAATAGTCTTCTGGTCCGGCTTGTAATACGTGTACGACGAGAGCCAGCCCTCCTTCGTGACCCTGCTGCCTTGCGCCTCGTACTTCTCCTCGCCTATCGAGAGCAGGACCGTGGTGTGCTCGATGCTCGCGTACTCGCAGAAGACCGAGAGGAACCTCCTCACGATCAGGTCATAGAGCTTCGCCTCGTCCGGGGCGAGTCTAGTTGGGAGCTCGCCCGTGGGGTAGATGGCCGGATGCGCCTCGTCCTCCTTGCTCCCCTCCGCGGGCCTGAACCTGGAGTTCTTTATGAGGTACTGTGCGATCTCGGTGTAGATTGGATTTTTGGAAAGGTCGGTTATCACCCTCGGCAGGTTCAGCGCCAGGGGCAGCTTCTGCGAGGACGTCCTCGGGTAGGAGATGAACGACCGCTCGTAGAGCGACTGCGCCAGCGCGAGCGTCTTCGAGGGGTCTAGTCCGAGCGTGCGGCTGGCCTCGAGCTGCAGCGATGTGAGGTCGAACGGAGGGAACGGCCTCATCGCCGACTCCCTTATGTCGACCTTCTCCACCATGGCGGTTCCGGCCTTCGCCTTCGCAGTCAGCTCCTGCGCAACCGGCTCCTCGAATATCGCGCCGCGCCTGTTCTCGAATTCCGTGGCCTTCACCGTGGCGAAGACCTTCCAGTAGTCCTTGGGCTTGAAGTCCCTGACCTCCTTCTCCCTCACGGCCAGTATGGCGAGAGTGGGCCCCTGGACCCTGCCTATGCTCATCACCTTCCTCTGGCCCCCCGATGAGATGGCGCGCATGAGCGCCCTGCTGAGGTTGATGCCCCAGATCCAGTCCATCATGTGGCGCGTCTCGCCCGCGTCGAAGTAGTTCCTGTCGAACCCCTGCGCCTTCTCGTACGAGGCGAGCAGTTCCGACAGGGTGGTCGTGGAGAAGTGCATCCTCCTGACCTTCTCCCCCGTTATCTCCATGTTGACGTCCCTCCCCTGGACGTACTTGATTATGTTGGTGCCTATGACCGTGCCCTCGATGTCGTAGTCGCAGGCGTTCACGAAGCTGTCGCAGGTCTTCCCGACCTCCTGAATCGTGTCAAGGTACTTCTTCGTGAAGTAGGACGACTGGTTCACCTTGAAGGACGGAACCCACTCGACGTCGAAGACGGGCAGCTGCCTCGCGGCACCCTTCTGCTGGAGCGAGAAGAGGTGGCCGACGGCCGCGACGACGAAGACTGTGTCGCCCCTGTTCGCCAGCTCGTAGTAGCTCACGCCGTTGAAGCCCTTCCTCTGGGGCCGTCCGTCGCCGAGCGCCATGGCTATCCTTAGCGCTACGCTTGGCTTCTCCGCTATTATCAGGCTCCGCATAGGACCAGCTGCTTGCCGTTCAGCGCTTCCTTGTCCTGGCTCGCGCTCTCGGCGCCCTGGCTTGCTCCGCGCCCGCGGCGGGCGTCCTTGACAGGTGGTACGCCATGTAGAAGCCGACGGCTATGGCGAGCGCCGCGAGGGCGTAGAAGACCGTCCCGCCTCCGAAGAGTATGAACGCCGCGACGGCGAGCACGCTGAGGAGTATGACTCCCAGCGAGTACGCGAACGCCCGCGCCTCGTGCCGATTCTCAAGGAACGCAAATTGCATGGCATCACTAAGACAAGATGGAGCTTAAGGATTAAAAGGCTTAGCCGCGCATCCTATTCTGTATCTTCATGCTCGGCGAGTTAGAGATAATCGCGATGACGCTGGCCGCGGCGGCGGTCTCCGCTGCTGCGCAGTACGTGTTCAAGAGGAACGTCGGCGAGTTCGGCTTCAGCTCGAGGCACGTCTTCGGCGTGCTGACGAACTGGCGGATGGTCATGGGGCTCGGCATGTACGCCGTGAGCTTCGTCCTCTACATCTACGCCCTTCACGCCGCCCCCGAGATCTCGTTCGTCTACTCCATCTTCGCCAGTACGTTCATCTTCGTCCTGCTCATATCCAAGTACGCCCTCGGCGAGCGGATCAACGCCGCCAGGGCGCTCGGGATGCTCCTCATAGTGCTGGGGATAACGCTGGTCTCGCTGACCTACGGGGTGGCCGCATGAAGGACGGAAAGGTCGGCTTCGCGCTCCTGCTCATCGCCAGCACGTCGCTGGGGGCCGTGGGCCAGGTCCTGTTCAAGGTCGCGGTGGTCAGCGCGGGGACCGCGGCGATAGCCGAGTACCTAGTCCTCGGGCTTGCGATCTACGCGATGTCAACCATCATATACTTCTACGTGCTGAGCAGGTCGCACCTGAGCTGGGCGTACGGCTTCACGGGGCTGAGCTACGTCTTCGCGAGCCTCATCGCCGCTTCGTTCCTGTACGAGACAGTGCCGCCGCTTAGATGGGTCGGCATAGCCGTTATCACTCTGGGGACCATAGCGATAGGGCTGAGCTGACCTCTCGCTGCGTGTGGGCCGCCTCGCAGAACGCCTACTTCGGCGGCTCCTCGACGCGGACGTCCTTAAAGCCCGCGCCCTCGAAGAGCTATAGTCGCAGGTACATGTAATCCCGGTCAAGGTACTTCCCGCGCCGCTTCACCTCCCTTGGAGCGACGCCCCACCTCCTGAAACCGAATCGTCTGTACAGCCTTTTTGCAGGTTTATTCATTGATAAAACAGCCAATTCTATTATCTCGAATACACTTTTGCTTTTTCTCAAGGCGCACTTCATCAGTCTAGTTCCTATGCCCATACTCCTGACATCTTTTTTTACCCTAAGGTCAAGTACCCCAATGTGCGATGCTTCCGAGGGAAAACTATCCAGCGACCTCACAGAACAGATCCCAAGCAGGGCTCCTTCCTTCTCCGCGACTAGGAATATGGCCCTCTTTTCGCCCACCTTTTTCATGATATCTGAGAACCATTCTCCATGCTGCTTTCGCGTTATCCTGCTCAGGGACACGCTATCTCCGAAGCTAGGATCCGCCATTGCCTCGTCGTATCCGCTTGCCCTTAGTTCGTATACACCCCCGACGTCTCTTGGCAGGGCACATCTTATGACAATCTCTCTCTTGGTCACTCTCCTCCCCTCGCATCGCACGCCAACGGCCATCCCTGTGTAATTTACCGCGCAATACTCTTAAAAACTGCACGTGGAAAGGGGATGGATCGGGGTCAGTTTACGGAATTATATGCGACTCTCCGAAAGCATTTTAAGCCAGCGGGTCGAAGATTATTTGGTGATAATGTGCTCGGAGGAGGATTTGGCTAATCTGGTCTGGCTATTTCAATCAGTACTGTTCTTTCTTTTCATGCGGCGCTTTGAACTCGCTCACAAGGATGTCGCTCTGCCTTGAGTATGTGTTGTCGAACCTCCTGTAGCAGAGGTTCCCGACAAGCACCGTCGTCACCGGCAGCATACTTGGCCTGATACCCTTGACTTTCCTGCTGAAATCCTCAAGGACGGCATCCGCTTCTCTGTCGTCCATCACGGGCATGAACAGCATAATGCCCTGGGGGGCGCCTATGTCCCCCTCATAGGAGTATTTGTTGGCGTACCTGCCATATTCTATTATCTCCCTGAGAAACTCTGCGCGCGTGCCGGCCGCCTCGCCAGTCTTAAGCTCAAGAAGGATGATGTCGAGGTATTTCATCGGCAGCTCGTCCATCGTGATCGTTATCCGGTTTATCATACCTACCTTGTCCTTGAGCCTCAGATAAGTGTATCTCGACGTATTGGAGGGCAGGCCGTTCTCCGCGTCTATCTCCGAGAACTCCTTCGTGCCATCAGAATTCAGCGCCCTGATGACATCAAATTCCCTTTGCATTAGCTGGTGCGGCCCGGGCCGCGGCGTCTCCTTGCTTCTTGCCCATATCCTGCCTTTCAGCAGCTTTTCGAGGAACGCGTCCCTAAGAGGAATGAAGCCGTAGTTCAACGATATCGGGGAGAGCCACCATTTTGCCTCGTAGGGCTTCAGGGGGCTGCGCATCCGCAGGCGGACCATCGTGTCCATCGCGGTTTCGCTGTTCTCGTCGAGAATATACATGACCATGTCGTAGTCCCCTTTTGTCAGGGCCGCGAACTGCACTTTTGGCTCTTCGGACGCCGCGGTCCTTGCTTCCTCAATCCCCGGATGCACGTCGCTGAATTTCACGAACAGGACGTACTGAATAAACCCAAGTTTGTGCGTGTTGAGCTCGGCAAGGTACCTTATCCCGTACTTGTGCTCCAGCCGCCCAATACGGTATTCCGTCGCGGAAACGCTGAGGCCGACCTTCTTGGCTATGGCAGAGGCGTGCGCCCTGCCATTCATGCTGAGGCTGGTTAGAATCTTTCTGTCCGCCTCGTCAAGCGCATTCTCGTCCTGTCGAGGGGCCTCCTGCGCATCACTTTGCGGGAAGTGAATCACTCCGCCCCGTGCTAATATCACTGCCTTAGCCACCTCAAGATCCCTGTCATCGGACAGTTTGAGTTTCCTGACGAACGCGCCGTCTTCAAGTAGCCTGCCTACGTATTCCTGAGAACTTTTCACTTTCTTCGCATCCTTGTCCCACCACGATTTCCCCCTGTAAACATAGAAATGGCCGTTGAGTTTTCTGAGGAATATCGGAAAGTCGAATTCATCCTTCAGCTTTGCGAAAGCCGCGACCACTTTGTGAGGGACGTCCTCCATGAATATATATATGATTATGGGTATTTAAATAGATATTATGAGAATTAGTATAGAATCAAATTCAATACTATTAGGTTATGCTGGAATAGAATAAATTGTTACGAGTTTATCTTGTTATACTCTATAGTTTGTGAGCGGTAATCTGACTCATTAATAAATAGTAGGTTCGGCATAAGGGCATCTAGGGAATGTGGGGTTGTGGGATGGGCACAAGCGTATCTTATATGCGTTATGTCAGCTCTAATTTTGTATCTCCTCACCCGAATGCAAAGACCACCTCTCCATTCCTAAATGATGGCGCGGCGCAAGCTGCGCCTTATGCTTAAACGTGGGGGTAAAATGTCAATATGGGATCTTGTATCTGGGAAAAGCGATAGGGGAGCGGCGCGGGAATCGGATGATGAGAGGCCGATAAGGTTCGTTCAGGACGGGAACAACTCCTGGCGGATAGTCTACGCGGACTGAAAGCATCCAGTAACCTTTCATATCATACTCAGTGGGGTTGAGTTATGGGCAACAAGTTGGGAAATAGGAATAGCGCAAGCACGGTTTCCAGGAGACCGGCGAGGCAGAGCTTTATTCTGCTTAAGCCAGCGCGCATGAGTAATTCGGAGACTGTAGCGAAGCGGATAGCGGAGTGCGAGGGGGTCAGGGCGGTTTGCTTGACGAGCGGAACCTATGCCTACGTCGTGGCGGCCAGCAACGGCCGCGAGGGCGACATCAGGCGCACATACAGGCAGGTCAGGAAAGCAGCGGGGAGCGGTGAAATCAGCGTGGCACTCAATCATTACGTCTACAGGCCAAGGAGAGTTGTTGCACGTCGGTAAGAGAGGACCATCTATGCTGATGGTTTAATGGCGGCGGGACGTTTCGGACTGATGTTGTGTGGGGCAATAGCGTGGGGAAACAAATCGATCTTGAAATAAGCGTGGATGCGATAGCGGAACGCAACGGGATTACTGTGGACGAAGTCCGTTCTAGGATGGACAGAATAAAGAAGACCCTGCTGCCGTTCGAGAAGCAGGTGGAGATTGTCGAGGAAGGAAACAGGAACGCCTACAGCATCTCGCGCGGCGGCGCTGGTCCGCTGATTACAAGCGCAGGCAAGTTCTACCTGTTCGATTTCCATATAGACGATAGCTGGGGGGACTACGAAGTCATTTACAAGGGCGATCTGGATGACGAGAAAATGCCGCTGTTCGGAGATAAGCCCCTGCTTCTGAGAATCGACAGCGGCTGCGGGACGGGGCAGAAATACGGCGACCTTACCTGCGAGTGCAAGGACCAGCTCATTGCCGCGATGCGGATGATCGAGGAGAACGGCTCGGGCATGATAATTCACATACCCGAACACGAGGGAAGGGGCAAGGGCCTTCCGTTCAAGCTTGCCACGCTGGCGCTGGAAGATGAGCTTAAGGTGAATACTGTAGAGGCGGCAGCCATTTTGGCCAAGGACATCGACGTCAGGACGTATGGCGGCGCAATCGGGATCCTCAAGTTCTTCAGAGTCAAGGAAGGCCGGATAGACGTGATAACCAACAATCCTGAGAAGACGAAGGTATTCGCCGAGAACGGTTATGTGGTGAATATGGTAGACATCGTGATAGCGCCTAACGAGCACACCGAAATGCACCTGATTGCAAAGGAAAAGCTCTTAGGACACAGAAACCTGATAAGGAGATGAGAATATGAACACGAAAGAAATGTTGATGCATGCGATGAGGAGGAACGACACCCTTGTCTGCTGCGGCCTGGATCCCGACTTGACGAAAATGCCGAGCGAGATCACCAGGAAGGGTATGCGCGATGAGGAGAAGGTCTTGGCGTTTCTGGAGGCGGTGACGGACGTCACTTCCGCCTACGTCTGCGCTTACAAAGTGCAGAAGGCGTTCTTCGACGTATTTGACGGCGGGAGGCAGCTATTGCACAGCACCGTGAGCTATATCCATGAGACCAGCCCTTCGATTCCGGTGATTGTGGACGCGAAGGTAGGAGACACCGAGAACACGATGTTGGCGTACCGCAAAAACATCTTGGACGAACTGAACGCAGATGGCATCGTCGTAAATCCGTATCTGGGCGATGAGGTTTTCGCGGATCTCGCAGGCCACAGGGAAAAGGCGGTAGTCGTAGTGGTGCGCTCGAGCAACCCCGGAAGCATTTGCGTGCAGGAGGCAACTCTTTCAGACGGAAGTTTCCTGTGGGAGCGGGTCCTGGATCTGACGGTGAACAAATGGAACTATTCGGGAAACCTCATCCCGATTCTGTCTTCCACGGCGGGCATCAACTACACGAAGGCGAGAAAGAGCATCCCCGACGAGACGCCGATATTGCTTGCCGGGTATGGTGCGCAAGGCGGAACCCTATCGCATCTAGACCAGTTGCTTAACTCGGAAAGGCAGGGGGTATTTGTGAATTCCTCGCGCCAGCTGCTGTATCCATATGCAAAAGGCGACCCCGAATGGAGAAGCAAGATCGAGCAGGCAACAATCAAGATGAGGGACAGCATCAACCAGGTCCGTTACGGAAACAGAATCTTGCTGAGATAAGGGGGAAGAACGATGGGAGGAACTATATTGCTGGTCTGCGGCGTCTCGGGGGTCGGGAAGACCACCATAATAAAGGAACTCGTCCGCAGAGACGGGGACATCTGCTACATCAAGCCCTACACGACAAGGCTGCTAAGGGACGGGGAGACGGACAAGGTATCCATCACGGACGAGCGGATGCGCGAACTTGCAGAAAGGGAGCAGGTAATAGAAAACCGGCTGTACGGGAACAAATATGGGACTCCCCTTGATGAATTCGCACTGACCTTGGGCGCCGGCAAGACTCCGATACTGGATTTTCCGATAGAGAAGATACCTCTCATAGAGGAGCGCTTCGGATCTTCGCAGATCCTTTGCGTTTATGTCATGCCTGACTCGGTCGATGCACTCAAAGACAGATTGAGGTCGGATGGCAGGATATCGCAGACGGATCGCCTTGAGAAGGCAATTGGAGAGCTCGATGCAGTCAAGAGTGGCCGGTATGCTGACAGGATAAATCTGATAGTTACGAACCGCGACGGTCAATCCGATACTGCCGCCGGAGAAATATACAAATTTTATACGGAAGTAAAATTCAGACGGACGGCGCACGTATAAACAGATGCATTGAATTATGATCTATTGTTGGGTAATTACATGGCTTATCGCATAAAAACCAATGTTCCAATTACGGACAAGGGCGCAGAGGAGAAGACGGAAGTGAAGACGGAAGAAAAAGTGTATCAGTTGAAAAGAGACCGCTACAGACATGACAGGGGCGGGAAGGTGAGGCTTCTCGACGTGTCCTGTAACTCCTGCGGGTCCAAAGTCCTTGTCTATCAGAAAGACGGCGAGGGCCAGCTTAGAAGATGCTACCTGAACAGAATCTTCGATCCGCCGGAATACGAAAGCCTGCAACGCAGAAAGGACATCGCGAGCCTGAAAGATCTGCCTAACCTCACTTGCCCAAACTGCGAAACGGTCATAGGGACGCCGATGATCTATTCCGATGGAAGGCTGGCGTTTAGGCTGAGACCTGGATTCTTCAACAAGGCCATAAGCGATAGCAAGAGTGTCGACAAATAGTCCCGGACGTTGAATCATTAAAGGCCAGCGCACTACCTTTTCCTAAAGCCAACGCGACCCAACCGAAAGTCTGTTATTAGTGAGGGCAGACATTATATTGGAAGAAGGTACTTGGGTCATAGAATGGTTCGGCGCGCAAAGAAAGATTCCACCACTGGCAAGAAGGTTTACGTCTTGAGAATGGACAGCCACAGGCTTGCGAGAGGCAGAACCGCGAAGCTGGTCGACGTGGCGTGCAAGGCCTGCGGCGCCAAGGTCCTTGTCTACCAGAAGGATGGACCGGGCTGGCTCAAGAGGTGTTACCTTGACAGGATCCTCGATCCGCCCGAATACGAAACCCTCCAGCACAGAAGAAGAATCAGAGGCCCCGAAGACATGCCCAATCTCGTCTGCCTGAAATGCGGAGGGTTGATAGGGACGCCCGTGAGGCACAAGGACAGCCGGCTGGCGTACAAGCTGATACGCGGGTCTTTCATAAGGAAGAAAAGCAGCAGCAAAAGCGCCGAGGTTTGAAAGTAACTGTAAAAGAAAGGGCGTAGTGGCGTCCTTCCTCTTTCCCCGCCCTTATATCTGTCCTCCAATGATGTGTTGTGGGTTCCCGCGTATTTAAGCGTGCGCTCGGGTTTTGATTCTGCGGAGCGAGGCGCCCACGCCGAGGTCCCGCAGGGACTGAGTAGGGCGGGCGAGAGTTAAGATAGAAATCTCTTTTCAAGCTACGATGCTTCGTGGCCGCTCAAGCCAGCAGCAGTATCCCCGCGGCCATTAGAGCGTTCCCCAGCGCAGACATCGCCGATACCTCATTTTGTTATCTTGTAGCCCTTCACGGCCTCGTACAGCTCCCGGGCGCGTGCGTTCTTCTCGAAGTGCTCCCTCACCGGCCTTATCTGCGCCTCCAGCCTCTCGGTGACGTAGCCCTTCAGGTCAGCCGGATGCAGCTTTCCGGCCCGGTACGATGCGACAAGCTCCTCGTAGCCCGACGCCTCGAACCTGCCACCGAACTTTGCGGGCCTCTCTATGACTATGTTCTCCCTCATGTCCTTGAGCAGCACGAGCCTCAGCCAGTTGAACATCGGGTTGCCCTCTATCACTTTCTCCGGGCAGTAGGCTCCCGAGATCTTCTTCCTTATCTCCTCGTACGAATCGTGCATGTAGACCGCGCTCCCGGGGTTCGACTTGGACATCTTGTACTCGATCGCGGTGTCGGAGTCGCCCTTCACGTCGACGCCGGGCGGGATCCCCTGCAGGCCTAGCAGCAGCGAGTGGTAGCAATACGTAATCTGAAACGAGTGTTAGCATAACA
>CAVWAD010000012.1:0-14030 GCA_963752955.1 uncultured archaeon
AAGTTATAAAGAGGGAATCAGGATTACTATCGGGATGGGAGTACGCTTTTTCGGGTTTGCGTCTTCGTGCATATTCAGGGGATGTCATGTACGACAGGAGATGCGTAAGGGCGGATTTCATAGGCCTCTTCGATCCGGCCACGCCGAAAGAGGACAAGCCCAATAAACTGGAGGCGCTGGAGAAGGCGGCGGAGCCGAAGAGGTGCCTTTCCGACGCGGACGATCGCCAGGCCCCTAATTGTGCGCGCGAGATCTTTGTCCCGTGGGGGCACACGCCGTCTGAGAACTCCAAGATCCTGCCGATATTGGTGGACGGCCTTTACCCCGCCCAGAGGATCCGCTCTTCCATAGCGGGGGGCGTGGCCTTTATGGGTTACACGGCCGATTGCGGGGATAAGAATCTGAACAAATTCTCGAATGGCAGAAACATGTGCGAAAAAATATATGTGCCAGAGTCGCACATCAATCTTATTCTGGGCGATCCCACCGCGGACCTGATCGTGGTGGATGACATTGTCACGTGGCGCACTGTGAAGATTGTGCTGACCGCGCTCCACTTCCAACTGGGGCACCCCGAAAGTGGAATCCATTTTACCGCGGCCGGATGGTGGAGGGAGAAGAAGGATCCTCGCGGGGATACGATCGTCACCTACCCTCTCCGGCCGTATTCGCAGATCATGCGTTCGGAGCGGAATCCGGGAAAAGAATATCACAAGCCAATCCTTACCGAGTATGGCGAGATCTTCAGCATGCTTGGAAGGGATTAGGCTCCGCGGGAGCTCACTTCGCGGCGCTGACTATCTTTATCACGTCGTCGTCCCTGAGCTCGTAGTCCTTCCCGAGCCTCATCTTCTTTTTCGCGTCCACCGCGTAGAGCATGCTCCTCGCAAGGTCCGTGTGTATTCTGCCCGCGAGGTCGAGGGCCCTTGATCCCCTCCTCATAAGGATCGCGTCGGGCAGAACGTTACCGAAATGGTCGGTGTACTTGTTCTCGTCCTCGACCGGATAGACGACCACGTTGTCGAGCACCTTGAATACCGCCGTGTTTATCAAATCCTGCACTCCCGTCCCGCCATTCTTCCTCAGGTAGGCCGCCATGTACGAAAGGGCGTTCCTCTGCTCCGCGCTCGCGTCGCCCCTTATCTCGAACACGCTCGATCCTGGCACGTAGTCTATTACCCCCTTGCTCCCCGCCCTCTTAAGGGCCAGTTCGATGGCCCCGGAGCACCCTATGACCGTGAAGCCCCTGAGCCTGCCCCTCAGCGCGTCCAGAGCGCCATCCCCGCTTATGTCGAGCTTGTTCGCGGCGATTATGGTGGGCTTGCTCATCCTGAGCAGCGCGTCCGCGAACCTCCTCGCGTCCTCCTCGCTCCACGCCATGTGCGACACGCTGAGCGAGCCGAGGTCCGCCGCCCTTTTTATCTGTTCCTCGCTGACGTTGAACCCTGAGAGCAGCTCGAAGAGCGCCCGCCCGTCGCCGCTCTTCCTCGATAGAGACTTGATGTGCCTCATTACTATGCCCGCCAGCCAGGAGGTCATCTCGTCATGGACCATCCTGACGTCATCGGCGGGGTCGAAGCCCTCGCCGGGGTTTCCCTCCGCGTCGGTCCTGCCGCTCAGGTCGACCACGTGGATGAGCGCGTCGGCGCCCATGAGGTCGCTGAGGAACTGGTTGCCCATCCCCTTTCCCAGGTGCGCCCCGGGAACGAGTCCCGCCACGTCGACCATGCTCACGGGGATGTGCCTGACGCCGTTTATGCAGAGCGAGTTTCTTGGCTTGCACTTGACGCCGAGCTCCCTCTCCACGCACGCCCTGGTCGCGTACGCCGTCCCGAAGTTCGGCTTTATGGTGGTGAACGGGTAGGGGGCTATCTCCGCCTCGACCGTCGTCAGCGCGGAGAATATCGTCGACTTGCCCTTGTTCGGCGCGCCCGCGATCCCTATCTGCATGCCCCAACCGCCTCTAATCGAAGAGCTTTACCCTCACTACCTTCTTATCCTTTATCTCCCTCAGCAGGTAGTAGACGGCGATTATCGAGAACATCAGCACCACGCCCACTGTGAGAGATATCCGCGGCATTCCCATGAGGAACGCGAGCATGGCGACCACCGCGATCAGCGGGAGGTACGGGTACCCCGGCATCCTGACTTCGGCCCTGCGCCCCGATTTCCTGAAGTGTATGAGCGCCAGGCATGCCATGATGTAGGCGAAGAGAAGCCCGAAGTTGCTTATCGCGGCTATCACGTATATGTTCCCCGCGAAGAGGGTGACCACCCCTATGGCCGCGGAGAGTATCACCCCGTTTACGGCGACGTCCCTGCGCCTGTCGAACTTCCTCAGCACCCTCGGCAGCAGCCTGTCCTCGCTTATCTGGTAGGACACCCTCGATGCGCTCAGCATCATCGCCAGGGCCGCCGAAGCGGTGGCGACCAGTGCGCCGAGGTCGACCAGGATGAGCAGGGCGTACGGGGCCCCTGCGTACTTGAGCGCGAAGGCCAGGGGGTCGGCGGCTATGCCGTACTGCTGAGAGGGGACGAGGAGGATCAGGCACACGGCGACCAGCACGTAGACAACCATGCTGATTATGACCGCGGCCAGCATGGCCTTCGCCGCGGCCTTGCTTCCCCCTTTGACCCTAGACCCGAAAGTGGTTATTATCTGGAATCCCGTGTAGGCGAAGAAGATCACGACGCTCGCGTTGAATATCGAGCCCAGGTCGAAGTTGCCCGGGCTGAAGTTGAAGTATCCCGCTGAACCCGTCTTCATCACGAACATGAAGGTAAACGCGATGAAGATCGCGAGTATAAGCAGCTTTACCGCGACCAGCGCGAAGTCGGTCTTAGCCGCCTTGGTTATCCCGAGCAGGTTGACCACCGCGAGCGCGAAGATCAGCAGGGACGCGAAGGCCGCCGGCGCCATCGCCGCGCCTATCCCCAGCATGCTCGAGAGGTACGAGCCGAAGCCCAGGCCTATCGCGGCTATCGCCGTGGCGTAGCTGAAGTAGGCGAGTATCCCCGTGAGAAAGCCAACCTCGCTTCCGAACGCCTGGTACGCGTAAGAGTACGAGGCGCCCTTGGCGTACGGCATCAGAGAGCCGAGCTCCCCGAAGACGAGCGCCATGATCAGCGCCACTATGCCGACGAGCAGGAACGCCACGAGCGCGAAGGACCCAGCCAGCGCTATCGCCGTGCCGCTGAGCACGAAAATGCCCGCACCTATTATGGCGCCGAGCCCCACCGCCGTGGCGCTCGCCACGCCTATGCTTTTCATGGGTTAGACTAACCTCCCAAGAAATAAAAATGCATCAAGCGCCCTTGAGTTCGCTATTTCCTCTTGATCCCAAGCAGCTCGTCAGACTCGAAGACGTAGCAGAGCGGGATGTCCGTGTCCTTCATGTCTCCGTAGCCCCTCTTCTGCACTACGACGAAGCAGATGACCTTGCCCCCTGCGCGCGTGAGAGCGTCCGCCATCTCAATTAGGCTCCCTCCACTGTCTTTGGTGTCGTCCACCACGATGACCGGCTCTCCCTCCATCGGCTCGTTCCCGGTGAACACCCCTCCTGATTTCCCGTTGTGCGGGCTGGGTTTGTCGCTTATCAGTATCTGGGGCATGCCCCATCTGGAAGTGAGTGTGGCCGCGAGGGAAGCTCCGCCGTAGCCCTCCGCCGCCACGAACACCCCGTTGAGGTCCAAGTCACCCTCGCCCACGACCCCGTCCTCGAGCAGGCGCGCCACCACGGCGTCGGCCAGGAGGTTCAGCCCATGCTGGCCTCCGTAGAGCGTCTTGACAAACGCATAGGTTGGGCATTTCTTGCTATCATCCACTTTCTCGACCACGAAGAGGTCCCCCTTCCTTACGGCTTCGGTGATCCTCTCCTTGAGGCCGTCGAAGCCTCCCCTCCTCCCGATGCTTTCGATCAGGCTACTGACACTGGTCGTAACCCCGTCGTCAATCCTCTCTAACTTGGGATGCATGCGCATAACTACTAGATGCGGTCTCCCATATTTATACATTTGTTCGAGTTCTTTCGCAGCTTCAGCATTCCTTATTATATTTTTATGAGCTAATATTCTTCACATCAACCACTCATGCGGGGGTGGCAGAGCTTGGTCAAATGCGACAGGTTCAGGGCCTGTTCTCCTAGTGAGTGCGCGAGTTCAAATCTCGTCCCCCGCACACCTGTGTTCCTTAAAGGACTTCCGTAAGGATGGGCGGTGCCCTCCCTTCGGCGCAAAGCTTATAAGTTCTCCTGAGATAATGAACTCATGTTCAAAAAATTGAACCTGCTTTCAAGGACGGAGATGAAGCTGCTCAAGTTCATATCGGAGAGAGACCACGAGCTGTACGAGAGGCAGATCGCCAAGGAGGCCGGAGTCAGCGTGGGCTCCGCGAACGCGATACTTAGGTCGTTCGCAAGGCTCGGGTTGGTGAAAGTCCTGAGAAAAGGCAGGATGGCCTTCTACAGGAGGAACGACGATAACCCTCTGCTCAGGCAGTTCAAGGTCTTCGTTACGGTAAACGAACTTAGCGAGATAACGAGCAGACTTGCGCCGATCAGCAAAAGAATAGTCCTGTTCGGGAGCTGCGCCGTGGGTAGGAACGGCGAGGGAAGCGACATTGACCTATTCGTGCTCTCCAGCGAAAAGGAAACCGCCAGAAGACTGCTCGACGCGTTTCCTAAGGTGCAGGCGATACTGCTGAACAGCGTGGAATACGCCAGCCTGCGGCAGAAAGACAAGCCGCTCTATGCCCGCATAAGCTCCGGCATAGAGCTCCATGGTGAAACGAATGGATGACGCTTTCAAAAGATGCCTGGAGGAAGGGCGGATTGTCAAGACCGCGGTCCAGCCGGATCTCATAAAGAAGGAGATCGAGGCCGCAAGAACCGACCTGGAAACCGCCGAGGAGTCCGCTTCCACGGGAAGGTTCAAGTGGGTTACCGTGCAGGCTTATTATTCGATGTTTCACTCCGCCAAGGCGCTCGTCTTAAGCAAAGGGTACCGAGAGAAGAGTCACGCGTGCCTCACCGTGGCCCTGAAAGCGCTTTTCATCGATTCCGGACTTCTCGAGGAGAGGCACTACAACCAATTCAGGGACTGCATGAACCTGCGCCAAGATGCGGATTACGGAATGATCTATTCAGAAGCGTCTGCAAAAGAGACTGTCGAATGGGCGAAGGAGTTTCTTGAGGCAGTAGCCAGACAATTGAAATAGTCATCGGACGAGTTCAAATCTCGTCCCCCGCACTGCCTTCCGGCCGCTACTGCCGCGCCGTCCTTTTATCCAACAGCGTGCGTTTTATCGGACCCATTATTTGTCTCAGTTTCGCCAGCCCCTCGGCCGAGTTCGCGAGCGGGATTACGTATTCCTCTGTCTGAGTGAGGTAATCCCTTATCCTGTCGTCAGTCCACTGCGTGCCGTGGTTGATGCTGCGCAGATTGTCGATCCTGTCGGCGACTTTCAGCATCTTGGCGTCCTCAGACGAATCGCGCAGGTGTGCTAGGTGCTCTTCCTCGCTCGTGTAGAAGTTCTCTGAAAGTTCCTTGACCAAACTCGCGACCTTCGGTCCGAACGTGTCCCTTATCTTCTCCTCTCTGACACTGCAGTCCTCCATGGTGTCGTGCAGAAGTGCCGCTGCTAGGACCTCGGGAGACGTCACGCCCATCTCGGACGCCAGCATCACACACGTCCTCACGGGATGTATGACATAAGGAGCCTCTTCATCTTTGCGGAACTGGCCCTTGTGCTTCTCCATGGCGAACTCGAGTGCCGCGTTTACAAGGGCCCTGCTCTTTGCTTTGGGCTCCCCAATTCTCTCACGTATCGACTCCTCCAAGAGGCGCATCTGGTGATTGAGGTCACAGTACTTGTCCGCGGAATATTCCTGTGCCCCACACGACCTTCCTGCAAGTCTCATGAGTGTCATGGCCTCGTCAGGGTATTTAAGTCTTATGCGCGAAATAGCATCATTCGCATTGGGGGTTTAAAATCTTTTCATGCGATTAATAACCTGTTAACCGAGCCGGGCTTCCACCCTGCCGTTTTTCGATTGGCGCGGCACGCGCGCCGTTGACCGCCACCGATTGATGCTCATGTTTCAACTGCCGAACATCTACAGCCACAAGAACCTGAAGTACCTGATCATACTTCCCCTAGCGCTGATGGTCTTCGGCATCTACTTCTCGACGCAGATAGTCTACGACACCACCCTCGCTGGAGGGGTGAGCATAATACTCCAGACCAACTCCACAGTGCAGACGTCCCAGCTCGCGAGCGCGATAAGCGCGAAGCTGAACTCGGAGTCGCCCACCATAGCCGCGAGCCCCGGGGGCCTGCAGATAACGCTCGCCATGAACAAGAGCCTCTCCGACGCCGAGAGCTACCTCGTCGATTTCTACGCCCAGAAGGCGAACTACTCCGCCCACCTCCTGAACGCGACCGCCCTCGGCTTCGCGCTCCACGGCGACGCGGGCAACGCGACTCTCCAGAGGGAGCTGGGCCAGGCGAACGCGAACGTCAACGCCTCGGTTGCCGCGATGCGGACATCGCTGCAGGGCGAGCTGGCATCGCTCGGCCCATTCGGCGTCTCCTCAGCGGTCAACACCAGCGACCCCGGCCGGATGCAGCAGATCGCGCAGGACTCGTACACCAACGCGAGCAACACGTACAAGGACAACGTGATAAGCGCTCTGCACTCCGTGCTCCCGTTCTCGTCGTACTCCTACGAGGCGATCACCCCGACGCTGGGGCAGTTCTTCCTGCGGGAGCTCAGGAACACGATAATGATCGCCTTCGTCCTGGTCTTCGTAGTCGTCTTCCTGATATTCCGCTCGCCGATACCGTCCATCGTGGTGGTCTTCGGCGCAGCGAACGACATGATATTCGCGCTCGGGGCGATGGCCGTGTTCAAGATACCGCTCGGCGTGGCGAGCATCGCCGGCCTGCTCATGCTCATAGGATACTCCATAGACACGGACGTGCTGACAGCGATAAGGATACTCAGGCGCGGGGAGGGCAAGCCCGAGGACCGCGCCTACGCTTCGATGAGGACCGGCGTCACCATGACCGCGACCGCCATCGTGTCCTTCGCGGCGCTCTTCGCGATCTCCGTGATAGAGTACGTCCCGACGTACTATGAGATAGCCGGCGTCGTGCTCATAGGGCTGATCGGGGACGTCATAACCACCTGGTTCGGCGACGCGGCCATGCTGCTGCTGTACAAGAAGAGGAAGGAGAGGCAATGAAGATCGCCGATATCTCAAGGACTTCAGGATCGCATTCCTGCTGGTGCTCAGTGGCGCTGCTCGTCGTCCTCGACGCGCTCTACGGCGGGCCGAACGTGCTCCACCTCGGGGTCGAGTTCATAGGGGGCACCCAGATACCCGTGCAGCTCGAGCACGGCGTGGACCCCGGCACAATGAGCGGCGCTCCTGACCACGCTCCAGGGCCGCCTCTCCACCTTCGGGCTCAAGCAGGTGACCGTGGAGGGGGTCGGGCAACTCCGAGGTCTACGTGACCATACCCACGGTCTCCGGCCGCGAGATCAACAGCACGATATCGCTCATACAGAGCCAGGGCGTGTTCCAGGGCATAGTGAACGGCAGGGAGGCGATCAACGGCTCCGCGCTGCTCAGCGGGAGCCTCGGCGCCAGCCAGCCGCGGTCGTCGCGGGCGGCAACGTCTCCTGGGCGGTCAGCTTCTACATAACGCAGCAGGCTGCGGTCAACATTCGCGAAGGTGGTCTTCGGCCAGGCGAACAAGCCGCTGTACATGTTCCTCGACAGGCCGTCGAACGCGATCGTTCTGATCAACTCCTCCCTGCTCGGCTCGGGCGTCACGTCCATCGGCGAGAACAGGAGCGCGAGGCTGCAGGTCCTCGAGCAGGCGGCGTCCTTCGGCAACCAGACCCTGCCGATAGAGGTCTACAACCCGGACCTCAGCAACGCCAACGCCGTCGCCTCGTTCTTCGCGGCCAGCAGCGGCAGGTACAGGAGCGTCATACTGGCCAACGACACGCCGCGGAGCATAGTCGAGAACGTCTCCAAGTTCAACTACACGCTCAAGTACGTCTCGCGCGCAGAGCATGGCGCCGGCATTCATCAGCGCATTCGAGGGCACCGCCGCAGGTGGTCTCGATAGACTCGTGGCCCGCGATAGGCCTGCTCTCCTCCCCGATCCTGAGCCCGGGCGTCACCAACGGTACGATAGGGCAGAGCTACGAGATAAGCGGCTACTCGCCGCAGAGCCTGTCACTGCAGGGCAAGGAGAACTTCGCGGTCAACCAGTCGAAGCAGATAGTCAGCATACTCAGCGGCGGGTCGCTGCCGGTCCACGTGATAGTCGGGGTCCCGACCACGATACCCCCGACGCTGGGGCAGCACTTCGAGCTGATAAGCGCCCTGGCGCTCCTCCTCGCCATACTTGCCGTCTCGGCCACGATAGCCATCAGGTACAGGCGCGGGTTCCTGATATTCCCGATAATCTTAACCACGTTCGCCGAGCTCTTCATAATCCTGTCGATAATAGGGCTCATAGGCACTATAGACCTCGCGGCCGTGGCGGGAATGATAGCCGTCATAGGGACGGGCGTGGACGCGCAGATAATCATAACCGACGAGGTCCTGTCGGGCACGGAGGAGCACGGCCTCAGGCTTAAGCTGGGCAACGCCTTCTACATAATATGGGTGGACGCGGGGCTCCTCGTCGTGGCCATGCTGCCCCTCCTCTTCTCGACGACGCTGATAACGATCATAGGGTTCGCCGAGTCGACGATACTCGGGGTCCTGTTCGGCGCCTTCATCACGAGGCCCGCCTACGGCGCGATAATAACCAGGCACTACTCCAAGTCCAAGCACGAGTGAGTCCAGACGCCGCAACCAGGACGCGAAGCGCGGCACCTTTAAATATCAAAAAATCCAAATGCAATAAGAGGCCTCACTGCCTAGGCGGGGGAACGTGCCGTATTATTAAGTCTAAAACTCCAATAATAACAAACACAATACGGCAGAGACTGCCTGAATGATTTTCATGAAACACTGTCCACTGTGCAACGCATCCAGCGAGAAGGTAAGGTTCTACGGGGAGTTCTGCGAGGACTGCCTTGCCAAGAAGCTTATCGCCGAGCTCCCGCGGGAGGCGACCCTGGAAAAGTGCAAGGACTGCGGCAGGGTCAGGTTCGGCAGGGACTGGCTGCCCCTCGACGACGAGGGCATGGAGCTGATAATGAAGAGCAGGTACAAGGGCTACGGGGTGAAGCTGCTCTCCTTCCACAGCCCGATCGCGAGGATACGGGTGAAGGACCCGGACAACGGCCTCTACGTCGAGAAGAGCGTCGACATACTCTACACGAAAATCCTGTGCATCAACTGCTCAAGGAGGCACGGCGGCTACTTCGAGACCACCGTGCAGTTCAGGGGAAAGCCGGACAGGATAAACGTGCTGATAGTGGCGCTGCAGCGCTTCCTCGAGAAGAACGACGGCTACGTGGCCAAGGTCGTCGACGTCGACAACGGTGTGGACGTCTACGTGAGCAGCAGGGCGCTGACGACCAGCTTCCTGGCGAAGAAGAACCTCAAGCACGTCGACTCGTACACGCTCCACACCGAGAAGCAGGGCAAGAGGCTGTACAGGAGCACCTACGCAGTGAGGGTCGTTTAGCGTCATCGGGATGCGCATGAAGATAAAGTTGGTCGGTTTTGACTGGGACGGGACGCTCACGAAGATGCCAGTGAAACACTCGTGGATGCTGATCGACTTGGCACTGGGATGCGCAAGGGAGAGGGACGCCCTCGCGGAAAAGTACAAGCGCAACGAGATAGACTACCTGGAGTGGTGCAGGCTATGCGTCGAGCTGTACAAGAAGTTCGGTCTCAACGAGAAGTCTCTGCGCGAGCTCGTCGAGCGGAACGTTACGCTGCACAAAGGTGCTCTGGAGACCCTGAACGAGTTGAGATCAAGGGGAATAAAGGTCTGCATAATCTCCGGAGGAATTCGCAACATGTACGATTACGCATCGGAGAAGTTCGGTCTTTCGGTCGACTACGCGAACTTCGCCGCAAAGCTGGAGTTCGACAAGAAAACAGGAAAGCTGATCGGCGGCGAGTACAAGGAGGACGACTACGACGGAAAGCTGCACGTGCTCAAGGAGTATTGCAAAAAGGCGGGCGCAGCCCTGGAAGAGACGCTCTACGTCGGCGATTCGCGCAACGACCTGCCCATATTCAAGGCCGCCGCAGGGATAGCCTTCTCCTCGCACATCGAAGAACTGAAGAGTTGCGCTAAGCACGTCATAAAGGAAGACGACCTGAGGGAGATCCTGAAGTACGTGAGGTAGTCCAGCTATTCCTCGGCGGTTTTCATGAACTCTTGCAGCAGAACCGTCGCGTAAGATCCCTTCGGCAGCTCGAAGCTGAGCCTGACATCGCTGTCCTCGCTGAGGAACTTCAGGTCCTTCACCGGTGCCAGCAGCGCCCTGTACGATCCCTTCGAGCTCAGCGCTGGGACCTGCCTTATCCTGAATTCCTCCTTTTTGATGTCTAGCTTCTCCATTATTTCCTGCGCGTAGTCGCCTATCTTACTATCATCAGTATCATACCCCACGATGCACGCCAGGGGGAAGTCTCCCTTCCCGCCAGCCTTCTCCATGTCAGGGAATCCGTAGAAGTCCCTGCCAGCGTACGACTCGGATTCGAAGTCCTTCTCCCTTATTCTTTTCCCTAGCTCCTCGTTGAAGATCTGGCCCTGGACCGCATGCACCAGCATCAGCGAGAGGCCCCGCGGCAGCATCCTCAGCGCGCCCGCCCAGTCCCTCCGGTACTCCGTGAGGTGCGCGAGGATCGTGCGCTCTCCCTTCAGGTACTTCGGGAAATATTCAAGCGCAGCGGCGAAATCACCCTCGTCCTTAAGGCGCTTCCTGGACGCAGTGACATCCGCGCTGGTCTCGTTGTCCGTTCCTGTGAGGAGTTCCATGACGGCGCCCTCCATGTCTCCCCTCAGGATCATGAGCCCGATGGCCGCGTTGTTCTTCCTCTCCCCGAAGCGCTGCGGCCCGAAGTAGTTCGGCATTCGGCCGCCGAGCTCATCGGCCACGCCCCTAGCCGCATCCGCGTTCTCCGCGCCCCTTATGACTACATCGAACGAGTTGCCCAGGCTGTCGCCGATCTTCAGGCCGTCGCTGCGCCAGCTTCCGTTTATCGAGATGTCCTTTATCCTCACCGAGGACATGTCGAATGGCTCGGGATGAAAGACGCTCGCCAGCTGCACCGAGACCGCGAACTTGTCCTTCGTGCCGGCGTAGCCCATCGACTTCCTTCCCCTGCCCATCCACTTCGCGACGGCCTGCACTGCGTTGATAGTGTTCCAGTTCCTCTTCTGCAGCACGAAAGTTATCTGCTTGCCCCCCGGAACCTCGGCCTCACCGAGCTCTTCTGCAGTATAGATCTTCCCGAGCTCCAGGACGTGACCCGAGCGGGTTATCTCCCTGACGGAGAAATCGTCGGGGCTCTGCTTTATCTTCCCGCCAGTGCCGCGACCGTTTGAAAGTGTCAGCACACTCATACCTTGTTTAGGAGTTGCCGTATCCGAAGCGGCGTTCATACTCTTTGTGCGGGAACCATTCGAGCAGTATGGCTATTATCTCAATTTCGTTGCCCGTTATGGAATATACGAGCCTCCAAGCGTTGGGTAGATCGTATTTCCATAGGTTGTTTATGCCATATTTTCGCTTGTATTCTTTCGGTATCAGGCGTTTTGGTATTTCGATGCCACATTGCGGGTCCATCTTTAAGTCATCAGTAGCCCTGTCAAGAAACTTATAAAATCTTGGATTTTCGGCCTTCACTTTATAATATGCCTTTCTCAGTTTCTCATCGGCGAAGACCACGCTAATCTTCCTTTTGTCGACTATTTCAACACCAATCCACTCTTTCCATACTTCCTAATTAGTTCTGGGTTCCATATCCAGATTATCTTTCCGTTCTTTTGTATTATCTTGCCCGACTCTTCCAAATATGCTATTATGACGTTGAATGTCTGGTACATTACCTGCTTCTTCAGCGAGAGCCAGAGCTGCCTCTTCGAGGGATATTCCTTGGCATCCTTTATGGCCTCTTCTACCATCAATACAGTATCCAGTCGCGGATAGTGGAGCATTTGTTGTTCTTGCATGGTATTATATAAGTATATATAATATATAAACTTATCTACGGATTAGGCCAATTCTGGTCGCCTCCCGAACTATGTGCTTCTCTCTCGCTTTCCGTACCACCCATGCAACCATTCAAAAAACTATTCGTTCTAATACTATACTGCAGTTTAGGGTAGCTTTAGGGTTTGTTACTGGCAAGAGCTTGCCGAGTGATGGTTTTGAGGGAGCATCCGATAATGGGCCGGATCCTTTACCGGCTGATCAAGAAGCACATAGCGGGCACCACCATGAGCTCGGTCATAGAGAGGGCGAAGGAGCTCAACGGCCGCAAGCTTCCGGTGTCGATATCGTTCCTTAGCGACAGCGCCAGGGACAGCGCAAAGGCGAAGTACGCCACGACCACGTACCTCGAGCTCATAAGGAGGATAGCAAGGATGGGGCTGAAGGCCAGCGTCCAGGTGCCCGTCAGCCAGATCGGCTCCGGCGTCTCCGACGACGTAGCGGCGAGGAACGCGAAGGAGATACTCGGCACCGCCAACAGGTACGGCGTCTTCGTGTGGTTCGAGCTCAACGGCTCCGGCGGGAGGCCACCGTCCTTCCTGAGGAGCTCGAGGGGCATGGGCTACGCGGTCGGCATAGGCGAGGTGGCCAGGTACCTCGGAAGGAAGGGCGCGGAGGCCGCTCCCCTGAAGGTTCTGTGCGCCGAGAAGTCCGGCGACAGGAAGTCCGACGCCGAGATGTCGGAGAGCGTGAGGCTCGCGCTGAGGAGCGCGAAGAGCCTGGTGCTCCAGTCAGCCCCCGACGGCCTTGCGAGGCCCTTCCTGAACAGCAGGGAGTACCGCAAGTCGATGGTCTTCGAGTTCCAGCTCGGGTACAGCACCAAGGCGATAGGCGACCTGATGAAGAAGGGCGCGAAGGCGAGCATATACGTGCCCTTCGGCAAGGACTGGACGCAGTACGCGATGACAATTTTATCTGAAACCTTTGCTTTCAGATAAAATCAACTTAACACAAACAACGCATAAAATCAAATTATAAACAGATAAAGCAAAGAGAAGAGAGAAGAGATAATTTTAAATAAGCTGCCTTCTTGCTATTTTTATCTCTTCTCTCTTATCTCTTATCTGATCTCTGCTCCTTAACGCAAAAGGAAGAACGAAAAAATCGTCTTCCTTTTTTGCGTTATGCTATATGAAATTTTATTTGCCTTTCAATGAATCCTTTAATCTCTTGCCGGTGCGGAATTTGGCCACCTTCACTTCCGGAATCTGGATGCGCTCCGTCGGTTTTTGCGGATTGACGCCGCCGCGGGCATAGCGAGTCATGGTTTCAAAAGTGCCGAAACCGGTAATGGAAACGTCACTTCCCTTTTTCAACTCCTCAATGATGATGTCCACCATGGAGTTGATCATGCTTTCGGCGAGTTTCCGGTTAGCGCCGGTTTTCTCCGCAATCTTCTCGATTAAAGTTGCCTTGTTCATAATATTAGTTTTAATTGTATTAAAAGCTTTGATATTTAATCCGAACCTACGAAACATCGCGAATACTACGAACCTTTTTAAATCCGAAACTGTAAGCGCGAAATCTGAAATAAATTTCTGATTTCGGTTCGTAGTTTTCGGGGCGTTCGGGTATTTCGTAGTTCTAGATTATGTTGCTAATATTATAACAAACAGGAAAAAAATGGCAAGACTAAGCTTTCAACTTTACAACTTTATAACTTTCAACTCGCTTATCTGGCATATTCAATCACGCGATTTTCCCTGATCACGTTGACTTTGATTTCACCGGGATATTTCAATTCCGCCTCGATTTTCTTGGCGATTTCGCGGGCCAGATTCTGCATGCCCAAATCATCGATTTTCTCGGCATTGACAAAAATTC
>CAVWAD010000013.1:0-36274 GCA_963752955.1 uncultured archaeon
AGAGTAGTTCTGGCCGAAGTAATTGCAGAGGAATTCGTGAAGTTCGCCAGCGGACTAGGGCTCGCCCCGAAAACTTCTCCGGTGGGTTGATAGACAAAAGCGTCACGAGCCTGCTCAAGGGAATAAACGAATGGTGCAAGAACAGGGGGCTGTTCTTCGTGATAGCCCTGGATGAGGCCCAATACCTCAGATACGGGGGCAGAGTAAGGTACGATGGCATAATCGCATGGAGCGTGGACAACCTCTCAAATATCGCATATGTGCTCACGGGCAGCGAGGTCGGTATGCTGAGGGACTTTCTGAGATATGATGATGTCAATGCGCCTCTGTACGGAAGGTTCAGGGATGAGATATATCTCGACAGATTCGGGAAGAAGGATAGTGTCGGATTTCTTTCGACGGGCTTCAGGGAATCGAGCGTCGATGCGACAGAAGCCGAGATTGACGAAGCAGTCGAAAACATAGGCGGCATCGTCGGTTGGCTTGCCTACTATGGCTATTACCGATGTGCAATCGGCTTGGGGCACGAGAAAGCACTCGCAAAGGTATTTGAGGAAGGGTCGAAAATTCTGGCAGACGAGTTGGAGAGGTTGGTGGCGCGCTCAAGGAGAAGGTACATACACGTGCTCAAGGCGATAGCCAACGGCGTCGATAGATGGGGCGAGATAAAGTCCTACGTATCCGCGAAAGGAGAGCGCGTGTCCGATACAATCCTGAGTTCGCTATTGCGGAACTTGGTGAAATTGGGTCTTGTCGAGAAGCAGGGGGAGACTTATAGCATCCCCGATCCAATAGAATTGCGCATGATAAAGAAAATCAGACCCTGACTTCCATCTCGAAACCGCGCCGTATCATCCCCTAAGCCATGTCCCGATATGGAACAAGACATACCTACTAACGGCACCGTTAGCAACTAACGGGTGCGTTAGCGACCTCTGCATCGGTCTGCCAGCCCCCCCTGCGACGTACCCGTAGACAACGTATTTAACCCTTTCTTTCCCTATATAAGAGCATAGCTGGCAGCATAAGGTGCTGGGACATGTCGATTCACGTTTCATTCGGTTCCTCTCGGAGGGCCGCCTGGGCAACACATCGGACTACTCCTTAGCATTAGCTGCGGCTGGACAGTGGTAGAATTGCAGCAGGATAGGAAGGGCTACTTGAGAGCGAAACGCATCTCCAGCGCACTGGAGGCGCTCTCGCAGGGCACGGTGATAGTGGAGGGCGCCCACGACTTGAGGGCGCTGCGGCCCCTGGGGATAGGCGCCCTGACGTACTCCCAGCTCTTCAGGTCCCTCCCCCGGCGGGCAGGCCCGTCTACATAATGACCGACAGGGACAGGGGCGGGGAGGAGAAGAAGGCGAAGATTATGGCGATGCTCCTCGAATCGGAGAGGGGCTACGTCATCGATGACTCGCTGGGCAAGAGGCTGCTCAAGATGACCAACTCGACGAGCGTCGAGCAGGTCCGCGGTCCGATAGAGGAAGCGATGGGGAAAACGGGCGGAAACAAGAAAATGTGATCGTATGGGAAAAACTTATCTGGACATAGTAAAGTACATGGTTGTCGCGAAGTTCAGCATAGACGGCCTCGTCGACAAGCCGGACATAATCGGCGCGGTCTTCGGGCAGACGGAGGGCCTGCTGGGCGACCAGCTGGACCTAAGGGAGCTGCAGAAGAGCGGCAAGATCGGCAGGATCGAGATAGAGGTCAACCAGTCCGGGAGCAAGACCTTCGGGAAGCTTCTGCTTCCCGCGTCCCTGGACAGGGTCGAGACCTGCATACTGGGAGCCGCGGTGGAGTCCGTGGACAGGGTCGGGCCGTTCGAGGCGGCCTTCCAGGTCGACAAGGTCGAGGACACCAGGGCCGAGAAGAGGAGGAAGATACTCGACAGGGCCAAGGTCCTCATAAAGCAGCTCCTTAGCACGGAGATACCCGACAGCAAGGAGCTCGCCGAGATGGTGCAGAACGAGGTCAAGTCGAGCGAGATAGGAGCCTACGGGCCGGAGCACCTGCCGGCGGGGCCAGACATAGCCAAGAGCAACGAGGTCATAATCGTGGAGGGCAGGGCCGACGTGATAACCCTGCTGAAGAACGACATAACCAACGCCATAGCCGTCGGAGGGGCCACGTCGAACATACCGAAGAGCATAATCGACCTGGCCAGCGAGAAGGAGATCACGGTCTTCGTGGACGGCGACAGGGGCGGGAACCTCGTGGTGAGGTCCCTGCTGAACGCGCTGGAGCTGGACTACGTGGCCAGGGCCCCTGACGGAAAGGAGGTCGAGGAGCTCGCGAGGAAGGAGATAATCAAGGCTCTTAGGACGAGGGTGCCCATTGACCAGTATCTCGGCCTGGACAAGGCGCAGAGGCAGCAGGCCGCGAACAACAGGCGCGAGCAGGCGCAGCAGCAGGCGCAGCAGAGCCAGGCGGGCGCACAGGACATGCGGAGGGAGCGCCCGAGGGACAGGGAGCAGCCGAGGCAGCAGGAGCCGCAGAGACCGCAGGAGCGGCCGCAGGAGCAGCGCCACGACCGCCAGCAGCAGTGGCCTCCGCGGGGCACCATACCCTTCCCGGCCCCCAGCAGCGGGCGCGGCGGGCAGAGCGACGAGGACTTCAGCGGGCTGGGGAAGCCCGAGCCCAAGGACTCCGGTGACCAGGACGGCTCCGAGGGAGGCGCCAGCCTGCCTAGGATAGAGCACTCGCACATCTCAGAGCCGTCGGGCGCGGAGGCACCGGTGGAGGCCGGTGCTCGAGAGCGCCCTTCTCGGCCAGCTCGCCAGCGGGCTCAGCGAGCTCTCGGGCACGCTCAGGAGCAGGCTCTACGCGGCCAACGGCAGCGTGATAAAGGAGGTCCCGATAAGGGAGCTGCTCGCGACGCTGCAGGACGCCAGGTCGACATACGCGGTCGTGCTCGACGGAGTCATAACCCAGAGGCTGCTGGAGCTCTCGCTGGAGAAGGGGATAAAGGCCATCTACGGCATAAGGGCGAACCCAATGCCGAGGAAGCACCCCGAGATGATCCTCTACACGAGGGAGCAGGGCAAGATCGACTGAGCGGGACACGGGGTCGCCCTGCGGCCCTGCCCCCCTGATACGCGCGTTTTCAGATTATTGACAGAACTATCGTACCTAGCAGGACTAGCGCGATGCCAAACATCTGGTACTTATCCAACTTCTCCTTCAGCAGGACGAACGCGAGCAATACAGTGAGTATCGCGCTGGCCCCTGAGAGGGGAGTCACGATTACCGCATAGTTCAGGAAGGCGCCGTAATTGAAAGCCACGACTCCCATCACAGCTGTTATGCCTGCAAGAGCGGCCCAAGGAATTGCCTTTCCGATCCCTGCGAACTTAACTCCGAAGGATGCGGAGTAGAGTATGTTACACAGGAGTGCCACGAAATAGATCAGCAAGGCGGGCACGAACCACCCGAGGTCCTTGACAAGTATGACTTCGAGGAAGAGGCCTGCGCCTATGAAAAGCATCGAGAGGGTCGCGAACTCCGAACCCTTGACGAATTTCGTGAACTTCAACTTCCGCAGATTCTCGTACTTGAAGGAGGCGAGGACCGTGCCGAGTATTATGAGGAAGATGCATGCCTCCTGTAGACCGCTGAGCTGCGTGTTGAAGAACACCAGCAGCAGGATGACCGTGACGACGGGATACGCGCTGCTTATCGGAGTGGCGATGGCGACGCTGCCTTCCTTGAGCGCCTTGTAGAACGTGATGAGTCCGAGATCTACCAGTACCCCCGCCGCGACAAGGAATACGATCTCCATCGGAGTCAGCGGCGGAATCTTGAAAACGAATAGCAGCGGCGTGAGCGCGATCAGTGCTATGGCTCTGCTCACGGCGGCGGACTGGAACCCGCCTATCTTTTTGGAGGAGATTGCACCAAAGTAGTCCGAAAGGCCGTAACCGATTAAAGCGACTAGGCCCAGCGCCACTCCTATCAGTACAGATAACATACTAGATATTTGTAATCAAAATTTAAATATGCGATATGGCTAGTCAAGGACCTTCTCGAACAGGATTCTCGTCTCGCCGTCGCAATAATAGTCGGGCATCTTCTTGATAGCGGCATAGCCAAGACGTTCGTAGAATCTTATGGCGGACGCGTTCTTCTCGTTTGCAACCAGCATAATTTTTCTTCTACCGTTTCTGATCGCCCGCCTCTCGGCAAAGTTCACCATCCTCTTGCCATATCCCTTCTTTTGAAAGTCGGGATCTATGCCCAGGGCCAAAATTTCCATGACGTCCTCGCTAGGCTTATCTACGATTGAAATATAGCCAACGAGTCTTCCATGAGCGTCCCTGCTAGTCCAGATCTCCGATTTGTGCTCCACCGTTAGGAAATCCAGGAATTTCTTCGTCGTTCCGGGGGGCAGGTAAAAAGGGTTGGCCTTTGCTATTTTTGCATCAAGAGCGAACAAGGAGTCTAGATTTTCCTTGATATCAATCTTAACTGGGACGTCGGGTTTTGGCCTTGGCTCTCTCCCACGTATCGAATGCATTCGGGAACTTGCGCGGCTAGTCATTGCCATCTCACCACCAGGTAATTCTCCTTTATGTTCAGGTTCCTGAAAGGCAGAAGACCCTTGAGTACCTTCACCACTCTGGCGTGCCTTATCTCCAGCGCGTCGGTTTCGTATATCCTCTTGTGCTTGCGCACCACTTCCCGCATCGCCTCCTTCCTGTCGGAGAACAGCCCCATCGCGAAGTTCCCGAAACTGCCTGTGAGCGGCGCCGAGAACTGGAAGGTATCCAGAAGCGGCAGCTCTTTGTCCGCATTCATCATCCCGGCCCTGGCGACCGCAGCCCTGTCGTCGAAGTTTTTCCTGTAAACCCAATTCTCCAGGAACGCGAGGGCGTAATCCTTCTGCGGCCTCTGTGTGGCAATCGTGAACCTCTTGATTATCCCTTTCTTCTTCAGGTTGAAGACCTTGTACCTAGCCATATCTTCACTTATCCCGCTCATCGCGGCGAGTTCCCTGTAGCTTGTCCGAGAGTTGTGGTTGAGTATGCGAAGCAGATTCCGTTCGGCGTCGTCTACCCGCACGTCCCTGCTTATGTCCTCTACAAAGCTGTCATTCAACGGCACGAAGCCGAAGCTCAGGAACGCTATCTCGGAGGGCTTGATCGAGGACACGTATTCGGAGAGCCCCTGTATCATGCGGGTCTCCCAGAGTATGTACTCTACAGGGTTGCTCGCCGTCGCTATCACGACGAGGTCGAAATTCCCTTTCATCAGGTACACGTCGTGCACGTACTTTTCCCCAGCGAAGAGGTTTTCGAGCGCGGAGACGTCTGGCTTCTTGGACAACTTCACAACGATGAGGTGTCTTTCGAGCACACTGAGCTTGTTCGTATCTATCTCGAGAGTGAACCTTATGTCCAGTTCCTTGGTCAGGGCCTCAACCAGCTTCGCCGCGGTGGTTCTGGAGCAGCTTACTGCCTTCGCAAGCTCCGTGGTCGTCGACCTCGCGTTGTCGCTGAGCATCCTCAGAATTTGCTTCTCACGCGTCCCGTAATTCATATTATTACTGAGACTCACCTAATAATAAGCCTTGCGTTTCCCGAAATAATATTGAGTAATTCTGCTGAAATGCAATAGTAAATATCTACGATCCCTATCTTTATTTGTTTATTAATTTAACTAAGTTCGACGGAATAGCTCATCATAATCCGAATTATTTCTAAATATAATTCAGAATATGAAAAGATATATAAATGAGGAAAGAGCATAAGACTTTCTAGGGAAGTGGGGTAGTTAGATGGGCAAAATCGTATCTTATACGTGTTGTGCCTGCTCTTATTTTGCATGTCCTCACCCGATAGCAAAGACTGCCTCCCCTTCCCTAAACAACGGCGCAGCGCAAGCTGCGCCTAGTGCTTAACAAGGGGATGGAATGTCGATATGGGATTTGATATCCGGGAGAAGCACAGATTATGGTGCCGAGCGAAAGGCGGATGACGAAAGGCCGATAAGGTTCGTGCATGACGGGGATAACTCTTGGCGGATAATTTACGCTGACTGAACGCATCAATAACATTTTCAGATCATACTCAGTGGGGTTGAGTTATGGACAACAATTTGGGGAAAAGGAATAGCTACGGCGTCGTATCCAAGAGACCGGCAAGGCAAAGCTTTATTCTGCTGAAGCCAGCCCGCGTGCGCGATTCTGAGCTGGTTGCGAAGCGGATAGCGGTGTGCAGCGGGGTCAGGGCGGTCTGCCTGACGAGCGGAAGCTACGCCTACGTCGTTGCAGCTAGGAACGGCAGTGAAGAAGACATCAGGCGGACGTGCAAGCGGGTCAGGAAGGCCGCTGGGGTCGGCGGAGAGGTAAACGTGGCCCTGAACCACTACGTCTACGCATCCAAATAGGACGCGTCAGAACGCGTCGGGGTTGTCCGACACGATGCCGATCCCCTTCTCCTCGATCCTGGGCACTAGCCTCCTGATCGCCAGGCTCCTGTACTGCTGCGTGTGGCGCATGTCGAAGTCGCGTATCCCGAGGTGGCCCAGCAGAACGCCCCCGATCTCGGCCCTCGAGACCTCGACCCCCTTCAGCGTCGACCTTATCGCGCCCACGAACTTCCCGACGCGGCCCGCGCTCCGGAAGCTCGCGATGACCAGCATGCCCCTGGGGCTCGCGGTGTCGCACATGAAGACGCACTCGTTCTCGGCGTTGCCGTATTCCTTGATCAGCCTCATGAACCACGCGTCCTTCGTCTCGCCGAAGGACTTCACGTTGGTGATCTTCAGCGTCAGCAGCACGTTTATCCTGCTCTTGGGCTTCTCCTCGTAGTAGGTTATCCTCTTCATTATGCCCGTCCTCACGAGCCTGTCGTAGGCATAGAGCATCTGCGCCGGGCCCTGTCCCGCCTTCCTGCCTATCTCGCTGAAAGTGTCCCTCCCCGACCCGTTTAGGCCGATCAGCAGGTTCTTGTAGGAGTCGAAGATGTCGAACTGCGATATCACCTTCGCGTTCAGCGGGAAGAACCCGAAGTTGCCCCATATCCTGTCCACCTGCGTGACCATCCTCTGCTTGCCCAGCTTCCTGCCGAACGCGTTGGCGAACTCGAGCGCGTCCTCGTAGCTCCTCGAGACTACGTAGACGAGCAGGTCATGGTCGTTCCCCCTCAGCCTCGCGGCGAACTGCGGCGCGTAGGACGCTCCCAGCGCCTCGACTATGCTGTCCTCGCCGGGCGCGGCCCCCCTGAACTTGACCAGCACGAGGTACTCGCCGAAGCCCGTTATGGGTATGGCGTCCATTGCCTCGGTGATGATGCCCCTCTTGGTCTGCATCCTGGCCTTCTTTATGAACTCCCACTTCCAGAGGTTCTCGATGCTTATCTCGGGGACGAACCTGAGCCCGTACTCGTCGACGACCTCCTTGAACAGGCCGTACGCGTTCCCCTTCGCGCTCCTCGTGCTGCCGGAGAGCGTCTTCATGCTTATCCTGGCGTCGACGCTCAGTTGCTTCAGGATCGCGTCCCGCATACCCTGGTCCCTCTCGTCCGCCATGCTCTTCCAACCCTAATAAGAAACGAACTTTATTAATGCTTTTTTCCGCCGCCGCCCGTACTCCAAGTACCTCTAGGAGAAGCTTCCACCGGAATTCACGTACATCAGGATGTACTTATTTGTCGATTTCACGTACATCAGAATGTACACATTTCAACATATACTGGCTCATAACAAGCCTTAAATTAGCAACGTGCCAATCTGAAGTGACAGGCATGCCCGAGACAGTGGAACTGGACGAGAAGGACCGCAGGATCCTGTGGCTCCTCAGTATAGACGCCAGAATGAGCTATCTAGATCTGGCCAAGAAGGCTGGCGTGAGCAAGGAGGTTGCAAACTACCGCGTAAAGCGTCTTGAGAAGGAAGGCGTCCTGCGCGGCTACTATGCCCTGATCGACCCATCCTGTCTGGGCCTCATGCAGGCGCGCGTCTGGATGAAGTTCCAGCACGTCTCGCCGAAGATGGAGGAAGAGATTGCGAGATACTACTCCGGGCTGCGGTCAACCGGCTGGACCGCCGGGCGGAGCGGGAGGTTCGACTTCGGCACTACTTTCTGGGGCAAGGATACAAACGAACTCTACGCAGCCGAGATCGAAATCCTTGGCAGATTCAAGAAGTACCTGCGCGAGTTTGAGGTGGGCATCTACGCCAGGCAGCATTTCTTCGACAAGAAGTACCTTGTAGGCAGAAGGAGCAGCGGTCTCCACACGACAATAAATAACTCGCAGAGGCAGGAGATAGGCCCTACAGAGCTGAGAATGCTGAGGCTGCTTACATCGAAGGGCAGGATGCCTGTGTCGGAATTGGCTAAGAGAGTCGGTGAGAGCGTCTATATCGCCGGGTCCAGGCTGAAGTGGCTCCGGAAGAATGTGATTAGGACGTTCCAGCCCTTGGTCGATATGAAGAGAATAGGCTACGAGCGGCATAAGCTTGCTGTATATCTAGAAGACTCCTCTGCGATAGACCGCATCCTCGACTTCTCTGCTGCGCACCCAAACATAATCTGGATGGGCGAGTTCATAGCAGGGGGCGCAGACCTTGAGATCGATGTCGAGGTCAGGTCGCATGCAGAGATGAGAGCCCTATCCGATACCTTGATGACCCGATTCTCAAAGGAGATAGCATACTGCGACTACGCCCAGTTCACTAAAGATTACAAAATCACATTCATGCCCTCTGGGCCGACGGATTTATCTGCTCCCGCCAGTCACTCTTAGTAGTTCTAAGACTGGTTTAATTAGCTCCGGCTGCGTTGTCATCTCCAATTTCTCCGAGCTAATCCTTGCAGCATCGTATAATTCTAAAGGTATGCTTGGCCTCAATATCGGCTCGTATTCAACAAAAGGCACTACTTGCAGGGTACCTCGCCCACCAGTCAGCATCACTATTAACTCACCAGGTACGCCATAGTATGTTTGAATGGTGCGGCCAACAGGACCTATGCGTCGCGTGTGGAAGTTGTATATGCATCGCGCAGCGGAATCGGAAGATGAGCTTTCAGTGGCGGTAGGTATGCCCGTATCCGGATCCACCACATAGTATTTCGTTAGATTGTAGTTCACATCGCCGTAGTCGGGTAGGCTTTGAATCTTAAATATCTCTGCAGAAACTAGTGTTTGCCGCTTATTAATTTCGGTCAGTCTTATGGTCGGGGTATCGAGCACAAGCAAAGTATCCTTCATGCCTTGATATTCGACAGGCACCTTGAAAACCAAATTTTGGAACTCAACTAGCGGCTCAAATGCCGTTCCTCGAATTTCCTTTACGACTATTGGAAGAGCCCATATTGACCAATACTGTTCCCGCTGTTCCTCTCTCTCAGATTCGGATAGCTTTTCTTCTCGTCTTTCAGCTCCTTCCTTTAATTTAGAAAGATTTGATTTTATGTACTGCAGCCCTAAATCAGCTGACGTATTGTGTATGATCTCCATTCCCCCGGGCAGGGTCCTTTCAGGCAGTATTCCCTTCGATGAAGTAATCTCGTTGCTGTCAGAGATGATTTTCAGCACACCTTGCGCCGAAACGCCGCTTTGAGCCGAAACTATCCTCGGTCCGTGTATTTTTTCCACCATAATTATTCACCACGTATGCGTTATTGTTTTCCTCCTTTATATGTATTTCTATTAAAGTATAAAATTATGCCACTTAAACATATTTTGATATATTAAATAGTCTAAATTTCTATTTTAATACAAATGCTTATAAAGGTGGAGATTTATGATATTACTCGGGAATAACATGGCATGGAAACAAGTTGAAGTCTCACCGAGCAAATGCGAATTTGTAAAAGGATACCGTGCTGCAACGGAAGAGCTTCTGATCAGAGATATGTTAACTGCCAAAGACAAAAGAAACTTCAAAGTGCCCCTTAGGAATGGAACATTCGAGACATCGTGGCGAGGGTTTAGCATAAATGCAACGTTTAGCATAAATGCAACCGTAGATGCCAATCATATCAGAAATTTGGTAGGACATTTGCTGGAAAGTCAGAGCAAGTGGAAGGATGAAGACGATCTAAAGCAAACTTTACAGTTCATAACATCTGGCCATATTGGCAATAAGCGCATGCTATATTTTGTCGATATTCTGCCATTAACTATAGAAGCAGATGCTGCTGGTGAATGGTATGGCGAAGCTAAATTAGTACCAATTCTCCCCGAGAAGGTTGCAAAAGCAAAAGAGAAGGGAATTAATCTGGAAGGGGGCTTTAAGGTAATCGAAGGAATTGACCAGAAGTTGAATATGATGACTTTTAATTGGGCCGAAACATTACAAGAGCGTTTAGGAATAACCCTCAAATCAATAGACAAGAAATGTGTGAAACAAGTGTGCATCAGGAATAAAGTGGTAGATTTTGATGAAATCATGTCCATAATTCAGAACCACAACGTAGCAATCCAGTTGGAACGAACGAAACAAACAAGAAGCGGTTACCAAGAGGGGCACGTAAGCGCGTGGTATCAGAATTCACATCCCCTTGAGATTTCGGGAAGTTTTACTTATGACGTAACTAGTAGGGCATACTACTGGCAGAGGGATAGCTGTTGCGATATGCTTGATATAGCTAGAAACGCACTACGCGCGTCTGACGTCCTCATCTCTGAAAAGCCCATAATCTACCAAGAGCGCTGCACTTCAGAAATTGCAGGCAAGATCGAGCGCGCAGTGGGATATCTTTTTGATGGCACTGTAGCTGTCTTAACCCCTGTAGCTGCTGTGCTGAGCCCCGTAGATAATTACATTTCCGCCGCAATTAAGAATAAACGCTACGAGTTGGCGAAGGCAGAAGAAAATAAGTTCAGATTAATCAAAGAAAGATGCAGAAAAGTTGGTGCGTTGGCTGCTGCGGTTAAAGAACCAGAAGGAATCTGTGTCGCCATGATTGACGAAGCGTGTATCTTGCGTAAAGGCGAGCGTGCCAGTTCAGAAAAACAGCAGGTGGAATGATGACCTTGTGAGGGGCATGCAACTCCTTGTTTCATATGTTTTAGAGGCGCATAGTTCCTAATTATATGCTCACGCCGAAGTACACCCTCGCGAACGTGCCGAAGAGTATCGTCACGGACGCCGCGCCGAGCGAGATCGCGAGCATCTCGATCGCCCTGCTCTTTATGCTCGTCCCGCTGGTTATCGCGACGATGGCCGACGCCACCACAAGCGACGTGCCCACGAGCAGTATCGACGCCACGATCCCGGTGATGCCGTGCAGCCCGAAGAGGAAGGGTAGCACCGCTATCATAGCCCCCAGGAAGTAGTATGCGCCGGTATGGTACGCCGCTATCCGCGGCGAAGTCCGTCCGTCGACCCCGTCCTTTCCGCCCCTCGCGACCTTGACGAGGTTCTCGGACTTCGCGGAGAGGTAGACCCCGCCGGCCATGGACAGGGTTCCCGATATTCCCGCTATCATCCCTATTATGACCACTATGAGGCTCGTAGTGGACACCGTGGCTATGCCGGCTGATGACCGCAAGAATCTCCACGAGCCCGTCGTTGAGGCCCAGTATCGTCGACTCTATGTAGTTGAGGTCGCCTTCGTACTTGCTAACTGATTTGGCCAGAACGGCCTCGTGGCCGGTCTCCTCTCCTATTATCGTCTTGGCGTACCGCCTCTCTCCCTCCCCGTAGCCCGCGCCGCCAAGGGCCTCCTCGTACTTCCTGAGGCCCCCTGCCTCGTTCAGCTCCAGGAGCCTGACGGTGAAGCCTATGCCGAAGACCTTCCTCACCACTAGGTAGCCAAGCACCCTTGGCCACATGAACAGGGGCCCGCGCACGCGCTTCCCCCTCTCGCCCAGGAGGGACCTCCAGACGTTTATGTGCCCTTCCTCCTCTTCGGCAAGATTCTGCAGCACGCGCCTGAGGTCGGCGTTCCTCTCGCCCTTTGCCAGGGCGGTGTAGACCGCGTGGTCCGAGAGCTCGCCCCTGAGGAACCCCTTCTCGATCTCCTCCTTGCGCGACATAAAATCATTTATCTCTTTCATGGGTATTGGAAACATGAGCCTTTTTAATATGTTCCAGGCTAGGGACAGGTCCTACTCCGGCAAGGACTCGTACAGGCATGTCGAGAGGGTGCTGAAGGGAGAGAAGAACCTGCTCATAGTGTCGCCCTACATAGACGAGTACTACGCCAATTACCTAGTCAGCCACGCGAGGGGGAAGCGCATAAGGATACTCTCGTCATCGATGCACGGCGGCGCCGCGAGGAAACTGAGGGGCAGGAATATCGGGCCGGCGGTCAAGTTCTCCCTTCTCGTCGCGGCATTCAACCTCCTATTCTTCCTATTCGGCCTGCAGTTTCTCGCGTTTCTTATAATCTCGTCCTCGGCGGCGGTCCTGTTCCTCGCCTTCTCGCTGAGGGGGCGGCACTTGGACATATCCGTGAGGGTGCCCAGGAACTTCGTGCACGCGAAGATGTACATCGGAGACGGCGCCGCGATCGAGGGGTCGGCGAACCTTACCTACGCAGGCATGCACGAGAACGTGGAGCACATAGACGTGATCTTCGACGAGAAGAGGATAGCCGACCTGAAGAGGCAGTTCCACGCGCTGTGGGACTCCGCGTAGGCCGGTATAACCTATTTAATTGTTGTTTGCGTTTAATGTGCGATGGTGCCATGATAAGCCTCAACTCAGACGCCCCCGACTTCGAGCTTGACGGTTCCGATGGCAGGAAGCACAGCCTCGCGGAGTTCCGTGGGAAGTACCTGGTCCTCTACTTCTACCCCAAGGACGGCACCCCGGGCTGCACCACCGAGGCGTGCGGGTTCAGGGACCTGTCCGCGGAGATAAGGAAGCTCGGCGCGGAGATCGTCGGCATAAGCAAGGACCCGATCGAGTCGCACGGCAGGTTCGGCAAGAAGTACCGTCTCAATTTCCTTCTCCTCTCCGACCCGGAGAGCAGGGCGATAAAGGCATACGACGCGTACGGCGGCCAGGGGATCTTCGGCATGAGCACGCTCAGGAAGACCTACATAATAGACAGGGAGGGGAAGATAGTGAAAGCGTACGACAAGGTGAATCCGGACGGCCATGCCGCGGAGATACTGGAATTTTTGAAAAGTATAACCTAATTCGGTGTATTGATGAGCGAAAAAAGAGAGACGCTGGGAGACAACGTAATCCCTATTAGATACGAGATGGAGTTCGAGCCCGACCTTAATACGTTCAGATTCGAGGGTCGCGAAACGATTGAGGTGGAAGTCAAGAAGTTCACCAACGCGATAACGCTAAACGCGGCGGAGCTTGCGATACGAGAAGCCACGATAGAGAGCGGGAACGCGAAGCAGAAGGCCGCCGTGAGCCTCGACGCCAAGAACGAACGCGCGACCCTCAAGGTAAAGGAGGGTGTGCGCGGGAAGGCGAGGATAACACTGCGCTTCTCAGGCACCAACAATGACAAAATGTACGGTTTTTACAGGAGCAAGTACCTCGCCGGCGGCAGGGAGAAATACCTGCTGACGACGCAGTTCGAGGCCGCGGACGCGCGCAAGGCGTTCCCATGCTTCGACGAGCCCAGGCTCAAGGCCGTCTTCACCGTTTCGATGGTCGTCGACAGGGGGCTCGAGTGCATCTCCAACATGCCGGTCGCGAAGAAGACGCGGCTTGCGAAGGGCAAGAAAAGGGTGAGCTTCCTGCCGACGCCGCGGATGTCCACCTACCTGGTCTACCTAGGCGTGGGCAACTACGACAGCGTCGAGGGCACGCTCGGGAAGGTGAAGGTGCGGGTGCTAATGGTCAAGGGCAAGCGTGACCTCGGCCACATGGCGCTGGACTACGCGAAGAAATTCGTCAGGTACTACGAGGGCTATTTCGGCCTGCGTTACCAGCTGCCGAAGCTAGACCTTATAGCGATTCCCGACTTCTCCATGGGCGCGATGGAGAACTGGGGGGCGATAACCTTCAGGGAGTCTGGCTTGCTCGGCGACGCCGGCTCGGCCGTGGCGACCAAGCAGAGGATAGCCACCGTGATCGCGCACGAGCTGGCGCACCAGTGGTTCGGCGACCTCGTGACCATGGAATGGTGGGACGACCTGTGGCTCAACGAGAGCTTCGCCGACTACATGAGCTGCAAGGCGATGCAGGCGGTCATGCCCGAGTGGGACATGGAGACGCAGTACCTCGAGGACTCCGTTGCCACGGCGTTCTCGGCAGACCAGCTGAGGTCGACGCACCCGATAAGCGTCAGTGTGGGCGACCCCAAGGAGATAGCCGCGCTCTTCGACTCGATAAGCTACGACAAGGGGGGCACGGTGCTGAGGATGCTGGAGGACTACGTCGGCCCGGACGTCTTCAGGAAGGGGCTGCACGAGTACCTCAAGAGCCACGCGTACGCTAACGCGACCAAGGGCGAGCTGTGGAAGAAGATAGACGCGGCGGCGAAGAGGGCGCACAGGAAGACGATCGTGGACAGCGTCGCGAGTTACTGGATAGAGACGCCGGGATACCCCGTCGTGAGCGTCGAGAGGAGGGGGAAGGACTACCTTCTCAGGCAGAACAGGTTCATAATAAGCGGCGGGGGCGGTTCGCCGAGCAGGTGGCCGATACCTGTGCACTACGAGAACGACAGCAAGAAAGGTGCAATGTTCCTCATGGATGGGGCGACACATACTATACGGGGCGCGACGGCGGAGAAATGGATCAAGCTCAACTTCAGGCAGAAGGGCCTCTACCGCGTAAGGTACGAAGGCGCGCTGCTGGAGAGGCTGGGCGCGGCGATAAGGGACGGCGAGCTCGACGGCATCGACGCGTGGGGCGTTGAGAGCGACCTCTTCAGCCTCGCCAGGTCGGGCCGGATGATGGCCACGGATTACTTGGACTTCGTGCGGAGATATTGCTTCGACTGCGGCTACCCGCTCAGCAGCACGCTGCTCGGCCACCTCAGCTGGCTCTACGGCACGCTCTACACGACGGAGCTCGCGCCCGCGGCCAGGGAGCCTCTCGTCGAATATTCGCGCCTGCTTCTCGGCAGGCTCGGCATGGAGAGGAGGGCCGGCGAGAAGAACGTGGACACGATGCTCAGGGGCTCGGCGCTGCTCAACCTCGGCCTCGCGGACGACGCCGAGACGGTCGCGATGTCCAACCACCTATTCGACGATTTCATGGAGGGAGGTGCGGACATAGACAAGAACCTGAGGGGCGCGGTCTACAAGATAGCCGCCTGGACAGGCGGCGAGGACGTCTTCGGGAAGCTAGTCGCGGAATACAGGAAGGAGACCATCATCGACGAGAAGATGCGCCTGCTGGGGGCGCTCGGATTCTTCAGGGAGCTACCTCTCCTGAGCAGGGCCCTGTCTTTCGCCCTCTCTAAGGACGTCCGGTATCAGGACGTCTTCTACGTCCCCGGGAACGCCTCCGGCAACCCGCTCGCGGCCGGCCTGCTCTGGAAGTGGACTTCGGGCAACTGGAAGAAGCTGATGGCCAGGTACCCCGCGGGCCTCAACATACTCAACAGCTTCGTCTCCTACATGAGCGCGCAGAGCACCGGGTCCGCGAGGAGGGAGATAGCGGCGTTCTTCGCTAGGAAGTCCAACCTCAGGAAGGACTTCGAGCCCGAGCTGAGGAGGACGCTCGAGAGGATAGACACGAACATCAGGTTTATGAGGAAGAACGGCGTCTAGAACGCCGTTCCGCGCGCGCTGCTTCGATGCCGTCCTGGCCGCGGCCCGATTTTCGTAGACAACGCATAAAAAGGTAGCCGAGCCTAGATATTGTGGGAAGGAAACGGGTGAAACGTGTGGAGGAGCCTAAAACGGTGCTGGTTATTCCCGCACAGGGGGTCACGCTCAGTACCTCGCCTGCGATAAGCGCGATCGCGCAGTACGTCACCCTTCAGGGCCATATCATGAAGGACGGGGCCCACGCGCACGGCCAGGACGCGATGAGGGCCAGCCTCGATTTCATACTTCGCAGGAGCATCGACGGATTCGTCAATCAGCTCCGCAGCGACCCGGATGGGCCAGCGATACTCAGATCCATCCTGCGCGAGGCTGAGAAGAGCGGAGTCGACGTCACCGAGATCAAGCTCGGCATTCCTACGGTTCCCTACTCGCCCCACATCAGGGAGCGTGTGCGCCTGTTCGAGCAGTACGGGATGCAGAACGCGAACCTTGTCGCATCCGTCTAGCGCGATCCGCCTAAGGCTAAGTCTTTTATTGGTACCTAGTGAATGCTAGCCATGGCCTCAGATCCAAAACTCTTGGATACGTTGAATTTCACAATACGCAGAATCGGGCATATTCCTACTAATCGCGAATTGAAGGGATACCTGGCTAACGACATAATACCTATAAAGTTCTGCTACCCAGGTGAGGGGGGAGACATGTGGGATAAATTGCGGAGCAGCAAGAAAAAATACAAGCTCGGCAGGAGGGAGTACTACGCTCTGGCAAGGGTACTCTCAAGAGCCAGGTTGCCGGAACCGGTGAACGTGATACACATCGGGCCCGGGAACGGAATTGAGATTCCTCTGCTGGCCGACTCTTTCGATTTTAAGAGGCACAACTATGTCGGAGTGGACATCAGCAGGAGAATGATACGCAACACAATCAGAAACCATCCGGGCGCATTTGCAAGGATGGGTTCTGCCTATTTTGTCATCAGCGACATCGAAGCCGAAGGCAACTTGCGGAAGATCTGCGATTACGCCAAGGCGCATGGCCATAAGCGCAACCTGCTCTTGCTGATCGGGCAGGGAGTCCTGTGTTCCAATCCAAAGTTGTTTAGCTACCTCGCCAGTTCACTTGGTCGGAACGACAGCGTGTTAATCACCCTGGAGAGAGACGACAGCAAAAAGCGCGGAGAAATTCTCCAAACTTACGACTTGAGTTTGACCCGAAACCTGCTTAGGGTAGGTTTGGAACGCGCAGGTGCGAACAAAGGAAGATTTTTGCCCGCGTCATTCAATGAAGATTCACACGAAGTCGAGGTCTACTTTAAGACTGCTCGTGGAAGGAAGATCCTTTGTCTGACCTCTTACAAGCCATCCACAGCGGGGCAGTTTAAGGAGTCGCTACTGGCGGCTGGGTTAAAGCCTGTTTTCGTAAGCAATTTTAACAAAACCCACACCATTGGTGCTCTCTGCAAGAGGGGAAGAGATTAGCCTCCGCTTTGTCGCTGGACAAACGATAGCGAAACCTTGCATCAATCCAGGCATATTTCTTCATTCGATCGCGCTACCATATCAATAACCAAATCCACCTACACAACCTTTTTATTAATACACAGAGGATATTAGCCATGGCCTACTCGACCTACCTTACGCTCATAATCCCGGCGGTCATCACGTTCATCATCACCGTCGGGTCAACGAAGTTCGTGATGGACTACCTCTACGGCGCGGGCGTCGTGGCGGAGGACCACAACAAGGCGAAGCCGAAGATACTCCCGAACAGCGGGGGCCTGGCCGTGGTCTTCGGCATCATCGTGGGCGCGCTCACGTACGCCTTCGGCGGCAGCTTCAACTTCTTCACCCCGGTGCTCAGCATCTCCAACCTGCTCGCAGTCGCGCTCTCGATAGGGCTTATAGCGATGATCGGCTTCCTGGACGACATAAATGTCAAGGCGCAGGGGGTGCTGCAGACCGGAGGCTACCTCGGCAGGAAGCAGGGGCTGAAGAAGTGGCAGAAGCCCCTCCTCACACTCATCGGCGCGCTGCCGCTCATGGCGATAAACGCAGGTGTCAGCACGGTGAACGTGCCCTTCATGGGGCCGGTCAACTTCGGCCTGATATACCCGCTACTGATACTGCCGCTGGCCGTGGTCTTCGTGGCAAACGCCTTCAACCTGCTCGGCGGGTTCGACGGCCTGCAGCCCGGCATGGCGCTCATCGCGAGCGCGGGCTTCATGGCCTATTTCTTCTTCTTCGGGAGTTCGAACGCGGGATACACGGGCGCGTTGCTCTCGGTCCTGCTCTTCGCGTCCCTGCTGGCGTTCATCCCGTTCAACAAGTTCCCCGCGAGGATAATACCCGGGGACAGCTTCACATACGCGATAGGCGCGATCCTAGTCGCGATAATGGCGATGGGCAACGCCGAGTCCTTCGGAGTCATAATCTTCATACCTTGGATGGTCGAGTTCTTCCTCCACCTGAGGAGGAGGTTCGACGTCCGCGACCTTGGGATAAGGCAGAAGGACGGGACGCTGAAGGCGCCCTACGGGAAGAAGATATACAGCCTGACGCACGCTGTGATGAACATGGGCAGCATGACGGAGAAGGACGTCACCATCCGCCTCTGCGTGCTGGAGCTTGCGTTCGTAGTCCTTGCGCTCCTGCTGAAGTCGCACGGCCTTCTGTGAAGACGGCTATTCCGACCGCGCCCTTGAAGCGGCGCCTGCGGGGTTACGCCCTTGCAAGAAATTCCTTGACCTGATTATAATACTGTTTCAGGACAAATTCCACCAAGATCTTGACGTCATTTTTCTCTACCGAGGCTATGAGCGCCTCAAAATACTCTTCCTTCTCGGCAGATACGTTCAGAAGGGGAAACCCCTCGTCGAGCAGGGTCTTGTTGAATATGAGCCTGCAGATCCTTTTGTTTCCATCAAGAAAAGGATGTATCCTATACAGCTTGTAATGCGCCATCGTGGCCTTTTCTATAGGATTCAGGCGGCTTTTTCCATACCAATCCACGAAACCGTCAATCAGTCCGCTCACCTTCCCATGGCCAGGAGGGCGGTAACCCAATTCAACTCCTCTCGCGCCGTCTCCATCCGTTCTGCGCAGGTAGACCTGCCTGTTTCTGATCTGTCCGGGGGTTTTGGTCTCGAAGCTGGCCATGGCCATCCTATGCAGTTCGAGCAGGTACTTCCTGTCAAGCACATGCGGCTGCCGAATCGACTCTACTGCGTTGAGCATGTTCCTGCTTATCTGTTCCTTCTGAGTGGAAGGAAGACTCTTTTCCAAGGCGCCCCTGACGTCTGCCAGGCCGACATCCACCTCCTCAGTCGTAAGGGTAGTCAACGTAAACCGTACGGTGCTATCGACATCGTATTTGCGCCTCATCAGTTCAGTCAGTTTCTCGTATTTCTTGTTGAACAGGTCCCGCAGCAGCAGGGATTTTATGACATCCCCCTTGTCAATCGATTCCGCGGTGTACCGTTTGCCCGAGAGCCTTCCAATGATCTCGTCCTCAAAATGGGCCTCTATTTCGCGCAGCCCGTCCGCAGTGGGTTTTTTAACACCGATGTATTTGCTGAAGCTTTTCGGTTTGTCAATGAGAAAATAGCTCAGGAAAGAGTAGTAATAGTCGTTGCCCTTTATCTTTTTTATGACAAGCGCCATGAACGAGTTAGGTAGATGATAATATTTAAACCTATCTACCTAACTGTCGGCAGGGTTAGGTAGATGGAGATCTATGCAATTATCTACCTAACTGCGAATTAGGCAGAAGGACCATGATCTCCCTAGGATGTGCGAAAAGAAATACTTGGCTGGCGCGCGCTTACCTGCTCGCGTAGGCCGCGCTGGCGGTGCTCGCCCTGCCCCTCAGGACGATCCTCCTGCGCACGGTCTGCCTCCGGTAGCTGGCGATCCCCGGACCCTCCCGCGTCAGCAGCACGTCGTTCTTCCTTATCAGCTTCCTCCTCCCGGCGTGCGCCGCGTACCTCAGCGCCTTGTTCGCCACCGACTGCGTGAGCTTCTCGAGCTCCCTCTCGAGGTTCAGCACCGCGTCCTCGGTGACGCGCTCGGCGCCGGCCTCCCTGAGGAACTCCTCCATGTCGTAAAGACTAAACGCCCTCTCCCCCAAATAAGCACCTGAAACTGCAGTAGGTATCTCCGAATGCTAAGTTTAAAAAGGGTTTGCGGGTGCGTGAGTAGTGGCAGTCACTTGTACCTGAGGAGCGCGCCGATGCCCCCGAATCCCATCAGGAACTCCTTCCCGAGCGAGCTCTCGCTCGAGACGAATACCGTGTCGGCGCCTATCTTGTCTGCCCTGTCTATCAGCTCGTCCAAGGCGTCGTTCTCCTCGATTATCGCCAGCGATCCGCCGTCGTCGTGCTTCGCCTGCCTCGCGCCGCCCCTCTCTATCCTCTCCAAGGTCTGGTTGCAGAGGCTGCACCTGTAGACGACCCTGTAGATCTCCTGCTCGTTGTTTATTATTAGCGTGGAGACCTTGTTCAGCGCTAGCGCCTCCCTGACCTTCTCGTAGCCGTAGACCGCAGGGCCCCCGGTCGCGATCTCGGTCTTGAACCTCTCCAGTATCTTCCTCTCCTGCGACGCCTCCTGCTCCTTGAGCAGCTCGTGCGCCTTGTCCAGCGTCTCGCTCAGGCCCGTCTCGTCCGTGTAGCCGGTGTCGAAGACCCCCAGGACCTTCACCTGGTAGTTGAGCTTGTTCCTCCTGACGAAGTTCTCCTTCGCGGGCCCGGGCCCGCCGACGAGCAGGCCCTTGAGCTTGTTCTGGTTCTGCTGGTAGAGGTCGTTGATCGTCTCCGATATCTCGGTGTAGTACGACTCTATGTCCTCCTCCCTGGCGCGCTCGAACCTGCCCGCGCTCTGCCCCCCCTTGCTCATCTTCGCGTGCGCCATCGAGTGGTGCCTCTTTATCACCTGTATGTGGGAGCCCTTCAGCGTGGCCACGGTGGCCTCCCTGCCGTCCATCACCAGCATCGCGTAGGTGTCCTTCGCCTCTATCATCTCCGCTATGGGGTCGAGCAGGAAGGTGGAGTCGCAGCGGTATATGTTGACCTTCAGCGGGACCGGGGGCTCCATCGAGAAGAGCTCTATGTTGACCTTGCTCTGGTCCTTGGATATGTTGCCGGCGAAGACGGCTATGCCGTTCTTCGGCGTCTCGCGGTAGAGCTTCAGGTACTGCAGTATCTTGTCGAGCGCGCTCTGCACGTTCGTCCTTGTGGACTTGGACTTTATGTTCCCGGACTGGCTGTGCTCCTGCCTGAGCTTGGACGTCTCGTCGCTCAGCTGGTAGCCGGCGGGTATGTACACGCTTATCAGCTCGGTCCCCGAGCCGCGCACCGACCTCAGCCGCTTTATCTCCCTGAGGACCTCGTACTCCTTCTTCATGTGCGACACTTCCTGATGCCTACTATATGCCATCATTAGCTATTTAATTTCTCGTTACGCCCTTAAGAACGGGCGAAACTTTTCCAAGCCAAGCAATATATACGTCGGAATGCAAATAACACTTATGACTGCTGCATCGAAGGAAGGCAACATCCGGACACAGATAGATGTGCTTCTCGCCGTACCCGACAGCGTAGTCCTTGCTGCGCTACGGGGGAGGGAAGGATACGAGATCTTCGCTAAGGAACTGATACCTGCGCTGAAAGAAAGCCGCGATGCCGCCAGTAGGGAAAGGAAGCGGCTGGAGGGCGCGATAGCGAAGCTCTCTGCCGTCAATGAACTGGACCGCGCCGATGGCAGGCCATTACTTACGGAAGGAGTCCCGCGATTGCATCTCGGGGCGGGTGCCGGCGCAGTGCGGCCCGCGGAGCGCGGCGACGAGGGCGCGATCCGCCCCGGCGCCAGGGCTGACCGCGAGGCGCAGGAGGCCCAGATAGCCAGGCGAGTCGTGGAGGTAACTGACGCGATCTCCGACAAGCTGCGCGATGCGGGGAATAACATATGGAACAAGGAAATCATAGCGACCCTCAGCATCAACGACGTGTTCCGGGGTCGCAGGCAACCGGAGGCCACCGAGCACGAGGAGGCCGCAAAGGCGCTCGCGAGCAGCATATTGGAATTCTGGAGCAGAAATAAGAAAGTCTGGCTGTTTGACAAATTCCAGAGCGCAGAGTTCGCCGCGGTCTGGTACGACCTCAGATTCAAAGACGTCCCAGGAGCGAAACCGAAGGAGGCGGTGATCGGCGAAGCCGTCGAGGAACTCGGGAGGATACTCACAGAGCAGGCCGTGGAAGAGCTGGATCGCACCGGTTCATTCTCCATACCCTGCCCCAGTTTCACCCGGTTTCTCATCCGGTCGGCGGCCTAGCCTCAACAAGGCCCGACCTGGCCCGCGCGAATACTTTTCCGCGCTGCGCGCCGTTCCCGGCCGCCCCGTGCCCCGCATCCCGAACGCTAAGCTATTTAACCTTCGAGTAGCTAATACTCTGATTCCATGCGGAGCGCGGACGTCGTGACTGCGGTGAGGGTGGCTCTGGTCTTCGTGATAGCCTACCTCATCATCCTCAGGCTCAGCGCGGCGCTCGTCGTCGCGCTGCTGCTCGTGATGTTCGGGATGGACAACCTCGACGGCTACTTCGCCACGAGCAGGAAACCGTCAGTGGCGGACTTCCTATCTTACACTCGGAACGAGATTCGGGGCAGGGAGAACAGCAGGAGCAGATCGGCGAAGAAGGCCCCGGGGTACGGGGCCGCCCTCGACATCGCGGGCGACCGCATAACCGAGTACACCTTCTGGATCCTCTTCACCTGGCTCTACCTCATACCCCTGTACGTCGTGCTCATAATCATGACCCGCAACTGCCTCGCCGACGCGCTCACGCTCTCCGCGGGCAAGACGTTCTCCAAGATGAAGACCGCGTTCGGCAGGGTCGCGTCGTCGCACAAGAGCAGGGCGCTATACCAGGTGGTGAAGTCCTCGGCGATAGTCTACCTGGCCCTCGTCTACCTGGCGGGCTGGCCGCTGTGGGTCGGGTACGTTCTCGTCGCCGCCGCGGTCGCCTTCTCGCTGGTCAGGGGCGCGGCCGAGATATACGAGGCGTGGACCTGACGCGGCCTGCGTCGGGTTAATAAATCCGATTTCCTTACCTTTAACCATGAGACTTCAGTCCGCCATGGAGTACCTTATGACGTACGGCTGGGCGCTGCTGATACTCGCGGTCGCCCTCGGGGCGCTGTACATGGCCGGCGTGCTGAACCCCAACACGTACGCCGTGCAGGAGTGCACCATCTCCTCGGGCTTCAGCTGCCTCAGTTATACCTTGACCACCAGCGGCGTCCTGCAGATCAACCTCCAGCAGTCGACGCCAGATCCCATAACCGTGACCGCCGTGGCATGCGCGCAGAACGCGAATACCGGCAATTATCTCGCGACCAGCCAGTACCTGCCAGTCGGCTCGAACGCCACGTTCGCGGTGCAGTGCTACTCGAGCACGGGCGGCTTCGCATCCTCTGTGGGAGGGGTATTCAGCGGCACGATCACAGTGAACTACACCGACCAGCTTACCAAGCTGCCCGGCACGGCGGTCGGAAGGCTCGTGGCGAAGGTGACTTCAGCTTGAATTTCAATCTTCTCTCCTTTCCTCCGGCGCTTCGCGTGCGTGCGCCTCCCAAAGGTTTTCCTTCGCGAACAGCGAACCTAAAAACTTAATAAAATGCTATCTCTTTATATAGAACGCTGGTTTGATGAACGCCGACGAGTTTTACGATTTCGAGTCGAGGGTCTTCGACATACTCGAGGGCAAGCTGAGCGGCGTCACGAAGGACGAGGACAAGGACAGGTACATAACGAACGTCGCAAAGACGCTCGCCCCGTCGATGAGCCCCGAGGACATAAGGAGGCTCGCCGACGACGCCAAGTCCTTCGGCATAATAGACAAGTACATCCACGATTCGCTGATAGAGGACGTGATGGTCAACAACACCCTGAACATCTTCGTCTACCAGTCCGGGAAGGGATCGGTGAAGACGGCGGACAGGATCCCAACGAGGGAGGAGCTGGACATGCTGGTGAGGAAGCTGAAGATGTACGCGACCACTGCGGTCGCGAACATGAAGATCTTCGACGTGCACCTTCCAAACGGCTCGAGGGCGAACATAGTCGACTCCCCAATCGGGGCCGACCTGACGATAAGGAACTTCAGGCAGAACGCGCTGAGCGTGATCGACCTGATAAACCTCGGCGAGCTGAGCTACAACATGGCCGGAAGGTTCTGGCTCTACGTGGAGGGGCTCAAGGTGAGGCCGGCGAACCTGCTCATAGGGGGCATGCCCGCGAGCGGGAAGACGACGCTGCTCAACGCGATGTTCAGCCTCTTCAGGCCCGAGCAGAGGGTCGTCGTGATAGAGGAGACCTACGAGCTCAACACAGAGACGCAGGAGAACACGGTGAGGCTGGAGACCAGCCCGGAGCTGCCGATGGCCGAGCTCGTCAAGAACGCGCTCAGGATGAGGCCCGACCTGCTGATAATCGGCGAGGTGAGGGGCGAGGAGGCGAGGGACATGCTCACAGCGATGAACATAGGGAAGATAGCCATGGGCACGATACACGCGAGCACCGCCCGCGACGTGATAACCCGGCTCGAGCACACCCCCATGGACGTGCCCAGGGACGTCATACCCCTGATAGACGCGATCATGATGATATCCCAGGTCAACGAGCAGAACGCCTTCGTGAGGAAGGTCACTCAGGTGTCGGAGATAGCCGGCGTGGAGACGCAGATACTCCTGTCGGACCTCTACAGCTACGACTACAAGACGCACAAGTCTTCGGACATACAGCCCAGCGTCACCTACAGGGACACGCTCTCGAAGCTGACCGGCTACACCCCTACGGAGATAGTGATAGAGGAGCAGCGGAGGGGCAAGGTGCTGGAGCGGCTGAACAAGCTCGGAGTGAGGGACATGAAGGGGATAAACGCGTTCGTGAAGGAGTACTACGACAACCAGAAGAGGGCGCTGGAGAAGATAGACCTTGCGGACCTTGGGACGCTGCCGTGGTGAGGCGCCGGAACGCGCAGGAAACGGGGCGCAAAATTCCTTCTAAAGGCAATGTATATATACCTCCGTCGCGACTCACGGCTTTAAATATGCCCGGCCCGCGATCCGCGCGACTTTTGTAGTGTCCCTTAATTAGTTTCTCTCGGAGTTTCTTCGTCATTTTATTCACCAACAATCATTTCTCCAGGCTCCTACTGAAATCAATCCACGCCTGCTCCTTGGCATTCCTTGCGTACGCGTATCCTTTCTCATACGAAATGCCTCTTCTCTGTTCGGGCCTTAACTTCTCGTAATATGCGATGAGGGGCGTCCTCAGTCGCCGTCCCTTTTCCAGTCTCATGTGCGGCCTCACCTCGTTGTAGAACTTTACCGCCTCTGCAAGTCCGCACTTCTTCCACCTCATTATGCCTTTTATGGTGCCTCCCAGTTTTTCCACCTTCCCATTGGTCTGCGGATGCTTCACCCTGGACAGAACGTGTTTCTTAACTCCCGCAGCAAGTATGTGGTCCCTGAATCTGTACTCGTCATTCTCATCCTTGCAGAACTGGGATCCGTGGTCCGACAGCAATTCCCGCGGCACCGTTCCCCACAAGGCCACCGCGTCGTCAAAGACCGATATTGCGTTGTCCGTCGTTGCGCTGGAGAACTCCCCGTATCCCATGACGCATCTCGACGCGTCGTCCTCGTAGAGGATTATCTGCATGCCGTTGTCGCCTTCAGTATAGTCCGTGTGCCACATCGAGTTGCTGTGTTTCCTCTCCCACCTCACCCACTTCCTCTGTTTCCTTTTCCTGGGCTCAACGTTTGCAAGTCCTTCCTCCATCAGTATCCTATGAATTCGGTTATGTGGCATCTTTATGCCCTTTTCAGCGAGTAGCGTCTCTATGGTTAATGCGCCGCCACCATATCTTTCTTTCGCATTACACACCATTCTAACGTCCTGCGAAGAGACTGGCATGGACTTCCGGCCACGTTTCTTCAACTGCACCTTGTCGATACGAATGCCCTTGTACTTTACCCTCAGTTTCCTGGCCCACTGCGGCGTTATTCCTTGTTGAAGGTATGAGAACTAATCCTTAATCGGCATCGGTTGTATGTTTAACCGGTGTTTGGATGAAGAAATTTTACGTGGGACTGGATCTGGGAACGAAGTGGACGTACGCGACCATGATAGACGAGGAGAATCGCGTGATAAGGGAGGCAAAGATCCCTTGTAGCGAGGAGGCGGTCGAAAGGTTCCTTGGCGGCAGGCCAAAGGAATGTCTCAGCGTCGTGATGGAGGCCTGTGGCATCTGGCACGGACTGTACGACTACCTTGTGGAGAGATGCGGAGTGGTCAAGGTCGCCAATCCCATGCAGACGAAATTGGATTCATCAGGGAAGAAGACGGACAAACTTGACTCGAAGAGGTTGGCGGAGCTTCTGAAGGCGGGCATAATACGTGTATCGTACGTGCCTCCGAAGGACGCACGGGACTACAGAAGCAAAGTCAGGCACAGGCAGTCGATGGTAAAAATATCGACGCAACTCAAGAACCAGATCAATGCGGTACTCAGGAGGGAGAACATCAATAAGCCGTTCAAGGATGTATTCACGAAGAAAGGCGTCAAGTGGTTGAAGACTCTTGGAATTAGCGAAATCGACAGTTGCCTCGAACTAATGGCAGCCGCGGAGACGCAGGTGGACAAAGCGGAACGCGCAGTGCCGGCAGACATCTACCGGAAAGAGATAGAATTGTTGAAGACCATGCCTGGAGTGGGCAACGTCACTGCGCCGGTCATAATGTCTGAAATCGTCGACATAAAAAGGTTCGAGAGTCCTAAGGCACTGTGCAAACATGCCGGATTAGTACCCAGAGTTATTCAGTCAGGAGATTCGGACAGACGAGGAGGATTGGTCAAACAGAGTTCCAAAGTCCTAAGGACGGCAGTCATCCAAAGCGCACAGGGCGCATTGAAGACGAAGGACGGCGGCAAACTGAAGTCGTTCTTCCTAAGGATGTCACGGAGGAAAAAGAAAAACACCGCAGTGGCAGCGCTTGCGCACAAGATGCTCTACATAATGTGGTTTATGCTCACCAACAATGAAGAATTCCGCGACGGCGGAACATGAGTTGGTGAGCCAGTGGCAGCGGCACCCCGTCAAAAAACATGGGTCTCGAACCCGACTTGTTGAATGGGGGCCTAAACGACTACCTCAATGTGCTCAGAGCACGGATAGATGTCTGTCGATAGCCGCAAACTGCATGAAAGGTATGGAAAGAAAGGAATATAAAAATAGGTGACGCATATCTGATTACAACCCGATGGAAGGATGCGACTGTATTTCAGCCGTATCTTTCTTAGTTCTCATAGATGTTTTGCGATACGGTATACTGACTGCTCCCCTTTATCCAACTCATTCAGCGTCCATCGTAACCCCTTATTGTTCAGTTTGCCCATGAACGTTGAGTCGCGCAAATGTACTAATTCGTTCAGGGTCAGGTGCCTCAGTCGTCTTGTCGTGAGAAACTTATTTCGGGATTGTACAATCCGCGCGACTTTGGGAACATATAAATATGTCCGGCCGCACTAAGGTAATACGGGTGGGGATGGGCATGACGGAAGCAAAAAACACAATGTCAGATGAGCTCGTATCCGCGATAAGGACCGGAAACTGCGCAGAGGTCGCGGCGCTCGTCAAGGACAGCGCCGACGCGAACGCGCATGACGAGAACGGCAATACCGCGCTGCATTTTGCGGTGCTGTACGGCTGCACCGAAGCGGCCCAGTTGCTGATCGACAGGGGCGCGGACGTGAACGCGAGGAACAGGAACGGCTACACCGCCCTCCATTTCGCCGCGCAGACGGCGCGCACGGAGATGGCGAGGCTGCTGATAGAGAGCGGGGCCGACGTAAACCAGCGGGACGATCACGGCGCCACGGCGCTGCACTATGCCGCGGTGGAGGGGCGTACAGATCTCTTCAAGCTGTTGGTCGAGAGCGGGGCGGACACGGAGGTGAGGGATGAAAGCGGCAATACCCCGCTCTACTACGCCCTTGGCAACAGCGAACTCGCAAACCTTACGGTGAGCAAGGCGAAGTGCGGATTGAACCTCCGCGAAGCGAGCCAGACGCAGTTTCTGGTAGCGCTTGGCGGCGCATGACGGGCCCGGCTGAGGCGCGGCTGAAGATAATACTACAGGGCAGAGAGCCCGTGCGGCATCCGCTACCGAGCCGGTCCCGGGGTTCGCAGCTGCATTCTTACGGCAGGAAGTCCTTGTTCTTGACCTTGTCCCTGATGTAGTCGCCGATGAACGTGAGCTTCCTGCCCTGCAGGGCGTCCTGCTCCAGCTTCTTCTTGTTCTTTATCATCCTCTCCAGCTCGACGACCCACTCCTTGTGCTGCCTTATCCACTCGTAGCTCAGCATCTCCTGGGCCCTCTTCATGTCGACGTCCGTGGTGTTTATCGTAAGCTTGTTCAGGAAGTCGTACTTGTCCAGGTCCGCCAGCGTGACGCCGATGAACCTCGCCTCCGGCGTGGCGACGTCGCCGCCTATGTACGCCAGGTTTATGCTCCCCGTCTTTATCGTCCAGTAGATGTACCACCCCCACACGTCGGAGTCGGTGCAGACGTACACCGGGAGCCCCCTGTCCGCGAGCTTGCGTATTAGCCTCCTCGTCCCCCTGGCCGCCTGGCCCCCGGGGGTTATGAGTATGCAGTTCTCGGTCTTCCAGAACCTGTCCTCGTTGAGCCTCTGCCACACGGCGTCCTTCTCGACCACGAGCACGTACTTGGCCCTGATGTCCACGAACTCTATCTCGTTGTCGACGTCGCTCGGTATGGCCCACCCGCTCCTCCCCATCTTGCTGCAGTCTATCTCGTCCCTCTGGTTCCCGAAGTTGTCGATTATCCTCATGTTCCCCGCGAGCACGCCCCTCCTCTGCGCGTAGAGGTTGAGCTCCTCCCTCTTCAGGCCCAGGGCCACCTCGAGGTCCTCTATCAGGGGGTTGGACTCCGCCTGCTCGCTGAATATGTTCTCGTCGACGTCCTCGCCGAGGGTGTACTTGAGCTGGTAGAACAGGCCCCTTATCGCGGTGTGCAGGTTCTGCTCCAGGAAGCTGTGGCACTTCGCCGCTATCGCGACCGTCTGCATGAACTTCTTCGCCTGCGCGACGTTTATGAAGGTCCTCTCCTCCTTCGCTGGGCCGAGCCTCAGGTAGCCGTTCTTCTTGTCGTAGATGATGTTGCTCCTCGTCCTCGAGCTCGCCACGAACCGTGGATTCTTGCCAGATCTTATCTCCTGGACTATGCTGTTGCCGAGGTCCTCTATCTTCTTTTTCGCCTTCTCCTCGCCCACGCGATCACCCCGTCTCCGCGCCCGCGCTTACGACCAGCGGCGCCTTCTCCCTGTAGTCGGTGGTCATGTACTGCCTGAGCTCCCTTATTATCGCGCCGCCGCGGCTCCCCTTCTTCAGCGCGTGCTCTAGCACGTCGGCGATGTTCTTGGCGTAGACTAGCTTCACCTTCCTCATCTCCTCCCTGCTGAGGTAGACGTCCTCCCTGTTGCTGGCGGGTATTATGACGCATTTAATGCCGGCGTCGACCGCGGCCTTCACCTTGGCGGTGACGCCGCCGACCGGGAGCACCGCGCCTCTCACCGAGAGGGATCCGGTCATCGCGACGTCCTGCCTGACGGGTATGCCCTCCAGCGCGGACATGACGCAGACCGCGACAGAGACGCTCGCGCTGTCGCCCTCCACTCCCGAGTAGGTCTGCATGAACTGCACGTGTATGTCGTAGCCCGCGATGTCCCTGTGCATGTGCCTCTTTATCACGGCGCTTATGTTCTTCACCGCCTCCTGCGCTATCTTGCCGAGCTTTCCTGTCGCTATCAGCTTGCCCTCCGCCCTGGAGCTCGCCGGAGTCACCTCCGCCGCTATCGGGGTTATTATGCCCGTGGGCGTCGTGGATGACCCGAGCACCGCGAGGCCGTTCACCCTCCCTATAGCGAAGCCCGCGTTGCTGAAGACCTTGTAGTCCTTGGTGTACTCGAGCATCTGCTCCGCGAACTGCGCCTCTATCGGCTCCGAGAGCCCCCGGGCCGCGACGACGTCCTCCTTCGTCACGACCTTCTTCTTCCTCTCCACCGCGACGTCGCCCGCCGCGCGTATGAGCCCGCCGAGCTCCCTGAGTATGAGGGTGAGGCTGTTCTTCCTGCCGCTCCTCTTCCTGGCCTCGTTGACTATCTCCATGCACGCGCCGTAGTCGAACGGCGGTATCCTGCCGTCCTTCTTTATCTCCTGCGCTATGAACCGCACGATCTTCTCCCTGTTCTCCTCGGTGTCCTTCATCGTCGACTCCATGTAGACCTCGTAGCCGTAGCCCCTTATCCTGGACCTGAGGGCCGGGTGCATCTTCTGGATGTCGCCGAGGTTCCCGGCGGCCACGAGGAGGAAGTCGGCCGGGACCGGCTCTGTCCTGACGATCGCGCCGGAGCTCATCTCGCTCTGGCCCGTTATCGGGAACTTCTTCTCCTGCATCGCGGTGAGCAGCTCCTGCTGCGACTTGGGGTCTAGGTCCGCGACCTCGTCGATGAACAGCACCCCCTTGTTGGCCCTGTGCACGGCTCCGCTCTCCACCCTCAGGTGGGGCGGGGTGCCGAGGCCCCCTGAGTTGTGCGTGAGCATGAAATCCACAAGATAGTTTCCGCTTTCCGTAGTTAGGTTGTATACGAACCCATCATACTCCTCTGCCTCCACACTCGTTATCTCGTCAAAAGCGTAGTCTCCGTTGCACAGAGATCTGAGCCTGAGCGTCTCCTCGTTGACCGCGCCCAGACCCATGAAACTGTTATTTATTTTTCCGAGCAGACCCTTGGTGAGTTTTGTGTGTCCTGTAACCCTTGGATTTAGCGACCAGAAGTCGCCGTGTATTGCTTCCTTGGACACGCCGATGCTTGTCCTTACCCTGTCAAGAACGCCGAAATCTATGGGCACCAGGTCATCGAATGATTCTTTTCCGAAGTGCGTTTCTGCCAGATACTCTGAAAGGTTCCGCTTGTGTATTGGGTTTATGGTGTTCGCATAGTACGCGCCGGCCATGTGGAAGTCATTCCACCTAAGCATGTGCTGAACAGTTTTCTTTTCCTTGCCATACCCTCGGTCTATTCGCGTGTTGTACTTCGCATTTACTCCCAGTTTGAACGCCACTGCCCGCATTTCTCTCGCCAGCGTCCTGCTGCTCGTAAGTATCTCGAATTGGCCCTGCCTGTTGATGTATCCGTCAAGCGACAGCAGTCTCGAGAGGAACAGGGCCAGCCTGTCCTGGTCCTGCTCGAGGACACGTGCCGGAATGCGCTTCTCCTTGCCCTCCTTTATGCCCATCTCATGCAATTCCTTGCACAGGCTCGCAGAGTTCACGGCTATGCACGTGGCGCCGTCAGGCCTTGTCTTGATCTGTGCCTTGTAGCCCACTCTCTCAATGTCTTTCCTTATCTGTTCTATCTTGAAGTCCCTCTTAAGATTGAACTCGACATGTCTCTGGCCGATATAGCCGTCTGCGATCAGGTCCGCAATGAAGACGAGCATCGCAGGATCCATCTCCCGACCCAGAGCGGGGGGTATTCTTTCCGGTATTACCACTCGCTCATTGCTGCCGATATTCCCTGCTTCAGTATACGCGATACTTCCGTCTCCAGAAAGATGCGCTATCGGATGGTTCGGAGTCACCCGTATCCTGCTTCCGCTTCTGGTTCTTATTAGTATAAGTTTGCCTTTGTACCTTCTCCTGTAGAGGCGTTTCACGGCAGCAGATCTGAGTCTGAATTCCGAGTCGAATCCGCCCAGAACATCAGGACACTCGCCAGGGGTCATCTCGACCTCTCCCTCAACCGCGTCCTTGAAGTGCGGATCGATGATCTTGTCGATCTTCATAAGCTTGCCGTTGCTCAGGACTATTTCTTCTCCTCCTGGGATGCACTGCAGGGGATCGTGCTTGACGTCGCCGAAGAGCGCGCCCGCCTTCGACCCGGTGCCGTCCATGAAGGGGGCGTGGGTCATGCCAGTGTTGTCTACTATGAGCTTGGGCTCGTTGGACTCGAAGAGGCCCGGCATCATGCCGCCGACGCGCCTGAAGCCCCCGACGAAGACCATCGCGGACCCGAGCACGAGCACCCCGAGTATCGCCGCCGCCACGACGACCAGCTCGTATCCCTTGAGCAGGTCAGTCAGCGAGAGCGCGAACAGTATTACGACGATGCCGAACACCAGGGGCATCAGGCTCGGGCCCCTCTGTCCCGAATCGGACCTGGCCTTCGCCCTCTCCTTCTGCACCATCTGCCTCCCCTGGCCGTCGCCGAGCGGCTTGCTCGGGTCGTAGTTCGGGTAGGTCTTCACGGTCTTGACCAGCGGCACGTTCTCATTGTTCGGGTTCTTGTAGACGAGGACGTCCTCGAGGTCGGTCGTCGGCCTGAGCTCCGCCATGGCCCGAGCCATCATCGTCTTGCCGGTGCCAGGCGACCCTATGAGGAGTATGTTCCTCCTCTGGCTGGCGGCCTTCTTGATTATCCTGACGGCCTTCTCCTGCCCTATGACCTGGTCGATAAGCTTGTCGGATATCTTTATGTCATCGGTGGTCTTGAATCTCTTCATCTAATCCCGGGATAGTGTCGCTGTTGTTATTCTCTTATTCAATATTAATATAGCTTATCGAGCGCGTCCCGACATCCAGGAGCCGGACCTCGGCGCTGGAAGAAACGGCGCGCATCAGCGCGGCTGAGTAGTGGAAGTATATAGCGTTTAGAGGGTGGGGAATAACAGGTAAAATATGCTCTAAACGCCTAATAATATTCTTCAATAAGTTTTATATACTTTTCGCTTGGGCTTCATAATCTGCCTATCTTTATCATTATTGCACGCGGTAATATTCTGTGGTTTCCGTGAGGAAGGTCATGGTATTCGGCACTTTCGACATACTGCACCCCGGCCACCTGCACTACCTGAGGAGGGCGAGGGCGCTGGGCGACAGGCTCATCGTCGTGGTCGGCAGGGACGATAGCGTCAGGCGGATCAAGGGGAGGGCGCCGGTCTTCAGCGGCAGGGACAGGCTCCTGATGCTGAAGGAGCTGAGGTCCGTCGACGCGGCGGTGCTCGGCAACAGGATAAGGACGGAGGAGGACGCCTTCAGGATAATAGGGAAGTACGGGCCCGACGTCATAGCGCTGGGCCACGACCAGTGGGCCGACGCGGCGGGCCTGAGGCGGTGGCTGGCGAAGAACGGGCTGAAGGCGAAGGTCGTAAGGATCGGGTCGCCGCTGAAGAGGTCGGTGTACCGCAGTTCGGCGATAAAAAGGAGGGCGACGTCGCGCGGTCCGCGCCAGAGCGGATAGCCTCTGCGGTTCCCCTTCCTGGGCTTCATCCCATAATTCATGCCGACGCTAATCCTGACCTTTTCGGGCGGTAAGATTTTGTTCCTTTCCGTCGATGCCACATTATGGGAAAGCCCAAAAGGAGGGCAAACCCGAAGGTGGTAACGAGAGTCGATAGAAACATAGCGGTATTGACCGCAAAGACCGCGAAGAGATTCGCCAATAGGCTTCCTCCCCCTTGGGAGAAGAAGACGAGGGGAAGCCCCCCGATACACGACAGCAGAACAGTATTCGTGCTGTGCCTCCTAATGGTCTCCCTGAACCTGACTTATGATGGCATGGAGGTGGAAAAACGGAAGGGATACCTTCAACAGGTGTTGAAGGCCCCGAACCTCCCGAGTCGTAGCGCATTACATCGAGGAATGCAACGACTTGATCAAAAATACATCAGGAAGTTCAATAAACTTCTCGTTAGGAAGTTTGTCAACAAGGGAATGACCGTTGCGGTGGATTCGACAGGGATACGACTGATGGTCAGCAGTTCGTGGTACGACATCCGAATTGGGAGGGTCAACAAAAGGAGGGACAACGCGAAATTGCACATATCTGTGGCCCTGCGAAGAAACATTATCGTAGGATACAAGATAACGTCGTGGAAACGAAACGATTCGCCGCAACTGGGGTTCCTATTGCGCGACATCGACGAACTTCTCCAGGTGCTGGGAGATGCAGGATACCTCGGCCGAGACAACTGCAACGTAGTTGCCAGCAAGAACGGGAGGCCGTTCTTCGCCCTTAAGGATGGAGTAAAAAGCAGGGCGAAAGGTTCGCAGGCATGGAAGGAGATGGTCGTATTCGCGAGGAAAAAGAAGGAGCTGTACGACGCGATTTATCATGCGCGTTCGGTGATAGAAAGCATCTTCTCCGCGGTAAAGAGACGGTATGGAAGTTGCGTAAGGGCTGTGAATCGGAAGACGCGAAACATGGCGATCGCGCTGAGGGTGATCGCCTTCAACATAAAACAGCGCCTCTACGACGCAACGGCAAGGCGACTAGGGTTGCCATTCTGGGTAAAGTGCGACCGGTAAAAAGGACCTGAAGGTCATCAACAGTTAGCGGAAGCGAAGTCACATGAGTTCTAGGCCGATGTTTTCCGTCGAAATCTACGCCTTTTTCAGAAAATCGATGCCACATACGGCCCAGAACATGCAGACAATTCTTTCTCATCGACGGACAACCGCCTTCGCGGCGTCATTCTTTATGGGATGAAGCCCCCTTCCTGCGAGGTTTTATATATGACTGCATTCATAACATATTCTACGGAGAAGGAAGGCGGAGATGAAAGGAAGTCTAATTCTACGTAAAAAGAAGTGAATAGAATGTCATATCAGAACGAAGGAGATTACGGACAGAGCTCCCACGGGGGCTACAGGGGAGGATTCGGCGGAGACAGGAGGAGCTCTTACTCGGGCTCATCGGAGCCGAAGCCAGTGAAGGTCGGAGACGAGCTGGAGGTCAAGATCGAAGGGACCGCCTCCAAGGGGGACGGGATAGCCAAGAAGGACGGCTTCGTCATCTTCATAAGGAACGCCAAGGAGGGCGACACCGTGAAGGTGAAGATAACCGACGTCAGGGAAAGGTTCGCCACTGGCGAAGTAATCCAGTAGTGCCTGGAAACCTCTTTTTTCTTGACGGGCGGACGGGGTTTTCCCGCCCGGTCCCGTCGTATTTTTATTGCTCGGCGCAGCGCCCGGAATCTCGCCGATGGACGGTCGCAGCCGCTTTCGCTGACCGGTAAGGTATTTGGATTTATCCTGCCAAGGTAATATCTCAACAAAGAAATCGGTATCCGCATGAGCCTAAACGCCGAGGAAACGAGGGAGCTGCTCTCCAACTGGTCGCTCACCCCGCTGCGCTGCGAGAGATCCAAGGGGGGCCACATAAACGACAACCTGTTCGTCGAGACGGGCAGGGGGAAGTACGTGCTGCGCAGGCTCACCCGCTTCAAGAAGCTGGGAGGGCTGAGGCTGGAGCTCGACCAGCTCCGCTACCTGAAGGCGAAGGGCTTCGGGTATGAGGTTCCCTCCCCCCTGATGAACTCCCGCGGGAACTATTTCGTGAAGCACCGGGGCGGCCACTTCTGGCTGTACCCGTACATTGAGGGAGAGATCAGGAAAAGGATCACGCGGAGCGGGCTGAGGCAGGTGGCCGCGATGATGGCGGAATACCATTCCCTGATAAGGAACCCGCGGTTCGCGGCGAAGGGGGGCATGAAGGACCCATTTTTCAAGAGGGCGATACTGAGGCGGGCAGACCTGGCGAGATCGGAGATGCTGGCGAAGGGGAAGCCGAGTCCCGAAGACGGGGCGTTCCTCAGGGAGCTGGACGTCCTGGTCCCGCTCTTGAAGGGCGTCAGGCCCGGTGGCTACCCGAGACTCAGGACCTATTCCCTCCACTGCGATTTCACGCCCGAGAATCTCATCTGGCGCGGCATCAGGCTTGCCGGAGTGATAGATTTCGACGCCGTCGGGTGGTCCCGCGAGACGGTGGTCTGCGACGTCGCAATGTCCCTCTGGTCCTGCTGCGCAAAGGGAAGGAACAGGAACACGCTCGACCTGGAGAAGGCGGGATTCTTCATCAGGGAGTATGAGAGGCGCGACGGGCTTTCGAGGGCAGAGATCGAATCCATTCCCCTGATAATAGCCGCCCGCGTCATCGATTTCTTCATATTCACCCACTGGCTGCCCGGGAACGACAGGAGCAGGGCGAAGATCTCCGACATTCGGGAAAGGTCCGCCAACGCGCAATGGTACCTCTCGAACAGGAAAAGAATAGTCCGCCACCTCCTGGCCGCTAGGGAAAAGTAGCGGCCCCTTGCGCCCATTTCCACGAAAGCAATATAAAGATTGGTTTTCCAATCAGTTAAGACAGTGAGACGATGATCAGGGGTTTGCTTTGCTGACGTTCGTGCGCATTCCATCCTAGTATCGCTCTTTCTTTTCTTCATCAAAAGGTCCCCTCAAGTGAATTCATGATATATAACAATGTACTCGAAATGGTCGGAGACACCCCGGTGGTGAGGCTCAACAGGATCGCAAAAGGCGCCAAGGCGACAGTCCTCGCCAAGCTGGAGTCGTTCAACCCGGGCAACAGCGTGAAGGACAGGGCGGCGCTGGCGATGATAACCGACGCGGAGAAACGCGGGCTCCTGAAGCCGGGCGGGACCATAATAGAGGCCACATCGGGAAACACCGGCATAGGGCTG
>CAVWAD010000014.1:0-8492 GCA_963752955.1 uncultured archaeon
CTCGTGTTTCGTACCGACCGAGAGGTGCGGGAGCGCCATGCTAAGTCAATGGACGCTCCCCGCCCCCTCTGGGGCATCACCTGCCCTTGGATTTCTCCTTCTCCTTGCCCTTCCCCGCCTTCCTCCTTCTGAGGATGACGAAGGCGACCCCCGCGACTACCACCACGGCTATGACCGCCACTTCTACGACGCCACCGCCGCTCTGGTTGACCACAACATAGTAGTTGTTGGATCCCGAGAACTGCTGGCTGACCGCGCCGTTAGGCTGCTTCCACTGCTCGTATATGGTTATCGGGTATGTGCTAGGCGCGCCCTGCGAGTCTACGCTGACCAGGAACGTGACGTTCGCCGACGCTCCCGGGGCAAGGCCGCTTATGAAGTACGTGCTGGATATCGGAGTCAGCGGGTACGTGCTCTGCAGGTTGAGCTGCACCTCCTGCGCTTCCACGGCTCCCGTATTCCTGACCGTGAAAGTTATTGGCAGGTTTGTGGATCCCGGCACCAGCGTGGAGCTCCCGCCCGTTATGTTGAACTGCGCCGCGGGCGCCACGGACAGGCTCAGGTTTTGCGCACTGCGGAACCTCTGCTTTAGGTCTGAGGAGTAATACGTTACGTTTGCAAACAGTCTCGCGCTGCCTGCGCTTTCGGCCGAAACGAGGACCGGTTCCTCCACAACCTGGCCCCGCGTGAGATTCGATACGAAGAAACCGGTGACAGAGCTGAGAATGCTGGCGCCTGGCCCCGCCGAAACGCCAACGCTCACGTTCCTTGCGGTGCCGTAGCCGATATTTTCTATCCCAATGTCTACGGTCTGGTTGTGCCCTGCGTAGAGCGCCGCGGGCTGCGGGTTCGATGCGACCAACTTTATATTAGGCCTGTTCTGCACGTAGAAGCTGAGAGGCATGGAGGACGTGTCGACATCAACGCCCTGAGAGGCGTAAATATAGTATGTGGCAGCGAACGTGATGGTGTACACTCCCGACGGCGTTGTGTTGGGTATCTCGACCGTGTAGTTGAAATAGCCTGGGTTCAGGCCCGGGTCCATCTGCCCGTGATAGCTGCTCAGCGGAGAGACATTGAGGAGGGGGTAGCTTCCCATAGGCTGCAGGTTCACGTTGTATAGCCAGAAGTTATAGGAGTTGTATATTTGGAACCTTATCGTGGCGCTGCCCCCGGCCACTACCGGGTTCGGCGATACCGAGACGTTAGCGAAAGACAGCGCACCGCCCGCTTGCCCTGCGACCGTCATGACTGCAATTGCCAAAAACGCGGCCAATGCGAACAACACTTGTTTGTATATCATGTTCTCACCAATAATAATCGCGATTCCGGTCCGGTTCCTTTCGTTGTCATTTTCATAGGATCACTTAGTTGTTTACATCCTTAAATAGCAAGACGCTCAGCGCCAGCATCACCAGCGAGAACGCTATGAGTATCGTCGAGTCGACCACGAACGTCCCGAGGGGCAGCGAGCCCTTCAGCATTATGTCCCTCACCGCGTTGACCGCGTAGGTCAGCGGGTTGAAGGCCGCCACCGGGGCCAGGAACGCGGGCAGCGATGACACAGGCACGAGCGCGCCGGCGAGGAAGGACATGGGAAGGGACACCACCTGCGCGACGAGGGCGTAGGTCTGCGTCTGCCTCATCCTTATCGCAAGTGACACGGCTATGCAGCTGAACCCGAAGCCGACGAGGAATATGAACCAGAGTATCTCCATGACCCCCACCAGCCCGGAGGCGATGCTCGCCCCGTAGAGCAGCCCTATCGCGAGCGCCGCGTACGCGCTGAACGCGGACTGGAAGGTGCCGTAGAACACCTTGCTCAGCAGTATCGAGAACTTGTTTATGGGGGTTATCAGGAACGCCTTGAGGTTGCCGAGCTCCCTGTCCTGCAGAACGGTGAATCCGCCGCTGAATATCGCGCCCGTCGTAGCGACGAGCACCAGTATTCCCGCGACTGTGAAGCTGATGTTGTTGCTGTTCGCGCCGTAGGCGGGGTTGGTAATAATGGATATCCCCCCGCCCTGCGCGTTTCTCGCTACCAGCTTTGAGTTGAAGCTTGCGGCCGCCGAGCTGATGACGCTGCTCGCAACCCCCGCCGAGGCGGACGACGAGGCGTCGACGTAGACGAAGACATCGGACGAGGCGGAGCTAGAGAAGCCGCCCGGTATCACGACCACGGCCGCGACGCTTCCCTGGGCCAGGAGGCCTATCGCCTCCTGCTGGTTTGTCATGCTCGTAACGCTCAGCGAACTTCCGGACGTGAGCAGGTTTATGAACTTCAGCGAGCCTGTGCCGCCGTCGTAGTTGACGACCGCTATAGGGACGTGCTTCGGGGCGTTGCCTATGCTCCCCAGCAGTAGTATGAATATCACCGGGAAGATGATGGTCCTCGCCAGGCCCGCCCCTATGTTCTTCTTGAATATCAGCATCTCCCTTTCGAACAGGGTCAGTGCGTCATCCAATATGCTCATCCTATCCCCTCCTTCCGAACGACATGCTCTTCCCCACATACTCGCCCGTCGAGTCCCTCACAGAGGAGCCGGTCAGTTTCAGGAAGACGTCGTCTATGGTCGGCTCGTGCAGGCTTACGCTCTGAATCTTTATGCCCGCGGCGGTTATGGTCTTGATAAGCCTCTCTATCGTCTTCACCGCGTCGCCCTTGACGGAGCATATGACCTTGTTGCTTAGGGTCTGCGGTTCCAGGTCGAGCTTCTTGAAGATCTGCGCGACCTTCGGCAGGTCTGCCTTGTCGGCGGCGATCTCTATTATGTTGTTGAGCCCTATCTTCTGCCTCAGCTCCGCGGGGGTCCCGACCGCCACGAGTTTCCCGTGGTCTATGATCGCGATCCTGTTGCACATCTGGTCTGCCTCCTCCAGGTACTGCGTCGTCATGAGCACCGTGACGTTCCTCTCCCTGTTTATCTCCCTCAGGAGCTGCCACATCCTCGTCCTGTTCTGTATGTCCAGCCCAGTGGTCGGCTCGTCGAGGAAGAGTATGTCCGGGTCGTGGATGAGCGCCTTAACGGTCTCGAGCCTCCTCTTCATTCCCCCGGAGAAGGTGCCGGCGTACGACTTGCGGAAGCTCTTCAGGTCCGCGAGGTCCAGCAGGAAGTCTATCTTCTTGCGAAGCTTCTCCTTTGGCACGTGGTACAGGTTGCCGAAGATCATGAGGTTCTGCTCGGCGGTGAGCTCGGGCTCCACGACGGTCTCCTGCGTCACCACGCCAACGGTCTTCTTCGCGCGGTTCGGCTCCTTCTGCATGTCGATCCCGTTCACGAAGACGCTCCCCGATGTGGGCTTCAGCAGCCCCAGGAGCATGTTTATCATGGTGCTCTTTCCAGCGCCGTTCGGGCCCAGCAGCCCGAAGATCTCCCCCTTCTTTATCTTGAGCGTGACGCCGTCGACCGCGGTGAAGTCGCCGAACTTCATGACGGCGTTGTCTATCTCGATGGCGTAATCGCTCATTTGAACTCACTCTCTATCAGCGCCTTCAGATCCTTCATCGCCCTCTCCCTTATCCTCTTTGACAGCTCCATCGCCCTGATGCCCTTTGCGGTGAGCTCGTAGCGCTTTTGCATCTGTTCGCCTTTCTTCATCGCCCTGTACTTCACGTAGCCCTCCCTCTCTAGGGAATTTATGGTGTTGTACACGTCGGATTTCTTGATCCTCGAAAACATGGGAATACCGACGCTCTTGAAGTGCTTCAGCATCGCATAGGGGTGCATGCCGCGCTTCTTAAGGTGCACGAGCACCATTATCTTGAGCATGCCGCGGACTAGCGTGTCGTCGAACTGCTCAAAGAAGTGGTCGCAATTTTTCTCCGCCATCGCACCATGCCGCCATTCGTCTCAGTTGAGTCTAGTCTATTTCTATACTAGTCAAGATATATAAATGGCACAGTCCAATCTAGTCTATTTCTATACTAGTCATACTGTTGGCGGACGGCGTGGAGAAGCGGGACGTCGCGCCCAAACAGCCGAAGTGTCAGAACGGCAACGCTATTAATTTTTCCAGTCCAATCCTCACGTACGCGTGATTCGGATGAATTATGGCAGGGAGATGGAGGAGAAGTGGCAGAAGGCGTGGGAAGACGCAAGGATATTCGAGAGCGAGCCGAACGACAGGCCCGCGTACGAGGTCACCGCGGCGTTCCCGTACGCGAACATGCCGCAGCACATAGGTCACCTCCGCACGTACGGTACCGCCGACGCGCTCGCGAGGTACAAGCGCATGAGGGGCTTCAACGTGATCTACCCGATGGCCATACACGCCTCCGGGACCCCGGTCATCGCGATAGCGAAGAGGATGGAGGAAAAGGACGCGGAACTCATAGATACGCTCAGGATGTACGGGGTCGGCGAGGAGGCGATGGGGAAGATGACGGACCCCGAGTTCATAGTGGACTATTTCGCGAAGGAGCTCGAGAAGGGAATGCACGCCGCGGGGTACAGCATGGACTGGCGCAGGAAGTTCGTGTCGACTGAGCCGTTCTTCAGCAAGTTCATCGAGTGGCAGTTCGGGGTGCTCAACGGCAGGGGCTACCTGACGAAGGGCAAGCATCCGGTGGGCTGGTGCCCCAGGGACGGCAACGCCGTGGGGATGCACGACACGAAGCACGACGTCGAGCCCGAGATCGAGGAGCAGGTCGCGGTGAAGTTCGACGTCGAGGGCGAGGACGCGAAGCTGGTGTGCGTCACCTACCGGCCGGAGACAGTCTTCGGAGTCACTAACCTGTTCGTCAACGAGAACGCCGTGTACGCCCTGTGCGAGGCCAACGGCGAGAAGTACTACCTCGCCAGGGCCGCCGCGGCAGGGCTGAGCAACCAGGTCGACATAAAGGTCGTCAAGGAGGTGAGCGCGCAGGAGCTCCTCTTAAAGACGTGCAAGAACCCGCTGAACGGCGAGTCCCTCCCGGTGCTTCCGGGCTTCTTCGTAAAGGAGGACCTGGGCACCGGCGTAGTCATGAGCGTGCCGGCGCACGCGCCCTTCGACTACGCCGCGCTGGAGAGGCTCAAGGCCAAGGGCTACAAGATGCCCGATATAATCCCGAGGAAGGTCATAGACGTGAAGGTGGGCAGGTCTCTGAGCGACGTCTCCGCGGGCGAGGCGAAGCCCGAGCACATCGACGTGCCCGCGTTGGCGTACCTCGAGGTGCTCCATACGGACGCGAACGCGATAGACGACATGCTGGAGTTCGCCACTAAGCTGCAGTACCGCGAGGAATCCCACTGGGGAACAATGCTAGTGGAGGAGTACAAGGGAATGAGCGAGCCCGAGGCGCGCGATAAGATAAAGGCCAGGCTGATGGAGGCGGGCAAGGCATTCAAAGTCTACTCCCTCACGAACAGCCCCGTCTTCTGCAGGTGCGGCGAGAAGGTGGTCGTGAAGGTCGTCGAGCAGTGGTTCCTCAACTACGGGGATCCCGAGTGGAAGGGGCTGGCCAAGGAGGCGTTCGCGAAGATGAGCATACTGCCCGACAAGGTCAAGAACGCGTACGCGTCCGCAATAGACTGGATAGACCTGAGGGCGGTGGCAAGGTCGAGGGGCCTGGGCACAAAGTTCCCGCTTGACAGGAACTACATCATAGAGTCGCTCTCGGACTCCACGATATACCCCGCGTTCTACACCATCTCGCACATAATAAGGAACCTTCCAGTCGAATCCCTGAAGCCGGAATTCTTCGAGTACGTGATGAGGGGCAAGGGTGATGTCGACGCCGTCGCGAAGTCCACGGGCATCGACTACGCCGTGATCAAGAGGTGCAGCGAGTCCTTCGCCTACTGGTACAAGGACACGTCGCGGCACTCGGGTTCGGACCTGATATTCAACCACCTCACCATGTACATATACAACCACGTCGCGGTCTTCGACAGGGAGTACTGGCCCAAGCAGATCGTCACAAACGCGCTCGTGAACTACGAGGGCGAGAAGATGAGCAAGAGCCTCGGCAACATAGTCCCGCTGATGGAGGGCCTCAGGAAGTACGGCGCGGACCCCCTGAGGGTGCTGGAAGTCGCGGGCACGGACTTGTTCACGGACTCGGAGTTCAGCGCGGACGCGCTGGAGGGCGTGAAGAGCAGGATGCAGTACCTCAGCGACGCGGTGGAGAGGTCGGGAGACCTCGAGACCGGCGAGCTGAGACGCATCGACTACTGGCTGTACTCGAGGCTGAACAGGAAGGTTGAGGAGGCCACCGCGGCGATGGACCGCCTAGAGCTCAGGGACGCGGCGATATCCGTGCTGTACAACTCGACGACGGAGCTCAAGAGATACTTCGCAAGGGGAGGGGGCAACGGCCTGGTCGCGAGGGACTACCTGACCGTCGTCGCGCTGATGCTGCAGCCGATAACCCCGCACTTCTCGGAGGAGCTGTGGCACGCGCTAGGCAACGACACCTTCTCGTCGCTAGAGAAGTGGCCGGAGGCCGACAAGGGCATGATAAACGAAGGGATCGAGGCGGGGGAGGAGCTCGTGGCCAAGGTAGTCGAGGACGCGAGGCAGGTCATGGCGCTGATGCAGAGGAAGGGCGGCAGGAAGGCGAAGGAGCTCAGGATCGCGGTCGCGGAGGACTGGAAGAGGGCGCTCATCAACGAACTGGCGAAGGAGAAGAGCGTGGAGAAGGTCATGCAGAAGATCAAGAGGGAGAAGGACATCGACAGGGAGGCCGCGTCGAAGTTCGTGGGCTCGCTGGCCAAGAGGGCGAACCAGCTCGCGGAGGTGACGGTGTCGCAGCAGGACGAGTTCGAGAGCCTAAGCGAGGCGGGCGACTACCTCGGCAGGCAGCTGGGCTGCGCCGTCGTGGTCGGGAAGGAGTCGCAGTCGAAATCCGAGAGGGCGGGCAGGGCCATGCCGCTGAAGCCCAGCCTCGATATCGTCTTCGAGTAGGATGCGTAGGGCCGTCTCGCGCTTTCTGACGCGTACCCAGTCAGGAGATCTCCAAAACTAAACGCTCCGCGATAATGCGGCCAGTACGGGCTAGTTGTCAGACACGGCAGCGCCATCGCCGCATCGTATGCGCGGAAGAAGGGGGCTAAGCCCGCCCAGTCACAGCGCGTTTTTCATGCCAGGCAGACCGACAGCCACTTCCTCTGGCCCAAAGTCAGCTACGGGATGCCCTTGTTTTTTTACAAAGTTCCACTTACTTGACTCGTCAGGCCGCGAGAACAAGTAGCACCCTACCTCCCAAAAGAGGCTTCGGCACTCCCACACATTGAAAACGGGTCCGGTTGCCCCTTCGACTGCCTTTCCAAGTGCGGTCATACACGCCTCTGTAAGTTTTTGCATTGTTGTCGCTTCCTGCTCATAGGACAATCTATGAAGGGCCATAAGTTCTTTCACACGAAGTTCTATCAGTTTTTTCTCCTGACCTTCCAGCTCTGCTTCTTTCTGTGCTATAACCTGAATCTTATCTGCAGGTGCAGTTCTACGAGCATTCGCAAATTGCCGCAGTGCCTTATCAAGTTCTATCAGTCTTTGCTCCTGCCGTGTGAGCCGTTCTCTTAGCAGTTCTTTCTCCTTTATAATCGCATCTCCAGATGCGGGTTTAAGAATACCAGTAAGCTTTTGCATTGCTGGCGCTCCACGTTCTATTCCCACAGGTACCGTATTCTCACGCATGGTGTCGCCCATGCCCTTTGTCATCTCCATCATATTTAAATATTGCTGTAGGCCGCGGAGTACTGGAAGGTTACGGCCATACTCTTTCCGATTTTCGAGTTATTGCAAGACTCTCTCGATAAATGCCGGAGTCTAAGATTGGAATCGAACTTCCAGATCCGTATCTTACGGCGCGGTAAGCGGAGCGCATGGTTTTATATTTGTTTTATTCCATATCTCTACTATTCTAGTTGAAAGGACCTGTTGCGCGATTTAGCAATTGCAAGACATTCTCCGAAAGCTTGAACCTCACGGTGCCTAATAATGGGAAAATTTCCGCTCGCTGACGAAGCTATAACGAAGATATGGATATGCAAGAAGTGCAAGGCCAGGAACAGGGCGGGCGCCGAGAAGTGCAGGAGGTGCGGGTCCAAGTACCTCAGGCCGAAGCGCAAGGAGCTCAGGGTCAAGAAGTGACCTGTGATTCATGTTGCATGAAGTTGATTGAATGGTAGAATTAAACCCTCTGGAGAGACTAATAGTGAATGCGATGAAGGAGCTCGGCGCCACCAAGGACAGCGCGCTGAAGACGGCCGAGGACATCACGAAGAAGACGAACAGGCCTAAGGGCCTAGTGACCAACGCCATGGTGCTCATGGCGCAGAAGGGGATCATCAAGAGGGTCGCAAGGGAGAAGGCGGCGGGATACTACCTGCTGCAGACTGACGCTTAGGTGTTGCATGTCTGAGAACGATTCCGTAGAGTTCATCGCCAAGTACAAGAACTGGCTCGCGGTCAAGAAGATCCAGATAACCGAGGGCACCCAGCCCGAGGAGATAGTGCTGCAGCTCTCCACCATAAGGCAGAGCGTGGACAGGAAGTCGTTCGAGATA
>CAVWAD010000015.1:0-18938 GCA_963752955.1 uncultured archaeon
GTTCACACGCGGGCTCTCTCCGACCATACAAATTATCAAAGCGAAATTTATCCTCGCTGCAATCGCAAATTAAGCGCTATTTCTGTCGTCGGAGTAACTTATTACCGGAACTTTCCGACAGATGTTTTGAGTTACCATCTGCATGGTAAACAAATCACAGATTCCATAACCATAGCAGAAAAAACGCCTCACGATGAAAAGGCGTTTCTTTGGACCTCTTTTGGCGCTTTAGTGGGATGGGCTCACCAGGAGCCCCGAACTTCCATGAAATCGGAACCTAAGCTTTTTCGGAAAGGTGTTTTCGTTCTACGGCCATGGAAGATGGGGGATTTCAACAGCACACTTGCTGTTTTCCATGAGTATGAGCCTGTTTTGCTTTCAGCAAAATTATAAAGGGACTTTCCATCTATCGGAAATTGCGTGATCTCAAAAGGAATCCCATCAATTTCCTGAAGTTGGTTCTCTATTTCGAGAGTTCCGACTGTCTGTTTCACAGACGATAGCTTCTGACTTCAGCCCGCTTTCGACGCCGGACCGCATCCAATCAGTCGATAAGCGTCTTAATCGCATTTCGCGGAAGCTCTACCGCGCTTATGAGGTGCCGTATATTCCGCAGCTCGTACGGCTCCCACGGGTCCTTCGCCTTGACCTCCTTCCTTGAGCCCTCGTTGATCACCGCGTAGTCGGGATCTATCCACGGCGCCCTGTAGATTGGGATGGCGATCTTCTCCCCACCCTGCAGCAGCGGAGGCAACTCGTACGCCATGACCTTGCCCAGAGCCACCGGCTTTAGGACGGCGTGCATCTGGCGGACGAGCTCTCCGACGGTCACCGTGACCGGGTCTTTGGGGAACGTGAAGCCGAACTGGAAGGTCTCGGTATACTCCATCAGGTACGGCGCAACCTCGTATGGCTTGAGCTCGCTGAGGAGGACGTCCTGCGGTTCAGGCTGGTTTCGCCTAAACTCCGCGAGCAGCGGGCTCCTGCCCTCATATGAGACGTAATGGAGGCCGTCGGACAGTCGCTTGACCGGCTTCATCTGGTTGCAGAGCACCGCGATGACCTCGCGAGACGCTCCCTGCTCCGTTCGATCTGCTGTAATGACCTTGATCCTATCTGCTCCCTTCGACATAGCATCACTCGCAACTACCTTCTCTCAAGGGTTTTAATAACATTGGCGTGAAATCCGCCGTTGCTGGAACTGTCTGAGAAATTCCAACAGAATCCGTCACGCAAGGTTCTTTACCGGTAATTTCTCCATGACGAGCCCAGAACTGGGAACCCACCTTCCTTCTGCGTTCTCGAGAAGCATGCGGGGAAGATCGCGCTGAGGATTCTTTCTTGACAGGCCGAAGAACGATTTTTTACGCTCCTCCAGCATGGCGCGCCCGTCCGGTATGATGTACATGCCGCGCTGGCCGTCGACCTGCGTCAGGATCCACAGGGACGACTCGTTCATATGGTTGTCCTGCGCCTGCTTTTCATTCAACCAGCAATAGCCCGTGACCGTGTAAGAATCCGGCAGCTTCACCCAGGCTTGCCCTTCGATCGGTTCTTTGACGCCGCAGAAGATGCTGAACCGCCCATCGCCGCAGAATGCCGGATGCGCCATGGAGTAGGGATGTATAGGGCTTCCTGGCGCCTTGTCCTCAATCACCCTGATATGCACTGCTGATTTGTACATATTGGGTGCAGTATCATAGACGTCTATCTTTCCGCTAAGCAGTTTATATCCGAGAACGCTTCTGCCGTCCATGAGCACTTCGGGCGTTTTCGCCGAAGACGTTTCAGCCATATAATCACAATACATCCATTTCCAGTATTCTTAAACGTTGGCGTGAAATCGTCCTGCCGGGAATGTCTGAGAAATTCCAAGACTTACTGCCCGAACACTTAATTCATTGATTTGATGCTGCAGTCGTCAGATCAGAATTATATCGAAACCCTGCTTCGACGCATCCCTTATTTTCGCGAAGTCCTTATCCCCAGTCAATACCGCTAGCCCTCGTTCCACCGCCTGGGAGCATATGAGGACATCCATCACGTTTACCTTGCGGCCCGATTTCGAGATCTTCGCGTAGATCGCTGCCGCGCGCCTGGAATCCCTGAACGTGAAGGGCAGGGGCGTCAGCGCGGCGACCAGGCGTTCGACCTTTACTTCGTCCTGCGAACCCACCAGCGTCTCGTATGCGCACAACGAGCTCGTGCATACGCTTTCTGCCTTCTCCATCTCCTGCAGTACCCTCCCGTCGCCGTTCACGTAACTGATTATGGCGGAGGTGTCCATGAGCAGTTTCATCTAATCACCAGTTCCTTCCTGATCTTTCTCGATGCGGCGCGCATTGCCTTCGCCTCCTTGTCCCCCACTACTCCGAAATACTTGCGGAGCGTATAGAGCCTCGCGGCCCTCGATTCGGCAAGCAGCTCGCCGAGCAGCTCGCTGAAGCTGCGGTTGTCCTTGACGACGGAGAGCTTCTCGTACACGACATCATTTATCATTATGGTCTTCATATTATCAATATACTGTATACAGTATACAGATTATTAAGCGTTGGCGTTAAATCCGCTCGCCAAGGCCGTACAGTCAGAAGGGGGGCGCGTAATGGGCGGCTTCGCCTAATTTCTCTAGGATCTCTGAAAAGACGGACTTGGCCTTGGTACTGGCATCGGCCGTCGCCTTCGCGGGGCCGTCCGGCTTGGCGGCGGCCTTCGCGAGTTCCCCGGTGTCCCTGAGGGCCTGCTTTACGATGTCGCTGAAGACAGGCTTCACGTATATCGCGGAGGCGCCGGGCAGGCAGAATCCGTCGGCATCGCGAGCCTCAGTGCGCCGCACGTCCGCGAATCTTCCCTCCTTCTTTTCTGAGCCCCAAAATCCAGACTCGCGCCACCTGACGCTCTTCGTCCCGTCCGGGTTGTCCGCAACGCCGCAATATATCCTCTTTCTGTCGTCAAACGATAGCCCGTACCGATCCGTGAAGACGTTTACCAGCAACCAGTATCCTGTCCGCTCCATCTCGGCCGGGACTTTCGACTTTTCCAACGGCTGGGCGGTTCTCGCATTCCCGCATGACCGTGCGTCTCCCCAAAATGCCGCTCCTCCTCCCACGTTCTCACTGACACATCAGGGTTTCCAGGTTATAAAAACGTTGGCGTTAAATGAGCCGCGGGGTGGCGACTTGACAGCCTTAGTGTTTCTTGCAATTCCGTCCGCCATTCCGCGCGACAGAGTCGCGAGCTGCCTTGGCGAGTTCTATGGAAAGGTGTACTGACAGATTTGTAAAGTCTCTTTCTATCTCCCGCTGTGACAGAAACTCAGATTCCTGCCTCTGCCGTTCCTCCGGTCCGATGTCCGTCTCGGAGAGTTTCCTCCTGATTGCCGTGATATCCGCCTCGCGCCGGGGGTCCACGATATCTCTTTCCCTCCCTCTTGCGAGCAACATCCACGCCCTGTTGACCAGGGACGCATCCCGTCCGTCGCCGTAGCCGTAGCAGTCATACTCCGCGAACGCGTCGCCGTAGGCGAGCCTTGCCGAGATCGCCCAGGCGTTCGTATACCTGTGCGCGCCGAAGAGGGCATTCGCCGTGTCCAACACTTCCTCGGATATGAATACGCTTGAGCGGCCGTGCTCACCGAACGCTTTGCACGCACTCACAAAATCATCGCCGACGAGACATGAGGCTATGTCAAACTTGAACCCCTTGTCGCTGATGAAGGAAATATCCACGCGGTCGTCATGGCGCTCGAAGCTCCAGCCGCCTAAGTGGGCGGCCGTGATCTCGGCGTAGCCGCGTGCTTTGTCGTTGCCCGGATGAATCACGTCGTACCATGTCTTTACGCTCCCGTTCCCCACATATACCTTGCCCCTGGTCTCCTTCAGTCCCCTCCCGAAGCCGGCGGGCCTCCCCGGCCAGATCTGGCACATGGCGTAGAGGTCGCCGTAGGGGCTCTCATAGCTGGCGCAGGCGTACCTCGGGGAACGCTGACCGTCCTCCCTCTCCCTCAGCTCGCCGCTTCTGGGCATCTGCGTGCCCATGACTGTGATGGCGTTGGCGGGCACGGCTGCGTCTTGACTTGATATCTTTCCAGATCTGAAGGCCGGCATGGGACTCACAAGTATCTTTATTCGGGTGCTTTAAAAGCATTGGCGTTAAATCGGACGGAAGGAGGCAGTCACCGCCCTTATGTCATCCAATAGCCGCTCGAACCTAAGGTATCCCAATCCGGAGTTGATATGCCCCGCGCCAGGGACGAGCCTCAGCTCCGCGCCGAGGTCGCGGGCGGCACGTTTGCTTATCTCGAGCGGAACGTACGGGTCGTTGTCCGAGGCGTAGACGTAGAACTCACCGCAGTTCTTCCTTATCCTGTCCCAGTCGAAGCTCCTGTTCAGAAAGGTATCGTTGACCTTGTCGAACTTCTCGATTCCGATCGGCTCGAAGAAGGGTGCGACCATGAAGGCGGCGGGGATCCGCACGTCCAACTTCTCAAGGACGGCCAGTATGAACGCGGGGCCCAGGCTGTGCCCGATTAGCAGGGTCTTGTCGCAGATCCTATCTATCTGCTTCTCGAACGTCGCCATCCAACTGGAGAGGCTCTGTTTGTCTCCCGTGGGAAATTCGGGAACCGTGGTCTCTATCCCAAGGCCGTCGAGCTCCCCCTTGAGCCAGGGGAACCAGTTGGACCCGGGGCTGGAGAAGGCTCCGTGGATTATGAAGGCGTTGTACAAATGACCACGGATAGCCATGACATTGAAGGCCTAAAAGAGTTTCTGTCCGCGGCGGATTTCACGCCAATGTATTTAAAGAGGGAATCTCGATATGGCAAGCACGGTGAGATGGCGGACAGGAAGACAAAGAGATTGGCATGCGGCGTGCAATCAATAATCCCGCCTGATCAGAAGGCCTGCGGCTGCGCCTTTAGGGAAGACGGGATGCTTCGGAGTGGGGAAGTGATGGTGGAGGATGCGGCATCGCTTATCCGCGACATCACTGGCGTCAGGATACTACGGCTGCCTTCGTTTGCGATACTCCCCCCTCTGAAAGGCATGCGAGCGACACTCTCCGAAAGCCCCGGCTCCGCCTGCGTGGAAGTGTACGGCGCGTGCGACGTGCGCCCAGGTACGGTAGGACATGAGGTGTACCATGTTGCCCAGGGTCAGGAGCGGAACATGACTTGGGACACCTGCTATTCCTTAGAAATAGGTGCGATGCTTGGTAAGACCCGCAACCGCGAGCAGACTCCATTTAAGAGAGCCGACGTGCTTCTGGAGAGCGCCAATGAGACAGGGGCCTATCTCTTCGATGGCTACTCGGCGCTCGGACCGGAGGCTGACCCGAAGAGGCTCGCGGGAAGCATACTCGCATATTTGGAAAATTGCACAGGGATGGATATAACTAAGTGCCGGAGGGGGGGTGGGCGTCATATTCGACACCTCGGCGCCGATACAGGAGCCCGATGAGATGAAGAGGGACGTTGCGCTGGCAATAGGCGCGATCGCGCTGGACAGGAACGAACTGGACTTTGGAGCCACGGCCTCGCAGTTGCTCGCCAGTCCTCTGGAGGTGCTGGCAGAGATCGAGCGCGACGGAGAGGCTGAGGCGCGGGAGGCGGTAGAGCGCATGATCCAAGTCAGGCGCTCATTCCATGTCTGAGTCCGCCGCAAACAAGTAGAGAAATCAAGAGGATATCTAACGCGAACGGCATGTAATTTTAACGGGACGCGCGCCTTTCCATATCCTGCAGGGTCCTCTTTGCGCGCTCGAGCGCCCGCCGGCGCTCCGCGGTGAGGTTCCTCCCGGAGCGGTTGATGAAGTACTGGATCATCCGCACGGCAGAGCCTATTCCCTTGGGCGAGATATCGCGGCGCGCCATCGTGCTGGCGATCTCCTCTGAGGACTTCGTGAATGTCCCGGGAGGCGGGAAGGTGGAGACCGTGTCGACTCGGCCTATCCAGCGCCCCGAGCCGCGCGCCTTCGACATCAAGCGTCACCTGACTTGATAGGGAGTCGCTGACTTAATAACCTGCCGCGGACCCACCTGAAAAAGACAAATAGCGAAGATAAAGTCAATATTTCGTCATCTCTATCTTTCGTGCTAGATGGATAAGGTCTAAGAGCTTGTTCTTACCAAGAGACAAATTTAGTTCTGCCGCTTCGGCAGGGGTCCTACCACCAAGACTATTGTGCGGTGTGACATAGTTGTATATGAATTTGCAAAGGGTCAATGTTGTAGATGCGCCTTGGTGCGTCTGGAATACGTTAAGGGCTTCGACTCTTCTGCCAATCTCTCTATTATGCCGTTCCACTGGATTGTTATTGTGTTCCCGTCCATATTTCTTGCACGCAATCGGAACGCCAAATTTAAGTTCCGTAACCCCATAGAACAGTTTCTTCCACACAATTTTATAGATGGCAAATTTATCCGAGACGAATGTTATCAGGTGCCTTTTCCCAAAAGGTTTCGTTCGCTCTTTTCGATAGCGTTCCAATATCTGGGCATAGCACCAAACCTTTATGACTCTTAGAAAGGCAAGGCAGGCAGCGATTGTCCTATCAACGACAACATCATCCGCAAGGACAAACTTGGTCTTGTTATCGAGGGCAGTCAACCTAAATTCCCAATGGCCCTTCACTCTTACATATTTTTCGTCGTAATGGATGCGGCCCTTAATCTTTGGAACACCAAATCTCGTCTCGGTTTTTTTAAAAGATAGGCATACTTTACCACCCAGTTTCGGATTGTCCACCTTGAAACCTCAACATCGTCATGCTGCGATAGATGTTTTTGGATCTTTTTCAAGGACGCTCCATCTGCGTATTCGTCTAAGGCACGGACAATATCTTTAGGGTTGAAATGCATCCATTTGAATCCGTCATCAATTACAAACCAGGTGTTGCAGTTGTGGCAGAAGAATTTCTGCTTCGCGCCTGAAGTATTGTAGCGCATACCTTTCTTCGCAATATCCTTAGAGCCGCAGTGGTCGCAAATAGTCACCCAATCATCCTATGATGATATGGAAACAATAGTATTTATAGATGACGTTTTCTTGACTTTATCAATAGCGAATAACGCTTTTATAGGCGGAAAGCATAATAGATTGTGAATCAGATGCCGGAACAAGGAGACGAAATCAAAAACGCACGAGAGCGACACCCACAGGCTCCGGAATACTACGTAGTTAAGATCCGCATATTCTCACAGGTACCCCTCTCGGCGCTAATACACATGGACAGCGTGGATTTTGCGAAGCACATAAACGGCCTGGTCGAATACACAGCCTGCGAGTTCCGGGGAGAGGCTGCTGTCAACCTGAGACTCCTGAAAAGGCAGATTGATGAGACGCAGGCTGAGCTGGATGCCAGGAAGGCGGGGGAGGAGGCGCTGAGGAAGCGCGACTCCGGCTCCGCCCTTCCCTCGCTCGCCTGTCTGGTGCGCGGCACATTTCGACACCCGGGGTACGGGCGCCGGATGAGGGACCTGCAGAGAGAGCTTGCGAGTCTCCACGAGGAAGCCGACTCCTTCGTCACAAAGAATAACGCGCCAATGGTGCGCTTCACCACTTTCGGGGACCGGCCGCGGTTCGGCCTGAGGAGCCTGCTTACCGAGGCGGAATTGCCGCGCACCGTGGAGCGCAACGTGCGGACGCCGATTAGAACAGTGGCGAGATAGCCAGTTGCCATGCGGAATTCCAAATCAACATTGAGAGCAAATAATTCCGGAGCCGTCCTTTTGCCCACTCTGGGCTTGTCAGCTCCTGGCGCATTCCTCGGCCGCCTGCCGCGGCGTGCGCGGAGTGTGAAACAACGGTGGTATCAGAGTGAGCCCATTTCTTGCATTCTCGAGTATCTCACTCAGCACGTCGTCCCTCTGATTGCTGGCGCTTTCGACAGATCGGCCGATCTCGACCAGATTCCTGTTCACCGCCTGCAGCCCTTCCCTGAACCTATCCGCGTTATCGCGGTCGTTTTTCGCAAGCACCTCCAGTTCGCCGAATCCTTTGTCCATTAGATCCATATCGTCCGCGCCGCAGATGTCCAAAACCCTGCCCGGCGATTCCCTTCCATACCGAAGAGTCGATGTCCTTCGCCGCGTATGCGCATGCAAGGCACGCGGCGATGCGGTGCCTGAAATATATGTTGTCAGGAAAAACGGCCTTGTCGGTCATGAGGACCGACCATATGCGCCGCCAGTCTATGTAGGCCCAATCGCGAAGGCTAAGCCTGAATTTTCCGTTCATGAGCGCGCCTTCGAACTTCTTCGCCACGCCCGTGCAAAGGAACTGCTGTTCTTGGTATACTTGCCGCTTTTCGAGTTTCTCGAGTCTGCCTTTCAGGCATACCAGCTCGCCGCCGTTGACACCTTCGTTGAGAGAATACAGGACCGTTATGATCTGGTTGTTGATTGCTCTGTTCAGCTCTTCTGTCCTTTTCGCGTCCTGGGCGGGCGCGACGGCGTGCTCGGTACGTTCATGTGATCCACAGCTCATTCTTCCACGGATGTGCTGTGTTTCCAGCCTATATAAGCATACCTAGAGTTTTTTACGCGATGTGAAATCCAGGGCATCCCAGACGTCAAATCGGCCGCGCGGCGATATTACAAGCCAATAGTTAAATACGGGGAAAATCAAAACTTAGGTATCGAGGAATAAGATGATGGACGCTACGAAAGTCAAAGAACTCAGAATAGACGCGATTCCCAAGGACCTGCTTAGGCCTAGCACCATCATTGAATTGATACCTGAGATTCACTTCTTCAAACTCACTAGGTCGTTCATCGGAAAGTACGTTGACGTGTCTCTCACAGACAACCTTGACAATTCCAGGGACTTGGCGATATATAGAGCAGGAACGTTGGACAAGCGCATTGCAGTTGGCAATAAGACAGCACGCGATATCGCCACTGGAGCAAATAAATTTGGCGCGTGGAGCGACATATATGACCTGGCAGGAGGCGCGGCTCATAACGCAGTCATGAGGGCGCTGGAGCCAGTAAAGTACAGGGATTTCATACGTCATAAAGAGCATGAAAAGGCAGCCGGCGACGCATTCAGGGACTTTGGATCACTGGCTGCCGCGCTCAAGCTCATAGATATTGATGACACCGAAGCTGGGAAGCTCAGGGAATACATCGATTACCTCTGGTTTGAGGTGCTGCCAATCTGGGTTAACGGTGGCGGACGCGCCGCAGCTAGGTCAGGGGACCCTGTCATACAATACGTGTATATGACGTACGCAATGTTACGTGAAGGTGAGAAAAACGATTTCGATGAGAAGTATGTCGAACTGCTAACTGCGCTAAGGTTGGACTGATACCCCTCCTGCAAGAATTATCGGCCCCTCTTGGATTGTGTTCGAAACTAGCTCCTATTGAACGCGGATTGTCTACGCATTTCTTTGCCGCTCAGCCCTTGATTGAGCTCTCTTAGTGCCGTACCTGCGCCTAGCCCACATGCCGAACCTGTTGTAGTGCATGTTCCTGCTGAACCGTTCCCAGAAGACGGCCCATTCTCTGTCGCTGAACTGGGCCAGCGTCTTCCTCCCGCCAGAGGGAATGAAGATCCTGTCTATGGCCCAGCCGATCCTCCTGTCACCCGCGGGCCGCATCGCTATCGCGCCCTTCACGAACGTGTGGAACAACCTCAGCTCGCCGGTCGCCGAGTCCCCGAAGACGAGGACGTTGACGTACAGTGCGCCCCTGTCTTCCTCGCCCTTCAACAGTTTCATGAAGCAGCCGTCGCCGAGCAGCCGGTGGACGTCCTTGGTCAGCGCGCCGGGGAAGCCCCTGAGCGCGTCTATCTGAAAACCTGAATCGTCGACGATGAACCTGTCCCTAATGCGTTTCATGGCCTGCCTTGCCTTCTCCACGGCCACCTCGTCTATGCTGAACGTCTGCGGCTCGATGAAATCGAGCTTCCTCTGCCTGAGGCGTATCCCGTAGCGCGAGAGCGTCCTTTTTGCGATGCCGAACTTTATTCTGTTGGAAGTTACGAAGAACACGTCCATGTTGTGCACCGCACTTCGATATCCGCCGGTCAGTAGACTATCAGCGGCACCTCCATCTCCTCCCTGGAGAGGCCGGTGTGTGAGCCCTTTTGGTACTGCGGCCTCCTTGGCGGCTCGTACGGATACTCGTAGCGCATCATGTCCTTGCCTTTCATTACCGCCATGTGCGTGCCGAACCTGTGCCTGAGCGCGTCGGCGACCCTCTTCTTTCCGAAGAGCCCCGAGCGTATTGCCGAATCGCTCTCCACGAGAAGCATCAAGCCCCCGTACTTCTCTTCGAAGTGGCTCATCAGCGCGTCTTCCCTCCCCTGGGCCGCGTTAACGAAGAGCATCCTTTTGCTGCCCCACGGGGGGCCCGAAAGGTGCTTCATCATCTCGCTCTTGCCGTCCACAACGAATAGCCTACGGGTGTCCACCTGGCCGTGGTCCGAGGTTATGACGAGATTGTAGTCGCTCTTCTTAAGCGTGGACAGAAGCGCCCTCCTCATATCTGAGAAGAGCGACAGCACGCCGCGCCTCACTTCTCCCGAAGAGGGGCCATGCTCGTGTTGCAGGCGGTCCATCATGGGATAATGCGCGTATATGAAATCGTGCCTGTCTCCGCTTATCGCATTCCTGAGTCTCGCCAGCAGCTCCCGCCGGTCTGCATAGTAATCGCAGTCGCCGTTTCCTATCTCACCGTACCTTGCGGTGATTCCGGTGGGCTTTCGATGGAGCAGCATGATCCTTCCCTTCGCCGCGGCCCGCTTGAACAGGATCGGGTCCGGACGGATGCCGCGGATTCCCATCTCGCCAAGCCTGAAGTCTTCGCAGATGGGAGGTGCGTCGCGGAAGGTGGTGATCGTCATCCCGAGCTCCTTCGAGTAGACGTCCCAGCCGACGATGCCGTGCTCCGAGGTGGTGAGGCCGGTCTCGAAGGAGCTGATCACGGAGGCGGTGCTCGACGGGCATACGGTGCTTATCCTCTCCAGCCTGGAATCCGCTAGCAGGGGGTTCGCGCCGCAGTCCGCGAGCAGGTTTTTCATCAGGTTGTATCCCAGCCCGTCGATTATCAGAAATATCTTCTTCCCCTTGTCCCCGGCCCTGCCCCCCCTGCCGTCCACTATGCCCTTCAGGACCGAGAGGTTGCTGTTCCCGTAGTCGGGAAGGGTGAACCCGTTCTCCCTCGCCAGGGACAGGAAATTCTCCATGGACCTAATTGGAATGCAAGGTTTAAATCCCCGCCACAGGAGCGCGGCTGTGCGCCCGCACTCCTATATCGTGAACCCGAAGTACTGCCTGGCCAGGACCCCTATTGTTATCGTCACGAGCGCCGCGCCGAGGGAGATCGCGACCATCTCGACCGTGCGCTTCCTTATGCTCGTCCCGCTCATTATCGCTATCACCGCGGACGCGACGGCGAGCGCGACGCCGACGAGCACCATCGAGAGGAAGTCGCCCTCCAGCCCGGTCATGCCGACGGCGAAGGGCAGCAGAGGCACCAGCGCGCCCACGAGGTACCAGAATCCGGTGTATGCCGCCTCCCTCCTGGGCTTGTTCGCGTTCTCGGAAGACTGCGTCACTACGAGCTCGTGGGACTTCGCAGACAGGTAGACCCCGCCGGCCATGGAGAGCGTGCCGGAGACGCCCGCCAGCAGCCCTAGCGCGACGACCATAAGGCTCGACGTGGCAACCACCGCGATGCCTGCCACGAGGGCCAGCACCTCGACCAGCCCGTCGTTGAGCCCGAGAATTATGGACTGCGAGTGGACCAGCTCTCCCTTGTAGGCCTGGGCCTGCCTCACGAGCGTGCGCTCGTAGCCGGCTCCCTCATCTATTATCCTGCGTATGTGCCTCCGCTCACCCGCGGTGAGGGACTGGTTCCCGAGCGCGGCCCTGTACCTGTCGAGCCCGTACCTCTCGTGCCTCTCCAGGTACTTGACTACGAAGGCTATGCCGAAGAGCCTCCTGACGATCCGCATCTCAAGGATCTTCGCCTCCAGCATGAACGAGGGGCGCGCGCCCCTTGCCCGCCCGCCCAGCAGGGCCCGCCATTCCCTGGCGTGGCTCCTCTCAGTCTTGGAGAGCATCAGGAGGAGCCCCTTCGCTCCGGGGTCGGTCTCTTCGGAGGCGAGGCGTGCGTAGACTGCGCTGTCGCGCAGCTCGTCGCGCATGAAGTCCCTCTCCATCGCTCGCCTGTCTGCCATTGGATCAGTTTTTGAAGTAGAGATTGGCACGGAGGGTATAAAAGACGATTCCTCTGACGGCCTCGCGGCGGTCCGATGCATCGGCGTCGCGCTCGCAAGCACCACAAAATCCCCTTTTATTTATCGCAGATTTTTTACATACAATTATAAAGGCGAGAAATGTAACAAATGCGTGGTAATATGGTTGAGCAGGAATTGCAAATGGCGCCTTCGGGATTGGCACGCCTTGAACAGATTTCGACAAATCAGATCGGAGACGGAACGGTTGCAATCTTAAGCGGAGACTATTTTCGTATTCCAGACCGCGGATCGGGAAACGAGAACGGCAAGACGACCATTGTCGGGGTCTTCACCGATATCGTACTTACTCTCAGAGGAAGATTCGGACTAGAAAAAAAGGAGGATAGAGTCGACAGTCCATTTATGCTCTTAAGAAAAGACGCCCCTTCCCCTATTTCGCTGACCGTTAAAGCTCCGTACCCCAATCCAATAAACATGAAAAGGGAAAACGGCGACACCATTCTGGACATTGGCAATCTTGCTACCGTCTCACTTGTAGGCGCGTTTAGGATGACGCCCTGCCGCTAAAAGAGCCTTGGTTTTCAGGCAGGCTCATAGCAGCTTCTCCATTATCAGCTTGTCGTAGAACCTGTTGCCGACCTTCGCCTCCTTCTTCAGCCTGCCGACCACCCCGAAGCCCTCCTTCTCGTACAGCTTGATGGCCGCCTTCTGCTCCGAATTCACCACCAGCTTTACCTTGATTATGTCCCTGTTCCTCCTTATCATGGACAGCGCACCCCTAAACAGCCTTTCTCCCACACCTCTCCCCCTGCAGTCGATGCTGACGTAGAAGCTGTCCAGTTCCGCGACGTGCCTGGTCTTGGCGGTGGCGCCGAAGCTGTATCCTATCATGCCCACCAGCCTGCCCTTCGACAGGGCGAAGAGGACGTTGCGGATCTTTCTTCTCCACTCGGCCTCCTCCAGGCCAATCTCCTCACCGTGCGAATGACTGAATGCGAGAGGGTCGCTCCTCAGCGCCTCCAGCCTGAGGCGCCTGAAATCCTCCCACCTGTCTGTCGGAATATTCTTTATCTCGAACCCAGTTCCCTTCTCGCTCATCTCGATCGTTTCCTTTTTCTCCGTCGCCTTTCAGGTCGCAGAATATATTTGAAGGGGCAATATTAAAAGTTTATCGGCATTGAGTTCACTTGGCTTGCCTCTCATCCGATCCTGCAGACCTCGCTCCCCTTCCGCACGGGATGCTTCAGCTTTATCCCGACGGAATCTCCCGCGCCCGCCTCGAGGACGTCCTTGCGGTCGATCTGCATGCTCGCGACGCGCTGCCTTATCGCGTCGTCCTCGGTGCCTATCTCTATGATGTCGCCGACCTTCAGCGGACCCTCCAGCGCCACCGCGGCCACGCCGATCTTGTCGAAGAACGCCTCGACGCTCCCGATCCGCACCTTCCCCTGCTGGCGGGACTGCGCATCGCGGCTCTGGATCGCATTCATCTTCCGCGCCTCCTTCGCATTGAGCGATTCCACGACGTCGTCTATGTCTTCCAAGCAAGCACCGCTAGTAAGGCGATTGCAAACGATTTAAAGCCCACCGCATGGCCCGCTTGGGCACGCACCGGAATCAGGTATGCTGGAAAGTTTTATAGGGATGAACGCCGATAGTACCTTGTTATCATGGGCGGCGTTTTTCGCAACAGGGACGGCCTGACCATCCCGTATTCTGAGGTCCTGGTGGACAGGAAGACCAAGTACCAGAGGCTCAGGATACTGCAGACGGAGAAGTTCGGCAAGATCATGACACTGGACGGGGTCATGGAGCAGGCGGAGGAGAGTGACGAACTGACGGAGATGGCCACGCACCTCCCGCTCAACGTCGGCCCCCGGAAGCGGCGTGTCCTGATCGTGGGCGGCGGTGACGGGTTCGCGCTCAAGGAACTGGTCAAGCACGGCTACCTTGAGCGGATAGACGTCGTGGAGATCGACCCCGAGGTGCTGAGGGAGTCCAAGAGGGTATTCGACTTCAAGGACGCCTGGGAGGACCCGCGGGTGCGCGTGTTCATCAGGGACGGCTCCGTCTTCCTGAAGAACAAGAAGGGGGCCTACGACCTGATAATATCCACGCCCTCGAACGCGTACACCGAGGAAGGCAAGGAGAACATCGCATTCCCCCTGTTCGCTACGGAGTACTTCGAGACGGTTCGCGACCGCCTTGCCGATGACGGCATCTTCGTCACGGACGGCTCCACGGCGCACTATTCGGAGACGAGGCCCAACTGGGTCTCCATCTACCGCGACCTGAAGACGGTATTCCCGGTTGTAATGCCGTATTTCTTCGCATCAAAGAGGATGCCCGGCGGGTCGTTCGTGCTGCTCTTCGCGTCCAGGAGATACCATCCGGTCGAGGATTTCCAGCTCAACCGGAAAAGCCTCAAGACCAGATATTACAACCAGGGGATACATTCCGCGGCATTCACCCTGCCGGAATTCCTGCTGAAGAAGATGGAGGCTGACATGACTCTGTCAGGTACTGGAGAGCAAGGAAGAGGGTTAAATGGTCGATGAGATAGAACTCGAGAGGACATATCTAGTGAAGCGCCTGCCCAAAGGCATCGAGCGGTGCGAGTCGCGCGAGATGCTCGACATATACCTGCCCTCCTTGGCGCGTCATCCAGTCCTGAGGATACGGAAAGCCGGAGAAAAGATGGCGATTACCAAGAAACAGCCTGTGAAGGAAGGCGACGCCTCCAGGCAGCTTGAGCAGACCATACCCTTGAGCGAGGAGGAGTTCGGGGAACTCTCGACAATGGTGGGAAAGAGAATCTGGAAAACAAGGTACGATTACAATTACAACGGCAGGACCGCGGAGATAGATGTGTTCAGAGGGAAGTTGAAAGGCCTGGTCCTTGCGGACTTCGAGTTCGACAGCATTGAGGAGATGGCGAAGTTTGCAATCCCCGACTTCTGCCTAGCAGAGGTCACGCACGAGGAGTTCCTCGCGGGAGGGATGCTCTGCGGCAAGAGCTACTCCGACATCGAAGGCGAACTTGCCAGGTACCGGTACGTGAAGGTCTAGTCCTTGCACGCATCGCCCGCTACTTCAGCTCCAGGACGACCCCGCCGATCCTCTTCGCGAACCCGTTGTAAAGCCACGCCCCGAAGGCAGCGCAGACCATCCCGATCACGAGGTACGCGATGGGAAACGCGACTATCGAGAACGCCCCGAGCGCGACCGCCTCCGAGGGCAGCGCGGTCGCCGCGGCCGGGTTCGAGCCCAGCGCCGCGTACATCACCCCTATGAAGATGCCCTCGATCAGGCCGAAGAGGCCGGCCATCTTCGCGTACGGCGCTATGCCCACTCCCTTGAGCCTGCCGTCCGAGATGTCGAGGACGATCCCGCCGATGACCGAGGCCGCGGCGTTGTAGATCAGCGCCGCCAGGAACGCGCCGACGCCGCAGATGACCGTGGTGATCACCACCGTGATGACCACCGTTATGGCCGCCACCGCGGCTCCTGACGCGCCGGGGAGCGCGGCGAGCGCTATCGCAACCGCCGCGAGGCCGGAGACTAGCCCGAGCAGCGCGCCCGCGATCAGCCCGAACTTGGCGAGCGATGTGGCGCCCACCCTGTTCAGCCTCTTGCCCCTGATCTCGATGATGACACCGCCGATCCTGGAGGCCACGACGTTGTAGAGGAATGCGGCTATCCCGTTCCCCACGAAGGCGGCCACGAACGCGGCAATCGGGACGACCAGCAGGGCGATCAGGCCCAGGCCCACTAGGAAGGAGAGCGACGGACCGAGGAACGCGACCATCGCCCCGCCCGCGAGCAGAAACAGAACCGCAAACGCCAGCCCCAGCACGAGCTCGACTGCGCCGGATATCTTCGCCGCGGAGAGCACCCCGATCTTCCTTAGTTCGGTCATCTTATCGGAAACAGATGAGAAGCCAAGCAATAAATAGGTTTGCGGGGCGCGGCCGAATTCTGATCCGGCTCACTCTATGTCGAGCGACTCCGCGATCCTCGCGAGCTCGTACCCGCTGGTCGAGTCCCCCGCGATCAGGCCGCTGGAGTTGGCCACGACGCAGAGGCCGATGTTCACCGAGCCGGTGTTCGCCGTGGACTGCTCGACCTTCATGCCGAGGATCTTCTCTATCCTCTCCTTCTCCCCCTCGTCCGCCCTGTTGTTGAGGACGAAGCCCTTGTTCGTGAGTATGTTGTTCGCGCCGACGGTGTGGAAGCCGCCGATCTCCATCCTGATCGTCTCTACGTCAAGGACGTCGCGTATCCTGCGCTCCTCCTCGGGGCCGAAGTTCGGGTTGATGATCGCGATCCTGTCGTTCGCGAGTATGTTGTTCTTGAGCGCGTTGAGGTCCGTCTGCAGCACCTCGGCCCGTATCCCGGGCAGGGACTTCCTCAGCTCCCTGAGCTCGTGATCCTCCATCAGGTTGGGGACCAGCACGCCCTTGGAGTTGCCGCAGGCGTATATGCCGAGCAGGCTGGAGCCCCCGACTAGCGCCCTGACTATCCCGACGCCGAGCGTCTCGCTTATGATCCCCGCGGTCTTCTTGTTGACCTCGCTTCCCAGAAGGAAGAACCTGTCGGTTGCGACGGACCACGCGCCCACGTAGTCGTTGCCCAGTATCTGCATCTTCGCTACGCCCATTTCGATCAAGCTTTGCCGCTCTCGCGCGGCTTCGCGGCGTCGGGCTTCGCCGACTTCGCCTTGGCCTCCGGCTTCTTCTCCGCCTTGGCCTCGACCCTGTTCGTGACCGGGGCCGCGGGCTTCTGCGCGCCGGCGAGCCTGACGTTGACGACGTTGTCGAGCTTCTCGACGCTGACCTTGAACTTGACGGGCCTCCTCGCGACATTTGCGACGAGGTGCCTGTTGAGCGCGCTGTCGAACCTTATCTTGTCTATGTCCGCCTTGGCGAACCTGGCGATGGCCTCCCTCGCGTACCTCGCCGCGTTCTTCCTCCTGTGGGGCATGTGCACCTTGAGGAGCCTCTTCCTCAGGTTCAGCGTTATCGTCATCGTGGTCATTCCTTCACCTCGCCGAGCTTCAGCTTCCTGTGCCTCCACTCCCTGTAGAACTTGTTGAACGTCTTGCCCCTGTGGGTCCTTAGCGTCGCCAGTATGGGGAGCGACCTGCGGTTCTGCTTGAGCCTCTTGCCCAGCATCATCTTCTTCTTCAATCCCTTCTTCGACATGATATCACTTGCGTTTGAATTCGATCCTCGTCTCCGGCCTGTACGTGAGCCGCGCCAGTATGTCCCTGAGCTGCTCCTCGGTTATCTTCCCTGCGGTCCTGTTCTGGCGCGCCATCGCGATCAGCAGGTCGAGGAGCTGCGAGTACATCTCGTAGTTCGAGACGCGGACGTTCATGAGCCGCTCGTACGCGGCGGGCGTCATGAGCCGCTGCGCGAGGGCCTTCTTCTGCTGCTCGGCCCGCATCTCCCTGAGCCGCTTGTAGACCGCCTTCTTCATTTCGGCCTGCTCGTCGTTCTCCTTCTCCGCCACTTCACGCACCGCGCGTCAGGCCGTTCGCGATCTTGTCCAGGAAGGACTTCCCGGCAGGGGTTATCTCCCTGCCCTTCTTTCCCTTCTTGACGTATCCCGCCTTCTCGAGCGCGACCAGGGCGTCGGAGATTATGCTCCCGCTCGCCCTCATGTGGTGGTGCCTGTGCATGGTGTGGCCCTTCCTGTTGCCGTACCTCGTCCTGAGCCTCGGCACGCCTATCGGCCCGTTTATGTAGACCTGCCTCAGCACGGACGCGCACCTCAGGTACCAGAAGTTCCTCTGCGTCGGGATGCGCTCGCGCCCCGCGCCGCTCTTCACGAAGTCTATGTACTTGGGCCTCTCGATGCCCTTCACTTCGAGCTGGGCGGCCGCTACGTCCACCAGCCTTCCTGAATCAGCCTCGAATACGTTAGCCATTGATTCAACCTTTCTCCGACCGCGCGCGCCGCGCTCCGGATGCGCACTGGATATTATAGCAGGTAAGCTATAAAAATATGAAGTGCCATTAATTACCGTGCAGCGGCGGACAGCGATTCAATTTATACTATTGATGAATTGCAATTTATAAGCTTTGTCGTGTGCTTACGCTTCGGGTGTTTTGTGTGCAGATCAAGATAATTGAGGATGAGACAAAGGCCTTCACGGCCGAGTTCGAGGGGACCGACAGGGGCGTCGTCGAGCTGATAAGGGAGAAGGTCGCGCAGGGCAAGGACGTCGAGTTCGCGAGCATCGAGAAGGACCACCCCGAGCGCACGAGCGTGAGGCTCGTCGTGAAGTCCACGAGGAACGCCAGGACGCTGGTGCTCAAGGCGATCGAGGAGCTGCAGGAGGAGGTCAAGGAGCTCTCCGCGCTGATACCTAAGAAGTGACGATGAAGAAGGGAATAAGGATACTCGCGATTGACGGCTCCGCCTTCAGCCGGAAGGAGGGCGGGGATTCCCTCGCCGTGGGTGTCGTGGGAAGGGAAGGCGAGGTCGAGGGAGTGCTTTCCTTCCGCGTCGGGATAGACGGGGACGACGCCACCCAGAAGATAATGCGGGCGGTAAAGGGCACGCGCTTCAGGGAGCAGATAAGGCTCATCGCTGTGCATGGCATAACCCTTGCCGGGCTGAATTTCGTCGACATAACCAAGATAGGCAAGGACCTGAAGGTCCCGGTGGTCGGCGTGGTGAGGAGCAGGCCGAGGGCGAAGGAACTGGAGAAGGCGATACGCGCGT